>NZ_JAKRMR010000010.1:0-114463 GCF_022346205.1 Corynebacterium sp. ACRPZ
GCGCTGAGTTTCGCGGCGTTGGTGGCGGTGTGACCGGCCGAGCAGCCGGCGAGCGTCGCCGCAGCGAGCGTGGCTGCAGCTGCCGCGGTTGCGCGCCGAGGTGCGTCCATGGCTGAACACTGTATAGGGTGCGCGGCGCTGGGCCCGAATGCGCGGGTGGGATTGCTCAGGGGAGTTTGCAAACTGCTCCGTGGTGCGGGCGGACTACCCACCCAGTTCCTTGCGACGCTCATTCTCCATGTGAAGCTGAACCGCCCGCTCCTTGCGCCGCCCCTGCTCAATCTGATCAAGGACCTCCTCCTGCGCCATGTCGATGCCCGCAACACGGTAGGCGACTACCGTCAACGCGGCGGCAACCGGGATCGCCACAAGGACCTGCGGCATCTGGAAGGCGAACAAACCGACGAGCATCACACCGAGAGCGACCGTGTACACCAGCCACAGCGTTTGATTCAAACGCTTCTTTTTCTCCAGCAAGGTGTCGAGTACAGTTTCCTCGGGCTGCGCCGAAGACCCTGCTGTGCTCGCAGCATCGGGAAGTTCAACGAACAAAGCATTGAGTTCAGCGCGGGTGCGCGCAACTGCTGCCTGCGCGGTGCGCTGACAGCGTGGACCACGGCCCGCACGGCCGCCGGGACTTCGTAGCGTTCGCTGCGCGGGTGGTGCCTCGCCGCAAGATTCACGGTCCAACGATCCCGCCCATATGACTCATGAACGAACCGTGCGTCGCTGATCCGCAGATAGATCTGTCCGCGCTCGAGCTGCGACGCGTTCACTATTACCGGCGAAAATTCGATTTCCATTCCGTCGCGCATACGTATACGACGCAGCGAAAACTCCTGCAGTTCCTACAATCTCCACATGCGAGAGATCGAGATCACCCGCGGCGGCTTCACCGTCTTCGCACGCGTCGTCGGCGATCCGGACGCCCGGGCGCTGCTGTACCTCCAAGGCGGGCCGGGCTTTCCGGCGCCCCGCGAGCGCTTCGAGTGGGTGAACGTGGCGCTTGCCCGCGGCTACCAGGTTGTGCTGTTGGACCAGCGCGGCACCGGTAGGTCCACAAGGGTCGACGCCGCGACACCCGAGCTTATCGACGCTAAAGTGCTCGCCAACCTACGCGCCGACGAAATCGTCGCTGACGCCGAGGCGGTGCGCGAGGAGCTGGGGCTCGACCGCTGGGATGTGCTGGGACAGTCGTTCGGCGGGTTCTGCCTGCTGCACTACCTGGCCGCGCGCCCGGAGAGGGTGGGCAGGGCGTTGTTTACCGGAGGGTTGGCGTCGATAAGCAAAGGCATAGACGAGGTGTACTGGGCGACGTTTGCGAAGCTGAAGCACCGCCACCTGCAGTTCAACGAACAGTATCCCGCGGCCGAGCGGATGGTGCGCGAAGTGTGCCGCCACCTCGAGGCGCAGGAGGAACTGCTGCCCACCGGCGAGCGGCTCAGCGCGCGGCGGCTGCGCACCGTGGGCATCGAGCTGGGCCGCGAGGGCGGCTTCGAGTCGCTCGCGCGTCTGTTTGAGGCGCCGTTCCACGCTAACGGCAGGCTCCGCACAGACTTCCTGGCGGCGGTGGGGGATCGCGTGAGCTTTGCCAAAGGGCCGCTGTACGCCGCGGTGCACGAGTCCATCTACGGTGGCACCGTGCCGGGGGCGACGGCGTGGGCGGCCGAGCGGGTGTCCGCCGAGCTGGACGGCTTTGCACCCGACGCGAGCCCCGATGATGCGGAGTTTTACCTCACCGGCGAGCACATCTTCCCGTTCCAATTCGCCGAAGACCCGGCGCTGCGCCCATTTTCGGCCGCCGCCGATGCGCTGGCGCAGAAGGACGACTGGTCAAACCTCTACGTGGGCTTGGCCGGCGGTCACGACGCGTACGCGGCGGTCTACACCGACGACATCTTCGTTCCGCGCGAGCTTTCGTTGGAGACCGCGGCGCACATCGGCGCGCAGGTGTTTGAGACCGACAGGTTCCAGCACGACGGGCTGCGCCGCCACGGTGGGGCGGTGCTGGGCCGCTTGCTGGACATGGCGGGGATGTAATTAGCGGTCCTCTTCTGGGGAGCTGTAGCCGTCGGACCACTCGCCGGTGGCATAGTCGTAGCCAACGGGTTCGCCCTGCTCGTCGGTGCGGCGATACCAGCCGGTGTACTCGTCGGAAGTGGAGTCGAAGGTGGCGCCGGCGCCCCTGCCTTCGGCGGAGGGTTCGATGGCAATTTCGAAGTCGTCGCCGTACTCCTCTATGCCGCGCATGACAGCAGATTTCACGGCGTTTCGCGCGTACGAAGTGCGGATGGCCATCGGGTCGGTGGACAGGTCTTTGATGAAGGAATACACCAGCAACAGGATGAGAGTGTCCGATTATTTGTGTGCGGGGGCTTGGGTTACAAGTAGTCCGCGAATCGGCCGGGGTACGCCACGGCTAGTTGGTTGATGGCTTGTTTCCATCCGGTGGCTTTCGCTCCTTCAATATAGCCGTTGCGTTCGATGTCACGTTTCGCTTTCTTCGCTCGCTGGGCAGCGCGTTTGTCTTCGATGTTGCAAATCATCAACCACAGCGTTTTCAGCGCCGCGGTGTCGTTCGGGAACTGGCCGCGGTTGCGGGTGGCTTTGCGCAGTTCAGAGTTGAGCGATTCGATCGAGTTGGTGGTGTAGAGCACCCGGCGTGCGGCCGGCAGGAACTGCAGAAACGGTATGAACCGCTCCCAGGGGTCGCGCCAGACTTTGACCGACTGCGGGTATTTCTGGCCCAATTCTGAGGCCTCGAAGGCGTCTAAGCCGGCACGGGCGGTGTCTTCGTTTGCGGCCGTGTAGACCTCACGTAGCGCCCGGGAGACAGATTTGCGGTCCTGGTAGGACACCCACCGGTTCGCAGCCCGAATCAGGTCCACAATGCAGGTCTGCACCATAGAATTTGGCCAGGTTGTCTCCACGGCTTCCGGTAGACCTTTCAGCCCGTCGCAGCACACGATGAACACGTCCTGGACACCGCGGTTGGCCAGATCCGCGCACACCGATGCCCAGAATGCAGCGCCTTCGTTGTCGGCGATCCACAATCCCAGGATGTGCTTGATGCCGTCCATGTCGACACCAACCGCCATGTAGCAGGCTTTGTTGACCACGCGGTGGCCGTCACGGATCTTGACGCGTAGCGCGTCGAGGAAGATCACCGGGTAAAACTCGTCGAGCTGGCGGTTTTGCCAGATCATGACCTCGTCTAACACCGCATCGGTAATGGTGCTGATCGTATCCGGGCTCATATCCACCCCGAGCGTGGTCGCGAGGTGATGCTGGATATCGCGCACTGTCATCCCGCCGGCGTATAGCGAGACGATCATGTCGTCGAGTTCTGTGAGCCGGCGTGCGCCTTTGGGCACCATCGTTGGAGCAAACGTGCCGGCACGATCCCTCGGCATGGTCACTTCCAACGCGCCGTAGCCAGAATTAACGGTCTTGGTGTACGACCCGTTGCGGTGATTGCTCTCCTGTGCGGTTTCCACCCGGGCCTTCGCCTTGCGGTCGGAATGGCCGTATCCCAAGTGCGCATCCATTTCCGCTTGCAGACCAGCGTTGATCGATGCCTGCAGCAGGCCTTTGACCAGGTCGCTTGCATCATCAGCGGACGTCGACAGCTAGCTTATCAGGCTAGCCAGCTCAGGATTTTCCATCAGCTTCTCGCTGATCTCGTTGACCCTCGCCGGGTCGTGGCCTTTCTTCGGTGACACCGTAGTCATTATCGATGAAACTCCTTCTAGATCAGAGCCTCACACACAAACTTCCTGACACTCCCAACAGGATCACCACCGAGAACGGCAGCGCGGACAGAATGGTGAGCGATTGCAAGCCGGACAGGGCATCCTCGCCGCCGGTGAGCAGCATGACCACGGCGATGCCCATCATGGCGAGGCCCCAGAACACCACCACGAGCTTGTTGGGCTCAGGGTCGCCCTTGGACGACATGGAGCCCATGATCACAGATGCGGAGTCGGCGGAGGTAATGAAGAACACCGACAAGATACCGATGAGGACATATGGGGTGACGTCGGAGAGCGGCATTTCGCCGAACATGTTAAAGAGAACCTGTTGCGGGGTGGCGCTGCCGTCGAAGCCTTCCCGGCCTTCGCGGGAGAAGGTGATCGCGGTGCCGCCAAAAATATTAAACGCGCAGATGAGCACCGCGGTGGGCACGAGCGTGGTTGCGACAGCGAACTGGCGCAGGGTGCGACAGCGGGAGATGCGCGCGACAAACATGCCCACGAACGGCGCCCAGGCGATCCACCAGGCCCAGTAGAAGGCGGTCCAGGCGGATTGGAACTTCAGGGTGTCTTCGCCCCAGGACAGCGAGCGCGACGCCATGTCCAAGAAGCGGTCGGCGTAGGTGAGCGTGCCGGACGGCAACAGATTCATCAGGAACAGTGTCGGCCCGGTGGCAAAAATGAACAGGATCGACGCGGAGGTCAGCGAGATGTTGATGTTGGACAGGATTCGGACGCCTTTGCCAACCCCGGAGACGGCGGAGATGACGAACCCCAGGGTGAGGACACCCATCACGGTGAGCAGCACGCCCAACGGCGCCGACTCGCCGCTGCGCATGATGGCGATTCCCTCGCCGATCTGCAGGGTGGAAATGTCCAGGGAGGCAGCGGTGCCGAATAGGGTGGCGACAATCGCGAGGATGTCGATGACAGTGCCTAACGGGCCAGAGCGCTTGACCATCGGCGCGAACAAGGATGACATGAGCGTGGGACGGTCGCGCCGGTAGCAGGAGTAACCCATGGCGGCACCGACGAGGGAATACACCGCCCACGGGGAGATCCCCCAATGGAAGTCGGCCTGGGCGATCGCCTGGTGCAATGCTTCGTCAGTGCCGCCTTCGACGGTCAGCGGCGGTGGATCGAGGTACATGGCCAACGGTTCGGAGGGGCCGAAGAAGAAGATCCCCACGCCGATGCCGGCAGAAAACATCATTGCGACCCACGAGAAGAAGGAGTACTCCGGCTCTTCGTTGTCTTTGCCCAGCCTGATGTTGCCGAAGCGGGAGAATGCCAGCACGGCCATGATGACCACGCAGGAGACAAGGATGATGTTGAACAGCCAGCCAAAGTTGCGCAGACCCCAGGACAGCGCGCTCAAGGAGACGGCGGAGACTTGCTGCGGGGCGGTCACGCCCCAGATCACGAACGCGAGGATCGCCGCGGCCGTGATGCCGAAGACGACCTTGTCCAATCCGAAATTGTGTCGGGACTCTTCGACGCTGATGCCGGGGACGAGCCCGGGGTGCATGTTGTCGGGGTAGATGCCCTGCGCGCGATGGATGCGCATGGGGCGGGCGCTGCCTGTCGACGGCCTCTGGCCGCGCGGCGTTTCGGCGGCCATCTGGAAACTCCTTTTCGTGAGTGGCGGTTAGCTGGGCAGCGTATCTGCCGCGGACGGGTACGACGGCTGCGCGCCGGGCCGGGTGACTGAGAAGGCACCGACGCGGCAGGCGAAGCGGGCGGCGTCGGCCATGCTGTCGCCTTCGATGATGCGGTGGCAGAACGCGCCGGCGAACGCGTCGCCCGCGCCGACGGTGTCCACCGCCTCCACCTTCGGGGAGTCCATGTGGGTGAGCTCGCCGTTTTCGGCCACGACGGCGCCGGCGGAGCCGAGCGTGAGCACCACGGAGGCGAACCCCGCGCCCAGCAGGCGGCGCGCCAGGTCCTCCGGCGTGCCCGCGCCATCCAGGCCGAGCTGCTTGAGGATCAGGCCGGCTTCGTGCTCGTTGGCCATCAGCGGGTTGGCGTTCACCAGCGCCTTGCGCGGCACGTCCACCACGGGGGCGAGGTTGACCACCACGCGCCCGTGCGCCAGCTCCACGGCGCGCGCGAACCCGTCGGCGGGGATCTCGCCCTGCAACAGCACCAGCTCGGCGGTTTCCACTGCGTCCGCGTGCCGGTCCACGAACTCCGCGTCCACCCGCGCGTTCGCCCCCGGCACCACCAGCACGGTGTTCTCGCCGTTGGCGGCCACGGTGATCACGGCAAGGCCGGTGACCTCGGCGGCCTCCTCGACGTGGGTGAGGTCGACGCCGGCTTCGTGCAGCAGCGCGGTGGCGGGTTTGGCGTTGGCGTCGGTGCCCACTGCGCCGACCAGTGCCACCGGCGCGCCGAGTCGGGCGGCGGCGCAGGCCTGGTTCGCGCCCTTGCCACCGGCGGTGATGTCGCCACCGGCACCCATGAGGGTCTCGCCCGGGATGGGGTGGCGTTCAACGTTGACGGTCAGGTCGGCGTTGATGGAGCCGACCACGCAGATCTTCGCGCTCATGGTCGCCTATATTACGGCGGCGAGCAGCTCCTGGGTGTATGGGTGCTGGGGATTTTCCCAGATGTCGGCGGTCTTACCGTGTTCGACGATGCGCCCAGCCTGCATCACGGCGACGGTGGGGCACAGTTCGCGGGCGACCTTCAGGTCGTGGGTGACAAAGACGAGCGTGTGCTTGCCGACGCTCTCCCGCAGCAGGTCGAGCACCTGGTCTTGGATGGTGGCGTCGAGGGCGGAGACGGGCTCGTCGGCAAGCAAAATGTCCGGGCGGGGTGCTGCGGCGCGCGCGATGGAGATGCGCTGGCGCTGCCCGCCGGAAAACTGCGCGGGTTTGCGGCTGCCGGTGCCGGCGAGTCCGACGCGCTCGAGCATTTCGTCCGCGCGGGCCTGATCCACGCCCGCCTCGCGTATCGACGACCCCACATCCATCCGCGGGTCCAACGACGAGTACGGGTCTTGAAAGACCATCTGCACGTCGCCACGCACGTTCACGGTGCCGGCGGTGGGCTGGCGCAGTCCTGCGATGAGGTGCAACAGCGACGTCTTGCCGGAGCCGGACCCGCCGACGATGGCCAGGCGTTCGCCTTCACGCACGGTGAGGGTGACATCGTCGACGGCCATGGTCGCGCCGCGCTTCAGCGACACCCCGTCCAGAGTTACTACCGGCTCGCCGAGGGGGACCGGTCCAGCGGGCGCGCCGGGCTCGGCGGCCGCGGCGAGTGCGCGGGCGTAGTCGGAGTCGGCGTCGACGATGCGGCCGTCCTTGAACACGAGCACGCGTTCGGTCATGCGGCGCACCACGGAAAGGTCGTGGGAGATAAACAGCAATCCCATGCCGCGCTCGCGCACGAGGCGGTCGAGCAGGTCGAGAATTTCGGCTTGGACGATCGCATCGAGGGCGGTGGTGGGTTCGTCGCAAATGAGCACGTCCGGGTTTTGCGACAGGGCGAGCGCGATGAGCACGCGCTGGCGCTGGCCGCCGGAAAGTTCGTGGGGGTAGGCGTCGGGGCGGTCGACGCCGACGTCACGGAGCAGGTCGCGCGGGACGAGTTTGCCGATCTTTTTCAGCGGGTCGAGGGCGGTCATCGGCTCCTGGAACACCATCGCGACCTTGGTGCCGCGCACGCGCCGGCGCACGCGGTCGGGCGTGCCCACCATTTCGGTGCCGTCGACGGTGATGGATCCTTCCGCGGGCAGGTCGGAAAGCCCCATGATGGAAAGCGCGGTGACGGATTTGCCGGAGCCGGATTCGCCGATGATGCCCACGCGCTCGCCGGCGCCGACGGTGAGGGAGATGTCGTGGAGGATGCCCTCGATGTGCAGGTGCTTAACGACGATCATCAGCGTGTCCCAGAAGGTTGAAGCCCAGCACGGTCAGCGCGATCGCGGCACCCGGCCACAGCGCCAGATGCGGGGAGGTGGCCAGGTACGGCTGGGAGGCCTGCAGCATGCGGCCCCAGGAGGCGTAAGGCGCGGGCGCGCCGAGCCCCAGAAACGACAGGCCGGCTTCCGCCAGGATGGCCAGCGCGACCGCGACGGAGACCTGGGTGAGCACGAGCGGCCAGATGTTGGGCAGCACGTGCCGCCACGCAATCGCAGGGCCGGAGACCTTGGCGATGCGCGCGGCCAGGATGTAGTCGCGCTGCATCACCTGCAGGGTGCCTGCGCGCGCCACGCGCACGAAGGCGGGGATGCCGGCGATGCCGATGGCCAGCACGACAATCCAGATGGAGGCGCCGAACACCGCGGTGAACACGATGGCCAGCAGCAGCGCGGGGAAGGCCAGCAGCAGGTCGGCACCGGCCATGACAAACCTCGACGCGCCGCGCCGCATCCCGGCCCAGATCCCTAGCGGCACCCCGACCAGGCCCGACAGCGCGACCGCACCCACGGCCACGGTCAGCGTTAGCCGCGCGCCGTCCATGACGCGCGAGAGAATGTCGCGGCCGAACTGGTCGGTGCCCATCCAGTGCGTCGCGGAACTACCTTGCAAGCGCGCGGCGACCTCCGTCTGTAGCGGGTCGTAGGGCGTCCACACGAGCGACAGCAGCGCCGCGAAGGCCACCAGCGCGACGATCGCCGCGCCAACTTTGCGCTGCCAGCTCATGCCTGCCTCCGAATCCGCGGGTCCACCACCGTGTAGGTCAGGTCCACGATCAGGTTCACCACCAGGGTGAACGCCACGACTACCATCATCACGGTTTGGACGGTGGCCAGGTCGCGGTTGCCTACTGCGTCGAGAAGCATGGTGCCCAAACCGGGGATGGTGAACACCCGCTCGATCACCACGGCGCCCACCACCAGCGACGCGAGCTGCACGCCGACGACCGTGATCACCGGCAGCGCGGCGTTTCGAAGCGCCGAGGTGAACAGCACATTGCCTATCGACGCACCAAGGGCCCTGCCCGTCCTCACATAATCCTTGCCCATCTCCTCGCGCACCGCGGCGGCGACATAGCGCGTGAGGATCGAGGCCTGCACGAGCGCGAGCGAAGCCACCGGCAGCACCGCGTGCGCCGGCGTGCCCCAGCCGTTGGCCGGCAGCCAGCCCAGGCGCACCGAAAACAGCGCCACGAGCGCGATGCCGACCAGAAACGACGGCACGATGATGCCCACCTGCGACAGCGCCCCGACGACCGCGCCGTCGGGGGAGTGGGTGCGCCGCGCCAGGTACACGCCCACCGGCACCGCGACGGCGAGCGAGACCGTCATCGCCACAAGGGTCAGCGTCAGCGACACCCCGGCGCGCTCGATCACCGTGTCGGTGATGTCTTTGCCGGAGGACATGGAGATGCCGAAGTCGCCGGTGAGCAGCCCCGAAACCCAGTCGAAGTACTGCACCGGCAGCGGCTGATCCAGCCCGAGGCGCGCCGACAGTTCCGCGACGGCCTCCTCGGTGGCGGAGACCCCCAGCGCCACGCGCGCCGGGTCGCCGGGCACGGCGCGCAGCAGGGTGAAGATGACCACGCTGGCCGCGGCGAGCAGCAGCACGAAGCGGAGGATGTGTTTTGCCAGCGTGCGGATCATTTCTCCACCTCGTTCAGCGGCAGCGAGTCGGTGACCACGTTCGGGTCCAGGCCGGAAACGCCGGGGGCGTAGAGCACGATGTTCGGCGCGTTGGCCAGGGTCAGCGCCGCGGCGTCGTCCATGATCTGCTCCACAGCGCCGGCCATGTCGCCGGCGGCGATGCGCTCGCGCACCACCGCGTTGTCGTAGCCCAGGTAGTAGTCCGGGTTGCCAAAGAGCATGGGCACGTCGCGCGGCTCCACGTGGGAGACGATCGATGCCTGGTAGTCGTGGCCCTTGAGCACCTGGTTGAGCCAGACCGCGGGGAATTCGACGGTTTCGAGGCGCACGCGGAAGCCAACGGCGCGAAGCTGCGAGTAGATCAGCTCGCTCGCTTCTTGTGCGTACGGCCGGTTTGGCACGGTGATGGTGATCTCCGGGGTGCGCCCCGCGAGCAGCTCGCGCGCCTTGTCCGGATCGAAGGGGTAGAAGTCGCGGCCCGGGTACCAGGGGTCCGTCGGGGGCACGGGGGCGCCGCCGGTGTCGGTGGCCAGGCCGTTGTAGACCACCTCGTTGACCGCCGCCCGGTCCACCGCGTACGCCACGGCGCGGCGCACGTCAGGGTCGTCGAAAGGCGCGCGGGTGTTGTTCATGGAAAGCAGCACCTCGCCGTTGGTGGTGCCCACCTCGACGCGGATGTCCTCGGGCAGCGTGTCTATCAGCTGCGGCGCCTGCATGCCCCACACCACGTCCGCGTCGCCCACGCGCAACGCGTTGACGGCGGAGACCGGGTCGTCGAAGTAGCGGATCATCCCGTCGCGCGCGACGTCGCCGCCCCAATAGTCCTCCCGCGCGTCGAACTCGATGGCCTCGCCCACATCGAAGCGGGCCACGGTGTACGGCCCGGTGCCCAGGGGAGCGGTCGCAAGCTTGTCGACGCCTGCCGGTGTCATCATCGCCCCCGTCAAGGTGCCCATGGACCACAGCCACGCGTCCTCAGCAGCGGTCCCGCCCTCGACGGTCACGCGCAGCGTCCGCTCGTCCACCACCTCGACGTCTGTGACCGGATCCATCTGGGCTTTCAGCCCGTTGGTCCACTCATTTTGCACGTAGTGGATGGAAAACGCGGCATCGTCCGCAGTAAACGGTTTGCCGTTGGCGAAGGTGACGCCGTCGCGCAGGTGGAAGGTGAACGTGCCGCCATCGCGCTCCACACGTTCGGCGAGGTGGGGCACGGGGGCACCGGAGGCGTCGATACGCACGAGCGTTTCGTAGACATTGCCCACGAGCGCCTGGGGCGCGGCCGCGCCGCCGGTGGTGGTGAAATCCAGCCCGGCCGGTGCGCCGGAGGCGGCCACGACCACGTTGTCGCGCGGCGCGGCATCACCGCAGGCGGCCAGGGGGAGGGCCAAGGCGACGGCGGCCACCAGACTCCTTGCATGCATGTATGAAGAGGTTAGCGGATCTCTGATTCCGCCTGGAACCACAGCGGGGATGAGTGCCCGCGCACGTTGTTCAGACCGAAGGACAGCTTGTCCACGCGGAAGGTGTGCACCGCGGCCTCGAGCACGTCGCCGTTGTGCGTCAGCGCCTTGATCTTCACGCGCAGCACCGGGGCGCCTTCGGCGATGCCCAGCTTGCCCGCGACGTCGGCATCCGCCTGCTCGATAGTGAAGGCGCGGGAGATGTTGTTGAAGTCCGCGCCGGCGCGGATGAGCTCGCGGTGGATGGACTGCTCGGAGGTGTCCACGGATTCGATGACCTCCGAGAGCACCGGCAGAAACGCCATCTGCTCAATCACCATGGGCTCGCCGTCGGCGCTGCGCACGCGGCGGACAACGAAGACCTCGTCGCCGGGGGTGATGCGCATGCACTCCGCCAGCTCCTCGCTGGCGGTGTCCAGGCCGAACTGTTCCACGTCCTCGCTGGGGTCTTTGCCCATCCGGAATATCCAGGAGGTGTTGGACAAAATCTCCTCGAACGTCTCGGTGCGCGTGTTGGACAGCACCAGCGAGCGGCGGCCGCGGCCGGAGGACAACAACCCCTCGGCGCGCAACGTGGCCACAGCCTGACGCACCGGCCCGCGGGAGGTGTTGAACTGTTCGCACAGCTCCACCTCGCTGGGCAGCGACTCGCCGGCCGGAATGTGGCCCGCGAAGATCTCATCACGCAGGTAGTCCGCGATCTCCTCGTGCTGCTGCGGGCGGCGGAGTGGGCCGGTAGGCAGTTGCGCCATGTGCAGGATCACGTCCTTTTTCGACAACCGGGTATGTAACGACACCCGATACTAAACCAGCCGACGAATAACTCCTATTAGTTGGAGGCCTGTCCCGATTAACCCCAGGCTTCGGCGAGGATTTCCATGGACCGGCTCACCTCGTCGTGGCTGCCGGCCTGCAGGGAAATCATCAGCTCGTCGGCCTGGGCAGTCTTGCGGAACGCCTCCAAGTACTCGGCGACCTGCTCGCCGGTGCCCTCGGCGGTGTAGCGCAGCATGTCGATGATCTGGCGGCCCTGGTAGGAGTTGACCACGGTGTCCAGCTGGTCGTCGGAAAGCTGCTTGCCCTGGCGGCCCATAAACGCGCGCACGCGGTTGCGGTGCACCACCTTCGTCTGGCGCTTCGCGTCCTCCTCGCTCTCGGCGGCGGTGACGTTGACCGCGGCGATGCAGTACGGCTCCGGGTGGCGCTCGGACGGCTGGTAGTTCTCGCGGTAGTAGGCGGTGGCCTGCTCCAGGTGCTGCGGGGCGAAGTGGGAGGCGAACGCGTACGGCAGGCCCAGCTGCGCCGCCAAAGAGGCGCCGAACATGGACGAGCCCAGGATGATCAGCGGCACGTTGGTGTTAAAGCCCGGCATGGCAGTCACGCCCGGCAGCGGCGAGGTGTTGGACAGCCACGCCTGCAGCTCCTGGACGTCCTGCGGGAAGTTCTCGGCGGCGCGCGGGTCGCGGCGCAGCGCCCGGCCCAGGGTCTGCTGGTCGGTGCCGGGCGCGCGGCCCAGGCCCAGGTCGATGCGGCCGGGGTAGAGCTCCTCCAGCATGCCGAACTGCTCGGCGATGACGTACGGGGAGTGGTTCGGCAGCATCACGCCGCCGAGGCGGATGCGGCTGGTCTTCGCACCGATGTGGCTGATCAGCACCGCCGGCGAGGAGGAGACGATGCTGGACATGTTGTGGTGCTCCGCGTACCAGATGCGCGAATAACCTAAGGCCTCCGCCTGCTGGGCGAAGGCCACGGAGCGCTGCGTCGCCTCGCCGACGGATTCGCCGGGGTAGCGGGTGCAGAAATCGATGAGAGAAAGTGGGGCGTTCATGCGCCCCACCGTACTAGTCCTTGGCTTGCAGAACGGGGACAGCGTCGCCCTCCGCCGAGAGGTCCTCGCCCTCGACGGATTCCATGGTGCCCGGGATCATGGCGGGCTTGGGGCGGACAAAGTCCACGACCAGGCCGATGACGAAGGCGATGACCACCGGCACGACCCAGCCGAGCCCGGCGTCGAACATCGGCGCCCACTGCACGATCGGGGTCAGGGCATCAGCGCCCCACTCCAGCGAGATCAACGTCTCGATCGAGGACCACACCACGGCCGTCCACAGCGGCAGGAAGAACGCCCAGCTGAAACGGGTGCGGGCGCGGAAGGCCGGCTCGATGAGCGTCAGCGCGATCAAGGTGATCGCCGGCGGGTAGAGGAAGCCGATCACCGGCGCGGCGATAGCCATGACGAACTCCAGGCCCTGGGTGGCGATCACCATGGACGCAACCGCGAAGATGACGGCCCAGACGTGGTAGGAGCCGGGGAACTGCTCGGAGAAGTACTCGCCGGTCGCGGTGATCAGGCCCACCGCGGTGGTCAGGCAGGCCAGCAGCACGATGGCGGAGAACACGGCCTGGCCGGCACCGCCCATGGTCAGGTTGGCGGCCTCGGCCAAAAGGCCGGCGCCGTTGTCGAAGTCGCCGGCGTTCGGCATGACACGGCCGATCAGGCCCAAGCCGATGTAGACTAGGCCCAGCATGATGCCTGCGCCGACACCCGCGGCGATGGTGCCGCCGACCAGCTCCTTGCCCTCGTTGAAGCCGCGGTGGCGCAGGGTGGAGATGACCACGATGGAAAACGCCAGCGCGGCGATGGAATCCATGGTGAGGTACCCCTCGAGCAAGCCGGCGGTCAGCGGGCCGTCGTCGTACGGCTCGTTCGGCGCGGCCGGTTCGGCGCTCCAGCGGAACGCGGCCACGGAAATCATCACGACCAGCAGCACCAGAAGCGCCGGGGTGAGGAACTTGCCCAGCTTCTCCATGATGGTGGTGGGGTTCCAGGACAGCGCCAGCGCGATGCCGAAGAACAGCACGTTGAACACGCCGGAGGAGGCGAAGGACTCGAAGCCGAACAGCGGGGTGATCGCCGTTTCAAAAGAGACGGCTCCGGTGCGCGGCAGCGCGTAAAACGCGCCGATGGACAGGTACGCCAGCACCGGGAAGACCACGCCGAAAATCGAGCCGGCGCGCTGCGCTAGGTCGCGCAGGTTCGAGCCTGACAGCGCGATGGCGATCACGGCCAGCACCGGCAGCAGGGAGGCGGTGGTGAGGAAGCCGAACAGCGCCGGCCAGAAGTTGTCGCCCGCCTCCACGGCCAGCATGGGCGGGAAGATGAGGTTGCCCGCGCCGAAGAACATCGAAAACAGCGCCAGCCCGGTGACGACGATCGCGCTGGTGGAGCGCTTCGAGCCGCCTTCGGGCTGTGATGCCACTGTGGAACCCATGGTCGTTCCTCTCTAGTTGGGTTGAAGTTCCCTAGAGTCTAGACCAACCGACCGCTAGATGGGAACAGGGTTCCATGAAGTGGGATGCTAAAGCTTTGCGACGGCTCCGCCCATCCGCCGCACCGCTTCCTCCAGGATCTCCGGCGAGGTGGCGAAGTTCAGCCTTGCGCGGTGCTCGCCGCCGGGTCCGAAGTCCACGCCCTCGTTCATGGCCACCTTCGCGTGGCGGCGCAGCCACGCGGCGGGTTTTTCGTCGACAAGCTTGGTGTTCTTGAAGTTCAAAAACATCAGGTAGGTCGCCGCCGGCACCTCAATCTCGATGCCCGGCACCGCCTTGGGCAGGTTTTCCACCAGCCAGTCGCGGTTGGCCTTGAGCTGCGCGATCTCCTCGTCCAAGAACTCGCGGCCGTGGTCGTAGCAGGCCTCCGCCGCAACGATGCCCAGGGTGCCCACGCCGTCCTTGGCCACGCCCGACATCGCGTTCCAAGTCTTAACGTCCTCGTCGTTGGAGAAGATCATCTGCGCGCACTTCAGCCCCGCGACGTTCCACGCCTTGGACGTCGCGGTGACCGTGATGCACACGTCCGGGTTGTTCGCCGCGGCGCAGACGTGGGTGCCGTCGTAGACCAGCGGGGCGTGGATCTCGTCCACGATCACCCGGGCGTTGTACTTGCGCGCCAGCGCGCAGACCTCGTCGAGCTGCGATTCGGTGAACACGTAGCCGCCCGGGTTGAACGGGTTAGTCACGATGATGCTGCCCGCGCCGTTTTGGAACGCGGTTTCCACTTCTGCCAGGTCGAGGCCCCCGGCGGAGCTGACGTCGACACGCTTGCGGCCAGCGACCTCCGCAACATCCAAGAAGGGGAAGTAGGCGGGGACCGGGACCACCACATCGCCCTCGGTGAAGTACTGGATGGCCAGCATCACGCCGCGCACCACGTCCGCGACCGGGAAGATCCGCTCCGCGTCCGGGCGCCAGCCGTAGCGCTCCGCGTAGAAGTCGGAGACGGCCTCGCCGAGGCGGTGCGCGTGCGGGGCGGGGGTGTAGCCGAACATCTCGCGCTCGGCGGCGTCCACGATCGCCTGCTTCACAGCGGGCGCGGTGGGAAAATCGCTCTCCGCGATAAACAGCGGCAGCACGTCAGGGTTGAACTGCGTCCACTTCCTCGTGCCGCGGGCTTGCAGGGTGCTTAGGTCGGGGAATTGCATGGGGCCTACGGTAGCCATCATCTTCTCTGCGTTGGGTCAGCGCCCACGCGGCGAACACCGCGGCGGCGAGCAGCGTCCACCACACCACGGACGACATGACCCAGTCGCCGAGCACCCGGTCGCGTCCGGCGATGGTGTCCATGTTTTTAAACTGCGAGTGCGGCACGAACACGGTGGAAAGGCCCAGGTAGGTGAGCATGGTCAGCAGCGCGGCAACGTCGCGGCGGCGCCACGCGAACTCGCCGATGATGAACACGCCCGGCAGCATCCACGCCCACGCGTACGGCGGTGCCCAGGAGGAGACTGTCAGTGCCGCGAGCGCCAGGCTGACCGCGCCCATCGGGGCCTCGCCGCGCTGAATAAAAACGCGGGCGGCGTAGATCAGCGCGCCGCCGACGACGAGCACCGCGAGCACCCACAGTGCGCTCGCGCCGTCTGCGCCGGTAAACCGCTGTGCGGCGCCGAACAGGGTGAGGTTCTGGGCCTGGGAGAGGTCGTAGCGCTCGCCGATGTGCCACAGGTAGTCGGTGAAATACGCGGCCGTCATGCCCGGGCGCGCCACCGCGCCGAGCGCGGTAAAGGACGCGAACGCGCCGCCCATCCAGCCGAGCGCCCGGTAGTCCTTGCGGAACAGGAAATACAGCGCGAACACCGCAGGCCGTAGGGTGAACGCCGCGGCGATGCCGGTGAGCATTCCCTTGGGCACCCAGCGCTGGAATTGCGCGGGGCGGGTCCACCACAGGTCCGTGGCCACGAACGCTACGGCGAAAATGGCCAGCTCGCCGTAGTAGAAGTTGAACCGCACCGGGTCCCGCCACAGCACCGCCGGCAGCAGCACCGTCGCGCAGGCGACCGGCGACGGCCACCGGAAACGCCTGAACAGCAGGTAGATAATCCACCACACCGCCAGCGTGCCCGCGATGGTGTGCAGCGCCTCCCACGTGCCCATCTCGCCCGCGCCGAGCAACCTGCCAAACAGCATGGTCACCGGCGGGTGCAGGAAGTAGTCCTGCCGCCCGTCGGGGTAGCTGAACGCCACCGAGTAGATGTCCGGTTCGGCGAAGAAACCGTCGCCCGCCCCGCGCAGCATCTGCAGGTGCTCCAGCGGGTGGAACACGCCCTCATACGCTGACAGCATCGGCGATTCCATCTTGCGCCACCAGGCTGTTGCAAACGTGCACAGCACCGCGTAGGCCACCAGCGGCGGGAAGGCCACGAACTGGGTGAACCGCAGGGGCTTTTGCCTATCGACGAGCACGAATCCCCGCGCCTGCACCCACATCACAAACACCACCAAAATCGCCCACACGACCAGGCTGGACTGCGCCAAGTCGCGCACGGTGTACGAATCCGGGGTGGTGGACATCGGGTTCAATATCTGCTTGTGCGGGATGAAGATCGTCGAAATGGTCAAATACACCGCCACCAGAAACGGCGGCCACGGGTTGGCGTTGCGGATGCCGCCGACGACCATGATGATGCACAACGGCACCACCCACACGTAATGGTGCTGCCAGGTGATCGGAGCGACGAGCAGCGACAGCAGCGCGACGCACATCACCGCTGCCTCGTTGGCGCGGGCGGCTAGCAGGCGTCGCAAGGCCAGCAGCGCGAGCGCGATGATGCCGGCGAACATGATCGCGGTGAAGTAGGTCTGCGCCGCTTCCGGCACGTAGCGGGCCACCAGGCCGCGTGCGGACTGGTTGTGCGAGCGGTTCAGCCCCAGCACGCCGGACATCTGCCCGATCTGGGTGGTGAAGTAGTACGCCAGCGCCTCCGGTTTTAGCGCACCCGCAACACCCAGCGACATCACGCCGGTGAGAAACGCCGCGGCCAGCGCCTTCCAGTTGCGCGTGAAGATGAAGTACAGCCCGAACAGCGCCGGCGTCATCTTCACCGCGGCCGCGATACCGGTGAGCACTCCCGTGGGCAGGTACTTGCGCTTCGGCGAATCCCACCACAGATCCGTGAGCACCAGGGCCATGAGCACAATGTTGACCTGGCCGTGGTGGAACGTGTTGTGGACCGGGTCGACCCAAAACGCCAGCGGCAGGCCCACCAGCGCCCACTTGCCGGCGTCTTCAATGCGGCACTTGCGCAGCGTAAGCGTGATCACCCACCACAGGGCTGCCAGCGACACCAGCGAAAACACCACCAGGCCCACCGTCTCCCCGAACAGCGTCAGCGGCGAGAAAAACAGCAGCGACGACGGCGGGTACGAGTACGGCAAATCGCCCGCCGTACCCGTGTTGATCAGGGACTCGTAGACGTTCGGGCTCGCCCAGAACGCCTTCGCGCCACGGTAGTAGACCAAAAAGTCCTCCACCTCGCGCCGGTCCGTGCTGTAGAAGGGCACGTAGCTGTGCTGGTACCAGCCGATCAGCAAACTCAGCAGGCACAGTACGAGCGCCACCGCCATCATCGGCACAGAGAGGATTACTTTTCGCACAAATGGGCATACTAGGGGGTGAGCGCGCCGCCCGCGTTGTCCGCGTCGTTTTCCTCATCCTCGTCGTCGGCGCCGTCGACGTGGAACCCGAACGCCTTGAGCCGCTCCCGGTCCGCGGCCGACGACGACGCGGTCAGGCGCAGTAGCTCGGAGTAGATGCCGCCGGAGACGGCCAGCTCGGAAGGCGAGCCGATTTCGTCGACGTGGCCGTCGCGAAGCGTGATGATCGTGTCCACGCCCGCGATGGTGGACAACCGGTGCGCGATCATGATGGTGGTGCGTCCCTCCATCAGCTGGTCCAGGCCGGCCTGCACGGCGCGCTCGGCCTTGGTGTCCAGGGCGGAGGTGGCCTCATCCAGGATCAAAATCGGCGCGTCCTTGAGCATCGCGCGCGCCACGGCCACGCGCTGGCGCTGCCCGCCGGACAGGCGCAGGCCGCGCTCGCCGATGACGGTGTCGTAGCCGTCGGCGAACTTCATGATGAACTCGTGCGCGTTCGCCCGCTTCGCCACCTCCACGACTTCCTCCAGCGTCGCGTCGGGCTTGCCGTAGGCGATGTTCTCAAACACCGACCCGGAAAACAGCGCCGCCTCCTGGAACACCACACCGGTGGTGGCGCGCAACTTCTCCACGTCCAGCTCCGAGATCTCCTCGCCGCACACGCGCAGCCGGCCGCGGGTGATGGGGTAGAGGCCCAACAGCAGGTTCACGATCGTGGATTTGCCGCCGCCGGATTCGCCGACAAGGGCGATGGTTTCGCCTTCGTGGGCGGCGAAGTTGACGCTGTGAAGCACAGGCTCGCCCTCCAAATACTCGAAGGTGACGTCCTCGAACGCGATCACCGGCTCGCGCACCTGCAAAGGAGCCTGCTGCTTTGCGACGACCTCCGGCATGCCCGACGCCTTCGTCGCCTCGACGAGCTGCCGGTTCGCCGTCGGCTCGACCGGCTCGTCCATCACATTGAAGTAGTCGCGCGAGCCGGCGATGGCGCGCTGCGCGGAATCCACGATCCAGCTCATCATCGTCACCGGCTGGCGGGCCATGGTGACCATCTGGATGAGCATGACCATCTCGCCGACCGTGAAGTGCCCGTGCAGGGTGCGGGTGAACAGGATCAGGTAGATGCCCAAGAAGATCAGGTTCATGGCCACGCCGCGCAGGGTGTCCATGGAGTGCCACCAGCGCGACTGGGGGCGGGTGATGTCCACAGTGTTGGTGTAGTGGCGGCCGAACTTCTCCAGCTCGCGCACCTCGGCGCCGTAGGACTTGGTCACCTTCACCTGGCCCACGACCTCGGCGAAGCGGCCGTTGCCTTCATCGATGTTGGCGTTTTTCTCCTTCTCAAAGACCTGCCAGCGCTTCGACGTCAGCGCGGTGAGCCAGGTGTAGAGCGGGAACAGCAGCGCCAGCAGCACTGTCAGCGGCCAGTAGTAAAAGGCGGTGATGCCCAGAATCGCCACCACCTGCATCAGCATGGGCAAGAAGTTGTTGGTGAACGACTGGATGAACTGCGTGACGTTGGCGATTGAGCGGTCCAGCCGGGCGATGATGGTGCCGGTGACCTGGTTGTCGTAGTAGCGCTGCGGCAATGCCAGCAGCTTGGCAAAATACCGCGTGGACAGGATCTGGCGGATCCGCGCGACCATCACGTCGCCCAAGTAGCCGGAGACGTTGCGCAGCACCGAAGCCATGGCCTCGGCGGCGAACAGCGCCACGGCGAGCCAGATGACGGTTTGGGTGGGGTCGGGCAGGGAGGCGTCGCCAAGTTTGGCCACGATCGTGTCAGTCGCCTCCCGCAGCAGAAACGGGGTGACCAACCCTAAACCAGCCACCAGCGTCGACACCGCCACAACCGCGATATAGAAAGGCCAGAGGGCGGAAGCGCTGCGGACAACGCGCATCAAAGACTGCATAATTTCGACACCCTACTAGGGCTGTAAAGTGGTGCAGCAAAGCTTCCCACCGCGACAAAAGAAGAGGCGCACATGTCCCACTGCACCCGCCGCCCCAAGGCCGCCCTGGCCGCCACCGCCCTGGCAGCCGCCTTGGCGCTTTCTGCCTGCGCGGACGCCGAGATGGGGGAGGACACCATCAGCTCCACCCAGGTCACCGCCGCCGAGGACGCCCCGCAGGGCCAGGCCGACGACCGCATCGGTGTGCAGCGCAAGCCCTTCGAGGTCAACGAGGCGGAGCCGCTGGTCAGCGACGAAACCACCGGCGAACGCGTGAAGGACCCGGCGATGGAACTGTCGTACAAGTGGCAGGGCTCCTCGTACGCGCCGAACGGCGGCTCGGTCGTGGTGGTGGCAATCACCAACGAGTCGGACGCGCCGCTGCCGGAAGACGCCCTCGAGCCGAAGCTGCGCTACAACGTCAACTCCACCTCGAACCCGGACATGAAGGACGCGAAGTTCATGCCCATCGCGGAGGATGCTGGGGTGGACATTGTGGGCCTGGACCGCCCGCTGGGCCCGGGCGCGACCGTGAACGCGAAGTACCCCTTCGACGTGTCCACGGGCAACCTGTGGGACGCGGAGTTCACCATCGGCAACGTCACCTTCAAGGGCAACCTGAACAACTAGCGGGCGAACTGGGCGATCGCGTGCGGGTCCAGGGCTTCTGCGACGCGCACGGTTGCGAGGTCGGCGAGCTCGGTAGCGTCGTAAGGCTGCGGGCCCATGGGCCCGAAGAACTTTGCGTATCGACGATAGCTCCGCCCAATCCTCGCCGGCCGGTTTTCCGCCAACTCGTTGAGCTTCGCACGCGTCAGCGGCGCGGACAGCAGGTAGCGCACGATCCACTTGCGTTTCTCGTACGGCGCGCGCGGGAACACCGGATCCGCGGCCCACACCCGGCGGAACTCGCCGGCGTAGTGGTCGCGCCGGCACAGCCACAGCGCCACCGCGGCCTCCTCGCCGGCGCCGACGACGGTGATGTTGGTGGGGTCGCCGCCGAACGCCTCGATGTTTTGCTGGACCCAGCGCAGGGCGAGCTTGACGTCCGCGACGCCGCGGAAGTGCCCGATGGCGTCCGCGGCAAAGGGGAGGAAGCCTTCGAAACCGCGGCGGTGGGGCACGTGCACCTCGACGAATC
The DNA here is from genome assembly GCF_022346205.1 of Corynebacterium sp. ACRPZ. Taxonomy (NCBI): domain Bacteria; kingdom Bacillati; phylum Actinomycetota; class Actinomycetes; order Mycobacteriales; family Corynebacteriaceae; genus Corynebacterium; species Corynebacterium sp. ACRPZ. The sequence goes on from NZ_JAKRMR010000010.1 coordinate 20,811, forward strand.
CATCGCCCAGCTCGACCGGTTGTGACAGCCACACCACCACGGGGCAGTCCGTGCCGGGCCGCGCGCTAACCGGGGTGCTGATGGCAAGTGCGTTGGGGTTCGGCGCGGTGGCGTCGATAAGCAATCCCTGCTCCATGGGCGCCGGGTCGTCGAAGGGGCGCGCTTCGGCGAGGTAGGGGATGGCGTCGAAGACGCGTTTGCCGCCGCGGGCAGTGCCCACGATGGTGCCGGCCGCGCATGTGATTTCCGTTTCACCCATGCGGCAGATCGTATCCGCATACACTGACCGCCATGACAAACCCGCTTCTGACCCCCTCGACCCTGCCGTACAACCTGCCGGACTTCGCCGCGATCCGGCTGGAGCACGTGGAGCCCGCGTTTGAAGAAGCGCTGAAGCGCCACGCCGCGGAAATCGCCGACATCACCACGGCAGACACCCCGACGTGGGAAAACACCGTCGAAGCCTTCGAGCTGGCCGGCCAAGACTTGGACCGGGTGATGTCGTGGTTTTTCAACCTGCAGGGCACCGACTCCACCGACGAGTTCGACGCGGTGGCGGACCGCATCGTGCCGAAGTTGTCGGCGCACGTGGACTCGATCTACCAGAACGACTCGCTCTACCAGCGTATTAAAGGCGTCGAGGTGCCGGAAGACGCCGAGTCGCGCAGGCTGCACGACGAGCTGCTGCGCCGCTTCACCCGCCGCGGCGCGGACCTTGACGCCGCTGGCAAGTCGCGCCTGCAGGAGATCAACCAGCGCCTCAGCGAGCTGTCTGAGCGCTTCGGCCGCAACCTGCTCGCGGACACGAAAAAGCTCGCGGTGGAGTTTTCGCGCGAGGAGCTCGCCGGGCTTTCCGACGACCAGCTCGCCGCGTACGAGGACGGCGGCCGCTACGTCGTGCCGATCGAGCTGCCCACCACCCAGGCGCTGCAGTCGGAGCTCGAGGAGTCTTCCGCGCGGCACAAGCTTTTCGACGCCTCCCGCGCCCGCGGCCGCGACTCCAACCCGGCAATCGTGCTGGAGTCGGTGAAGCTGCGCCAGGAACGCGCGAAGCTGCTCGGCTTTGACACCCACGCCGACTACGTCATCGCGGAGGAGACCGCCGGCACCGCCGCGGCAGCGCGCCAGCTCATCGCCGACCTGGCGCCGGCGGCCGCCGCGAACGCCGAGGCCGAGCGCAAGCTCGCCGGGGAACTGGCCGGCGAGGAGCTCGGCGGGGCGGACTGGCCGTACTGGCAGGCCAAGCGCCGCGAGGAGGAGCTCGGCATCGACGAGGCGGAGCTGCGCAAGTACTTCCCGCTCGAGCAGGTGCTCACCGACGGCGTCTTTTACGCCGCGAACCTGCTCTACGGCATCACGGTGGAGAAGCGCGAGGATTTGGCCGGCTACCGCGAGGACGTCGACGTCTGGGAGGTGAAGGAGGAGGACGGCACCGGCATCGGGCTGCTGCTGACGGACTACAACGCGCGCCCGTCGAAACGCGGCGGCGCGTGGATGAGCTCGTTCGTGGACCAGTCTCACCTTGCCGGCACGAAGCCGGTGGTGGTCAACGTCATGTCGGTCAGCTCCAACCTGCTGACCATCGACGAGGTGACCACCCTGTTCCACGAGTTCGGCCACGCCCTGCACGGCCTGCTCTCCGACGTGCGCTACCCGTCGCATTCCGGCACCAACGTCCCGCGCGACTGGGTGGAGTTCCCCTCCCAGATCAACGAGAACTACGCGTTTGCCCCCGAGATCGCCCGCAACTACGCCCGCCACGTGGACACCGGCGAGGTCATCCCGGCGCCGCTTCTGCAGGCGATGGAGGCCTCGCGCCAATTCGGCCAGGGCTTCACCACCGCCGAATACCTCGCGGCCAGCGCGATCGACCTTGCGTGGCACTCGCTTGCGGACGACGTCCCGTCGGACATCAACGCCTTCGAAGACAACGTCCTACGCGAGTACGGCCTGAACGTCGAAGGGCTGGAGCCGCGCTACCGCTCCACCTGGTTCAACCACATCTTCGCCGGCGGCTACTCCGCGGGCTACTACTCCTACCTGTGGGCCGAAGCGCTCGACGCCGACGGCTACGAACTCGTCGCCGAGGAGGGAATCAACCGGCAGACCGGCGCGAAGTTCCGCGAGGCGATCCTGTCCAAGGGCTCCTCGCGCGACTACGCCGAGGCCTACCGCGCCTTCCGCGGCCGCGACAAGGACACCCGCCCGCTGCTTCAGCGCCGCGGGCTCGCTGGCTCCGACCTGTAGTTGCACAGGTTCGTGCTGTACAGTTCCGGGGAAACCGTTAAAAGACAAGACAAGGAAAGCTGCATGGCGAACGGTACAGTGCGACGCCCCCGCGTGGGCGCACGCGTCGCTGCGCTCGCCGCGGCGTCCGCGCTGGCAGCTTCTGGTCTCGTCGGTGGGGTGGAGGCGCCGGCGGCGGAGCGGCTCGTCGTCAAGCAAGGTGCCCGCATGTTCGTGGACAACCTCGGCAACGACAACCTCACCGCCTGCACCATCGGCTACAACGACTCGAAGCAGCGCCGCAGCTACACCGCCGGACACTGCGCCGACAACGGCAACTACGGGTGGCAAACCGGCTCGCTGGTCTACCTCGCCGACAGCAAGGGCCGCGAAATGACCACCCCTGCCGGCATGATCTACCCGGCCGCCGCCTACTACGGCGCCTCCAACGCCAACGACTGGGCGGTGATCTACTGGTTCAACGGCGTCGAGGTGGAGGCCAACCCCTTCGGCGGCGAGTACGTGCCCATCGAAGACATCGAGCCCGGCGAGACGCTGTGCTACCACGGCTACGCCTCGCACGGCGGCACAAACCGCGCCACCTGTGGGCCGTTCGTGGGCATGATCGAGAAAACCATCTACTTCGACGCCCCCGGCATGCCGGACTACGGCGACTCCGGCGGGCCGGTCTACGCGCCGGGCCGCGGGCTCGTCGGCGTGATGTCCGGGGCGAACGCGCTTGTGGACGAGCGCGGCGAGGAGGTCGTGGGCTTCGAGCGCGCCAGTTCGCTTCAAAGCGGCGCGCTTTACGACGACTCCCGCATCGACGCGTTCCTCCGCTCCCACTACGGTGCGTCGGCAAAACCGGCCTCGCCGAGCAAGAAAACGTCCACGCCGGCGGTGCCTACTCCGGTGCGCAGCACCGTGGTGAACCCGGTCGCGGAGGTCACGCGCGAGCCCGCGCCTGCCTCTGAGGCGCCAGGGGCGTCGCCGCAGACTCCCCGCGAGCCGGCGCCGGCCGTGACGTCGGTGTCCGGCAACACCATCCACATCTCTGGGCCGACGAAGAAAACCGTGGTGATCCCGGCCGCGACGTTGCAGCCGGCCATCCCGGTCGGCGCGGCGACGCCGTCGAGTGTGCCGAGCGAGGCGCCCGTCGTCACGCCTGAGACTCAGGAGCAAAGCAGCGAGGACACCGTGGAAGAGCCGCGCGACAACAACATCGCCAAAGCGCTGCTGATCACCCTCGGCGTCGTGGCCACCGTGGCGGTGCTGGTGCCGGCGATCGGCTACGCGATGGGCCTGATCTGATGAGCAGCGCCCTACTTGGTTGGGTGATGGGCCTGAGCCCCTGGCTGCAGGTCCCCGCGATCCTTGCCGCCGCCGCGCCGGTGTGCGCCGCGGCCGGCTACGCGCTGCTGCGCCTTGTCGACGGTGTCGCCCGGGCCACCGCGCGCCTGGTTTCCCGCCGCTAGCCCGCGGCGCTAGGCTTACACACCATGGCCAACCCGGAAGAGCTGCGCAAGCAGGACCAGAAGCTGCCCAAGCCGCAGCGCAAGTACCCGCAGTCGCGGGTGACCCAGGTGATGTGGGTGCTCATCGCGCTCGTCGTCGTCGCCGCGATCGTCAGCGCGCTCTAGCGCTCGCTTCGTGCGCTGGCTTCGGCGATGCGCGTAAACAGCGCGACGTCGGGGAGGTCTTCGATGAGAACGGGGGTACCGGAGGCGTCGCAAAGCGGAATGCACCAGTTGGAATACATCTCGCGGTTGGTGCCCGGCTGGTTTTGAATGCGGGTGTCGCCCACCATGTCCACCAGGTTCGTGCACGTCATCGCGGACGGGGTGGAGGCGATAAACCGCGTCAGCCCCTCGACGAGGGCGTCCACGTCGTCGTACTCGCCCAAGTCCCGGTCGAGAAAGTCCACGTCAGCGAGCGGCGAGTTGTCGAACGCCCCCTCCGCCTGGGCGGCGGCGAGCACCTGCGAGATCCACACGGCGTCGGTGGCGTTGAGCTCCTCCAGCGACTCCTTGACCAGCCCGAGCTTGTGGCGCAGCGCGTTGTGCGCGCCCTCCAGATAGCCGGCGGTGGGCGGCAGGTCGTGGGTGCCCACGGCGGTCAGCGCGAGGTTGCGGTACTGCTGCGACGGGCGCGGCGCCTCCGGCGGCACGGACTCGAACCACAGCACGGAGGTGCCGAGGATGCCCTTGTCGCGAAGCACGTCCTGGACCCACGGCTCGAACGTGCCCAGGTCTTCGCCCACCACCACGGCACCGGCGCGCTGCGCCTCCAGCACTAACACGCCGACCATGGCCTCGAAGTCGTAGTTCATGTACGCGCCGTGCAACGGGGTGTCCATGCGCGGCAGCCAGAACAGGCGGAACAGCCCCAAAACGTGGTCCACGCGGATCCCGCCGGAGTGGCGCAGCACGGTGCGCAAAAGATCGCGCCACGGCCCGTAGCCGGCTTCCGCCAGCTGCTGCGGGTTCCACGGCGGCTGCGACCAGTCCTGGCCCTGCTGCGAGTACTGGTCCGGCGGCGCCCCCACCGAGGCGTCGGGCACCAGCACCTCGTGCAACGTCGCTGCGTCGGCGCCACCCGGGTGGATGCCCACCGCCAGGTCCGTCATGATGCCCAGCCGCATCCCGGCCGCCACCGCGCGCTCTTGCGCCACGCGGCGTTGCTCGTCGGCGATGAACTGCAGCCACATGTAGAACCGCACCAGCTCCTGCGGGTCCTCGCCCGCATGCCGCGGCGCGCCGTGGTGCTCCGACTCGCTCGCCTGCGCCGCGCACCACTCGGCGAACTGGCGCAGCCCCTCGCCCTCAACCTCGCAGAACAGCTCGAAGTCCCGCGTGCGCGCCTCGTCCGCCGCCGAAAGGTAAAACAGCGTGCGCAGCGCCGCCAGCTTCGCGGCGAAAATCCGGTCGCGCTCCAAGGGGTCTGCGGTGTGGTTCATCGCCTTCAACTCCGCAGCAAGCTTCTCGACGTCCTCCCGGTCCCCCTCGTCCAACAGCCCATACTCCGGCACCTGCTCCACCGCGATGTAGATCGGGTTGACAAACCGGCGGGAGGTGGGAAGGTACGGCGAGTCCTCGATCGGCGGGACGGGTTCGGCGGCGTGCACCGGGTTGATCAGCAGGTAGTCCGCGCCTTCCGCGGCCACCGCTTCGGCGATCGCGCCGAGGTCGTGGAAGTCGCCGATGCCCCAGGAGTCCAGCGAGCGCACCGAGTACAACTGCGCCATCACGCCCCACACCGGGTCGCGCACCACTTCGGCGTTGGTGGACAAGGACGCCGGCACTACGATCAGCGGGCAGACCTCATCCAAGTTGTCGGACTCCAAGTGCAGCTCGTGGTAGCCGGCGGGCAGATCGCCCGGCACGTGGAACGTCGCCTCGCCCCACACGGTACCGTCGGCGGCGGTGAACGGCGGGGCCCAGTTCTCGTCCTGGTACGCGTCGCGCGAGGAGCCGTCTTCCAGCCGGATCCAGCAGTGCGCCCAGTGCCCGTCGTGGACGTGGACGTTGAAGTGTTTCTCGGCGCCCTCGGTGGCCACCACGCACGGCGGCATGGGCCTGGTCGCCCAAAATTCGCGGCGGGCATCGAGGTGGAATTGGAGCTCTTCGTCCGACGGATCGTCGTTAAGCGAAAGCCCCAAGGCCCGCAGCAGCTTGATAAACGACTCGGCGGGCGGCTCGGTGACCAGTCCGTTCGAGGCGCGGTAGGACGTGCCGAAGCCATAGGACTCGGCGAGGGCGTGAAGCAGGGCAACGTTGGTCACGCCACGCATTGTGCCAAAGCTGGGGCAAGCACGCTGGGGTAGTCTTGGACACCATGCCTTCAAACGCGCACACCACGGAACTTGGATTCACGCTCAACGACACGGACACGTGCCTCAGCCGGCTGATTCGCACCTGCGAGCAGAGCCCCCACCTGGTGCTGTACTACCGGCCGCGCAACTACGAGTGGGTCTCCGTCACGGCGGCGGAGTTTTTGGAGGAGGTCTACGAGGTCGCCAAGGGGCTCGTCGCCGCGGGCGTGGAGCCGGGGGACCGCGTGGCCATCTTGTCGTCGACACGCTACGAGTGGTCGCTGGTGGATTTCGCCATCTGGGCCGCGGGCGCCGCCTCGGTGCCGATTTACCCGTCGAGTTCGATGCACCAGATCCAGTGGATTCTGGAGGACTCCGGCGCGAAGATCGCGTTCACCGAAACGCGCGACCACACCCAGCTGATGAGCCCGTTTTTGCTGGACGAGACGGGCAAGGCGAAGTTCGCGGACTCCCCGTCAAAGCTCGAGCGCATCTACGAGTTCAACGCCTCGGGCGTGGAGACGCTGAAGTTTGAGGGGCGAGACGTTGAGCAATCGCTTATCGACGAACGCGTGGCCGCCATCCGCCACGAAACCCTGGGCTCCATCGTGTACACCTCCGGCACCACCGGCCGGCCGAAGGGCGTGGAGATTTCCCACGGCAACTGGGCGTATCAGTGCTGGGCGCTTTTGGAAAACGAGATCGGCTCGGTGTCCTTCCCCGGCCAGCGCATGGTGACGTTTTTGCCGCTGGCGCACGTGCTGGCGCGCGCGGTGTCGCTGGCGTGGACGATCTCGGGCGCGACGCAGTCGCACTGGTCGGACACCTCGACGCTGATGGTGGAGCTGCAGCGCGTGCGCCCGAACCTTGTCGTCGGTGTGCCGCGCGTGTTTGAGAAGGTGCGCGAGGGCGCCTACAACAAGGCCGCGGACGGCTCCGCGATTGGCAAGCGCATGTTCTTGGAGGCCGAAAAGGCCGCGGTTGAGTACTCGAAGGCGCTGGACACCCCGGAGGGCCCGTCGCGGGTGCAGAAGGCGAAGCGCGCGGTCTACGACAAGGTCGTCTACGGCAAGATCAAGGAGGCCATGGGCGGTTCCGTCTGGTACGGCATCACCGGCGGGTCGGCCATGAGCGCGGATTTGTCGCACTTCTTCCGCGGCATGGGCGTGCCCATCTACGAGGGCTACGGCCTGACCGAGACCTGCGCGGCGGCGTGTGTGAACAACGCCCACGCCAACAAGATCGGCACCGTCGGCCGGCCGGTCAACGGCTACTCGGTGCGCATCAACGACGACGGCGAGATCGAGTTCAAGGGCCCCGGCGTGTTTGAGAAGTACTGGGGCAACCCGTCCGCCACCGAAGAGGCGCTCACGGACGGCTGGTTCAACACCGGCGACCTCGGCGAGGTGGACGAGGACGGCTACGTCTCCATCACCGGCCGCAAGAAGGACCTGATCGTCACCGCCGGCGGCAAGAACATCTCCCCGGGCCCGATGGAGGAGATCATCCGCCAGGACCCGCTGATCTCCAACGCGCTGGTGGTCGGCGACGGCAAACCCTTCGTCGGCGTGCTGGTCACCCTGGACGAGGAGGAGCTCAAGCGCTGGAAGGCCAACCACAACATCCCGGCGAACAAGAAGGTTTCCGAGCTCGCCCAGGACCCGGCGCTGCGCGCGGAGGTGCAGGACGCGGTGAACCTGGCCAACGCCACCGTCTCGCGCGCCGAGGCGATCAAGAAGTTCCGCATCCTGGACCGCGACCTGTCTGAGCAGCACGATGAGATGACCCCGACGATGAAGGTCAAGCGTAACGTGGTGTTCCAGCGGTTCCAGGAGGACATCGACAAGCTGTATCAGCGGTAGTTCGGCGCGCCTTCCTTCCACGCGCGCGGCTGTGGCATAGCATGCCAATTTGTCACTTCCCACAGGCGTTTCCAAGGAGGGCTCGCGATGCACAAGACTGCCGCCGTGCTGCGTCACCGCGAGCTCACTCAGGAGATTTACAACATCGGCGACGAGGTGGCGGAGTACACCGAGCACCTCGCCGAGGCGATTGCGGATTACGACGGGGAGCTCACGGAGGACTGCCTCGCCGAGTTCGTCGAGATTGTCGACGATGCCCGCCAAGACGCCCGCCGTGTCGTCGCTGAGCTGATCGGCCTGCGCCAGGCGCTGACCTCCGGCCGCGCCGCCGGCCACCTGTCCGCGGGTGCGAAGCCGGAGGAGCGCATTCCGGAGCCCGAGCTTCTCGACGCCTCCGGTTTAAACGACCTCTTCCCCCTCCAAGCACCGTTCTCGGTGCAGACCATGCAGGACGCGCTGACCGGCCGCACCGACCTGGTGGTGCAGCACCTGGGCGAGATCGTGTCCTACTGCCTGGAGCAGACCGACATGGTCGCCCGCGAGCTCGGCGTGGTGTCGCTGCCGCAGATGTACGCGCGCGTCGGCGAGATCGTCGAGGAGGCCGTGATGGGCTGGGTGGAAACCGTCTGCGTGGACCACCCGGCGTTCGTGCGCACCATGCGCGGGTCCAACCCGCCGGAGTTTTTGGAGGAGCGCGCCCGCATCGACAGGATCGTGGCCAAGGTTGCCGCGAAGCGTTCCCGCCGCGGCGCCTAGCCTTAAGGCCATGGATTCATTCGGCGTTTACGTCCACGTCCCGTTTTGCGCCACGCGCTGCGGGTACTGCGACTTCAACACCTACACCCCAACTGAGGTGGACTCCTCCCACGCCCAGTACTTGGACGCGCTCGAGAAAGAACTCGAGCTCGCCGCCGCGCGCGGTATGCCCCAAGCCGACACCGTGTTCATCGGCGGCGGCACCCCGAGCCTGCTTGGCGCCGACGGGCTCGGGCGCATCCTCACCGCCGTCCGCAACACCTTCGGCCTGAACCCCGGCGCCGAGGTCACCACCGAATCCAACCCGGAATCCACCAGCCCCGACTACTTCGCCGGCCTGCTGGACGCCGGCTTCACCCGCGTCTCACTCGGCATGCAGTCCGCCTCCACGCCGGTGCTCAAGGTGCTGGACCGCCAGCACACCCCGGGCCGCGCGGTCGCCGCCGCCCGCGAGGCCCGCGACGCCGGTTTCGCGCACGTGAACCTGGACATGATCTACGGCACGCCCACCGAAACCGACGACGACGTCCGCCGCACCCTCGACGCCATCCTGGCCACGGACGTCGACCACGTCAGCGCGTATTCGCTCATCGTGGAAGACGGCACCGCCATGGCCCGCAAGATCCGCCGCGGCGAGCTGCCTGCGCCGCAGGAGGACGTCTACGCGGACCGCTACGAGATCATCGCCGACACGCTCGCCGCCCACGGCTACGACTGGTACGAGGTCTCCAACTGGGCGAAGCCGGGCGGGCAGTGCCGCCACAACCTCATCTACTGGCGCAACCAGCAGTGGTGGGGCGCGGGCCCGGGCGCGCACAGCTTCATCGCCTCCGAGCGTTTCTTCAACGTCAAGCGCCCCGAGCGATATGCGCAGTTGCTTGCCAGCGCCACGCTGCCCATCCAGGACACTGAACCCATCACGGAAACAGAGGCCCACACCGAGGCAGTCATGCTCGGCCTGCGGCTGAAGGAAGGCATCCCGGCAGTTTGGATCGGGGCGGGGGCACGGGAGGTCGTCGATAGGCATGTGCGCGCGGGGTTGCTCGAGCAAACCGACAGGCTGCGGCTGACCGACAAAGGGCGGCTGCTTGCAGACGGCATCATCACCGATATCCTGGCAGCCGAGTAAGGAGGCGTAATGGGTACTGCGGACCAGCGGCGCCAGGCGGTGCTGCGCGCGATCGTGGCGGACTACATTGCAAGCCAAGAGCCGGTGGGGTCGAAATCCCTGGTGGAGCGGCACAAGATGGGGGTGTCCTCGGCGACGATCCGCAACGACATGGCGGTGCTGGAGCAGCAGGGCTACATCTCTCAGACGCACGCCTCGTCCGGCCGCATCCCCACTGAGGCGGGTTACCGCGCGTTCGTGGACGCGCTGCACGACGTCAAGCCGTTGAGCGCCGCCGAGCGCCACGCCATTTTGGATTTCTTGGAAAACGGCGTGGACTTAGAGGACGTGCTGCGCCGCTCCGTGCAGCTGCTTGCCCAGCTGACCAACCAGGCGGCGGTGGTGCAGCTGCCCACGCTGACGGTGTCGCGGGTGAAGCACTGCGAGGTGGTGGAGCTGACCCCGACGCGGCTTTTGCTCGTGCTGATCACGGACGCCGGGCGCGTGGATCAGCGCAACGTTGAGCTTGCGACGCCGATTGGGCCGGACGGGGTGCGCCTGCTTCGCGACCTTTTGAACGAGGCCCTGGTGGGCCAAACCATGCGCGACGCCTCGGAGGCGCTTTCTCGCCTATCGACGAAAGCTCCGCCCCACCTCGCCGACCCCACCTCACGCGCAGCAGAAGTGCTGATCACCACGCTTGTGGACGCCGCACCGGACCGGCTGATCATTGCGGGCTCGTCGAACCTGGTCGTGCCGTCGGGAGGCTTGCAGGGCGTCATCGACGCGCTGGAGCAGCAGGTGGTGGTGCTGAAACTGCTCGCCGGGGCGCAGGAGCTCGAGCGGGTGAGCGTGCGCATCGGGCGCGAAAACGAGGACGAGGAATTTTCGCGCGCCTCGATTGTTACAACAGCGTACGGCTCGGGCGACGAGGCACTCGGCGGCCTCGGGGTAGTGGGTCCGACCCACATGGACTACCCCGGTACCATGCAAAAGGTTGCCACCGTGGCCCGCTACATCAGCCGCATTCTGCGGGGCGAATAGAAGGGAAGTTATGGCTCGCGATTACTACGGCATCCTCGGCGTGGACCAGGAAGCCACCGAGCAGGAGATTAAAAAGGCGTACCGCAAACTGGCGCGCAAGTACCACCCGGACGTGAACCCGTCCGAGGAGGCCGCCGAGAAGTTCGCGGAGATCGCGGCGGCGCAGGAGGTGCTGCTGGACCCGCAGAAGCGCGCAATCGTCGACCGCGGCGGCGACCCGATGGAGGCCGGCGGCGGCGCGGGCGGCTTCGGCGGCGGGGGACTCGGCGACATCTTCGAGGCGTTCTTCGGCGGCGGTGGCGCCCGCCAGCCGCGCTCGCGCGTGCAGCCGGGCAACGACGCCCTGCTGCGCACCGCCATCACCCTGGAGGAAGCGTTCGCGGGCACGAAGAAGGACGTCACCGTCGACACCGCCGTGCTGTGCGACAAGTGCCACGGCACCGGGTCCAAGACCGAGGAGAAGCCGGTGCCCTGCGGCACCTGCGGCGGCGCCGGCCAGGTCCAGGAGATGCAGCAGTCGTTTTTGGGCAACGTCATGACCACCCGCGAGTGCCCCACCTGCCACGGCTACGGCGAAGTGATCAAGGACCCGTGCACCCAGTGCGCCGGCGACGGCCGCGTGCGCGCCACCCGCGATCTGACCGTGAACATCCCCGCCGGCATCAACTCCGGCATGCGCATCCGCATGGCGGACCAGGGCGAGGTCGGCCACGGCGGCGGCCCCGCCGGCGACCTCTACGTGGAGGTGCAGGTCAAACCGCACCCGGTGTTCGTGCGCGAGAACAACGACCTGCACGTCCGCCTGACCGTGCCGATGTACGACGCAGCGCTCGGCACCGAGCTGAGCGTGGACAACCTCGCCGGCGGGCAGACCACCATCGAGGTGCCCGGCGGCACCCAGCCCGGCGACACCATCCACCTGCAGGGCGAGGGCATGCCGCGGCTGCGCGCCGAGGGCGCCGGCGACATGATCGCCCACGTCCAGGTCACCGTGCCCACCGCCTTGACCAACGACGAGCGCGCCGCCCTGCAGGACCTCCGCGACGGCCACCCGGACAACCCGGAGGTCCACGTCGAGTCCGACGAGCACGGCGAGGGCTTCTTCTCCCGCATGCGCGACCGCTTCCGCCGATGAGCCTGCCGTACTTTTTCACCGACGACCCCGCCGCCGGCACGCTCACCGGCGCCGAAGCCAAGCACGCGCACGTCAAGCGCATCGAGCCCGGCGAGCGCATCATGCTTATCGACGGCCAAGGGTCCACCGCGCTCACCCGCGTCACGTCGGTGGGGGCTGGTCGGGTTGATGGAGTCGTCGAAAGGCAAGAGTTCGTGCCACAACCCACGCCGCGCGTGACGGTGGTGCAGGCGGTGCCGAAGGGCGAGCGCGCGGAGCTCGCGGTGGACCTGGCGGTGCAGGCCGGGGCCGACGCGATTGTGCCGTGGATTTCGCACCGTACGATCGCGCGGTGGCCGGCGAACAAGCAGGCCAAGCAGGTGGAGAAGTGGCGCGCGCAGGCTTTGGCCAGCGCGAAGCAGGCGCGGCGGGCGTGGGTGCCCGAGGTGCGCGACCCGGTGACGACGAACCAGCTGTCCGCGCTGCTGCGTGAGTGCCACGCTCTGGTTCTGCACGAGGACGCCACCGACTCGATCCGCGATGTCGATTTCGGCGAGGACGTGTGGCTGATCGTCGGGCCCGAGGGCGGCATCGGCGACGACGAACTGGAGGTCCTCGGCGCGCGCCCGGTCAAGCTCGGGCCCGAGGTGCTGCGCACCGCCTCGGCGGCGTTTGCGGGGCTTTGCGCCATCGGGGCGTTGACCTCCCGCTGGTAGGGTTGGCCCCCATGGAAGAAATGGTGACGCGCAAGGTCGAACTCGACTCGGCGTACGCACAGTCCGTCCTGGGAATAAACGACGACAACCTGCGGGTTTTGGAGGACCAGCTCGGGGTGGGCTTCCACGCCCGCGGCACCGAGCTGACCGTCAAGGGGCACGCGGAGCAGGCGGCGCACGCGCTGCGCGTCGTCGAAGAGCTGGAGTCCATGGCGCGCCGCGGCGTCCCGCTGGGGGTGGACACAGTGATCCAGGCGGTGCGCATCATGGAGGCCGAAGCACCCGGCTCGGTCGCCGACATCCTCGGCGAGGAGATCATCTCGCGCCGCGGCAAGGTCATCCGCCCGAAGACGGCCGGCCAGCGCGCCTACGTCGACGCGATCGACGCCAACACCATCACCTTCGGCATCGGGCCGGCCGGCTCCGGCAAGACGTACCTCGCCGTGGCGAAGGCGGTCCAGGCGCTGCAGAACAAAGAGGTCAAGCGCATCATTTTGACCCGCCCGGCGGTGGAGGCGGGCGAAAAGCTCGGTTTCCTGCCCGGCACGCTCTCGGACAAGATCGACCCGTACCTGCGCCCGTTGTACGACTCGTTGCGCGACATGATGGACCCGGAGGCGATCCCGAAGCTCATCGAGGCCGGCATCATCGAGGTCGCGCCCCTGGCCTACATGCGCGGGCGCACCCTGTCGGACGCGTTTGTCATCCTGGATGAGGCGCAAAACACCACCGGCGCGCAGATGAAGATGTTCCTCACCCGCCTCGGCTTCGGCTCGAAAATGGTGGTCACGGGCGATACGTCCCAGGTGGATCTGCCGCGCGGCACCGTCTCGGGCCTGCGCGTGGCGCGGCGCATCCTCGCGGACATCGACGACATTTCGTTCCAGGAGCTCGGCGCCGGCGACGTGGTGCGCCACCACCTGATTTCGCGCATCGTCGCCGCGTACGACCGCCACGACGCGCAGAACGCCCTGCGCTACGAGAAGCGCCAGCAAGCGATCGAGGCCGAGCGGGAAGCGGAGGCGAACCAGTGAGCATTGAAGTGCTGAATGAGTCCGGCGAGGCGGAGGTCAATGAGCAAATGCTTATCGACGTCGCGTCGTTCGCCATGCGCTCCATGGACGTCCACCCCGACGCCGAGGCCACCATCACTCTGGTCGACGAGCCCACGATGGCCGATCTGCACGTGCGCTGGATGGACCTGGAGGGCCCGACGGACGTGATGAGCTTTCCCATGGACGAGCTCACCCCCGGCGGCGGCCGCCCCGACGCGGACATGCCCGGCCCGGCGATGCTCGGCGACATCATCCTGTGCCCGGCCTACGACCGCAAGCAGGCCGAAATGGCCGGCCACGACCTCGCGCATGAGATGGCGCTGCTCACCGTCCACGGCGTGCTGCACCTGTTGGGCTACGACCACATCGAGCCGAAAGACGAGCGCGAGATGTTCGCCCTGCAAAACGAGATCCTGGCGGACTGGTACGACGACCTCGCCCGCCGCGGTATCGAGTACCAGCCGAAGCCGACCGGCGCGCACGCGTTTCCGTCGGCAGCCGACCGCGACGAGCTGGACAAGCTGATGAAGGGCATCGAGTGACGCTGACCTTCGTCTACGCGGCCGTCACCGTCGCCGCGCTGCTGTTGTCCGGCCTGCTCGGCTCCATCGAGTCCGCGCTGGCCCCGATCTCGCGCGCCCGCGTCGAGGGCATGGTCAAAGACGACACCCCGGGCGCGGCGGCGCTTTTGCGGGTGGTGGACCACCGCGCGAACCACGTCAACACGCTTGTGCTGGTCAAAACCGTCCTGGATGTCGTCGCGTCCGTCACCGCGGCGATGCTCGCGATGGATCTGCTGGACTCGGACGGGTGGGCGATTGCGGTGGCGGTGATCGTCGTCACGCTGCTGCAATTTTCCATCGTCGGGGTGTTCGCGCGCACCGCGGGCAAGCGCAACCCCTACACCATTTCGCTCAAGGCGGCCCAAGGCCTGGGGGTCTTCCAAACGGTGCTCGGGCCCGTCGCAAAGCTGTTGATTTGGGTGGGCAACCTGTTCCACCCCGGCGAGGACTTCCGCGACGGGCCGTATGCCACCGAAATCGAGCTGCGCGAGATGGTCGAGGTCGCGCAGGAAAAAGGCGTGGTGGAAACCACCGAGGGCCGCATGATCCAGAACATCTTCGACCTCGCGTCCAGCTACGCGCGCCAGGTGATGGTGCCGCGGCCGGAGATGGTGTGGATCGAGGGCGAGAAAACCGCCCGCCAAGCCACCGCGCTGATGGTGCGTTCCGGCCATTCGCGCGTGCCGGTGATCGGGGAGAGTGTCGACGAAATCGTCGGCATCGCGTACCTGAAGGACATGTTCACCGACCGCGGCACCCCGATCGACCCCACCACGCCGATTACGGAGTTCATGCGCGAGCCGCTGTTCATCCCGGACTCGAAGCCGCTGGACGTGCTGCTCAAAGAGATGCAGCAGTCGAACACGCACATCGCCATGCTTATCGACGAATACGGCACCGTCGCCGGCCTCCTCACCATGGAAGACCTGCTGGAAGAAATCGTCGGCGAGATCACCGACGAGTACGACGAGGACGAGGAAGCCCCGATCACCGAGGTGGAGCCGCGCGTGTTCCGCGTCCAGGCGCGCCTGCCGCTGGACGACCTGGTGGATTACCTCGCCGACAACCTGGACTACGAGCTGGAGTACGCCGAGGACGTCACGGAAAACGTCGACACGGTGGCGGGGTTGCTGTCGTACGAGCTGGGGCGCGTGCCGCTGCCGGGCGCGTCGATTCTGCGCGACGGGGTGCGCTACACCGCCGAGGGCGGGCGCGACCGCCGCGGCCGGGTGAAGACCCGCACCGTGCTCGTCTCGGTGGCGGAGGCCACAGAGCCGCTCCACGGCGATTAATCCTACTTTTCGGTAGAATTGCGCACGTAAGCAGGTTTTTCACCGAGAGGAGCTTCACATGCGCGCTGTACGTTACTACGGCCAGAAGGACATCCGCGTCGAGGACATCGACGCCCCAGAGGCAGGCAAGGGCGAGGTGCTCATCGACATCGCCTGGTGCGGCATCTGCGGCACCGACCTCCACGAGTACCTGGAAGGCCCCATCTTCTGCCCGAAGCCGGGCCACCCGCACCCGATCACCGGCGAGGAGCCGCCGGTCACGCTCGGCCACGAGTTCTCCGGCGTCGTCGCGGCGCTGGGCGAGGGCGTGGACGACCTTGAGGTCGGCCAGCATGTCGTCGTCGAGCCGTACGTGCTTCCCGACGATGTCGACCCGAAGGAGCCGGGCCCGTACAACCTCCACCCGGACGTCAACTTCATCGGCCTTGCCGGTGGCGGCGGCGGCCTCTCCGAGAAGATCGCGGTGCAGCGCCGCTGGGTCCACCCGATCAAGAACGACGTGCCGCTGGACGAGGCCGCGCTCATCGAGCCGCTGTCCGTCGCCCACCACGCATTCTCCGCCTCCGATGCCGGCGAGGGCGACGTGGTCCTCATCGGCGGTGCTGGCCCGATCGGCGTGCTCACGGCTGCCGTCGCTAAGGCATACGGCTGCACCGTGATCGTCTCCGAGCTGTCCGAGCTGCGCCGCCAGAAGGCCCTCGACGCCGGTGTCGCCGACCACGCCATCGACCCGTCCAAGCAGGACCTCAAGGAAGAAATCCTGAAGATCACCGACGGCAAGGGCGTCGACGCCGCCTTCGAGTGCACCTCCGTCAACGTCGTGCTTGACCAGCTCGTCGATTGCCTGAAGCTCAAGGGCACCCTTGTCGTCGAGTCCATCTGGTCCAAGAAGGCCGAGCTGGACATCCACGCCGTGGTGATGAAGGAGCTGACCATCCGCGGCATCATCGGCTACGCCCACGACCACGAGCAGACCATCAAGCTCGTCGAGGAGGGCAAGGTCGACCTGAAGCCGTTCATCACCGGCAAGATCGGCTTTGACGGTGTCGTCGACGAGGGCTTCGACACCCTGATCAACCGCAACGAGACCGCCGTGAAGATCCTGGTGTCGCCGGAGCTCTAAAATGCTCGTATGAGCAACATTCTCTCCATCCAGTCCGCTGTCGCGTATGGCCATGTCGGCAACTCGGCAGCGGTCTTTCCTTTGCAGCGCATCGGCCACGAGGTCTGGCCGGTGTACACCGTGAACTACTCCAACCACACCGGCTACGGCGCGTGGGGCGGGCCGATCATTCCGGCCGACGACGTCGCCGCGGTGCTTAACGGCATCCGGGACCGCGGCGCATTTTCGCTTATCGACGGCATCCTCACCGGCTACCAGGCTTCCCCCGAAATCGCCGACGTGATCGTGGGCACCGTGCGCGACATCAAGGCTGAAAACCCGGACGCGCTCTACACCTGCGACCCAGTGATGGGCTCGGCGACGTCCGGCTGCTTCGTCGCCGACACCATCCCGCCGCTGTTCCGCTCGACGATCGTGCCGGCCGCCGACATCATCACCCCGAACCAGTTCGAGCTGGGGTACCTGACCGAGCGCGACGTCACCGACCTCGATTCCACCCTCGCCGCCGTCGACGCCGCGCGCGAGATGGGCCCGTCCACCGTGCTGGTCACCTCGGTAAAGCGCCCGGAGACGCCTGAGGACGCCATCGAGATGATCGCCGTCGACGATAACGGCAAGTGGATCGTGCGCACCCCGCGCCTGCCGTTTAAACGCAACGGCTCCGGCGACGTCACCGCGGCGCTGTTCACCGGGCACTACCTCCGCGGCCGCGACGCGAAGGACGCGCTGGCCAAGACGGCGTCGTCTGTGTTCGACCTGCTGCGCGTGACCCTCGAGGCAGACTCGCAGGAGCTCAAGCTCGTCGAGGCGCAGGACTACTACGCCAACCCGCAGCTCCAGTTCGAGGTCGAGGCCCTCTAACCGTTTTCAGGCATGCCGATGTGCCCGCCCTTTTGGGGCGGGTTTTCGGTGTGTGGTTAGTCGAAGAGCAGTTCCATCGCGCCCGGGGTGGTCATTGGGACGCGGGTGCCGTTGGGTGCGACCCAGTAGATGCGGGCGTTCGGGTTGTCGATGTAGCCGAACGGGCCTTGCCTGTTGTCGGCGTTGACCCCGTTGTGGAAGGGGCACAGTTCGGCGAGGTTGTCCATGTTGGTCATTCCCCCGTAGCGCCACGCGTTAATGTGGTGCGTCTGGGTAGTTTCGGCGGAGTGTTTGCAGTCGGGAAACGCGCAACCCGGGCAGAGCAGTTTCGACATGACTTTTTGCTTGGGGTTGGCGCAGCGCTTACCGTAGTAGAGGTTGACGGGTCCTTCCTGGGGGTGGAACGCGGCGACTTCGAGTATGTCGCCGAATTCGTGCTCCATGTATTCCGCACCGGTCATGGTGGTGCCGTCGGTGCAGATCAGGGTGACTTCATCGGCGTGGCCGGATTGGATGCGGGCCCAGTCGGCGATCGGCACCAAGATGATCGGCCGGAAATTCGCCTTCGGCACACCCTTGCCGTCACGCAGGATCCCGATAAGCGTGTGGGCCATTTGGGCGGCGGCGGGGTCGTCGGCGTCGATGAGTTGGCGCAGCAGGTGCTCCAGGTCCGCGAGGTCGCGCTCGTTGTAGGTGAGGATCATGGTGCGCATGCCTGCCTTCGAGCGGCTGAACCGGCACGAGGGTGGGGCGGGTTTGACGGGTTGTTTGATCAGCCGTTTGATGCGCTTGGTTAACGCTCTGTAGGAGCCGCGGTGGCGCACCAAATCCAACCTAATGCGCCAGCGTTCGGCGGCGCCTTCGACGGCGAGCAACTTTTTCTCGATGTGCACGAGTTGGTCCACAGGTAACCCCTCGGCGGCGGCGAGTGCGTCGCGTTGTTTGCGGGTGAACTGGGTCGGGCCGAAGTAGGTGTGGTGCACCCGCGCCAAGTCGCGCACCCGGCCAGACGATAGGCCGGCGGCCATGGCCACGTCGCGGTCGAAGTCGGCGAGCACGGCCACGCCTGCGGAAACAAAGTCAGTGAAGTTCATGGCCCGAAAGCTAAGCCAGCGCAACCCCCAACACCAGACCCAAAACGAAATCTGTGGATAACCCCCGCCAAAAGACCCCGCCACAACACGGTTGTCCACAGCGAAACCACTCAGGGCTTGACAGGTAGAATCCCAGGCCATGAACGACTTCCCCGATTTCCCGGACGATCTGCCCGCAGAGGCCAGCGCGAACGATTTCGAGCGCGCCGACGCCGGCGGCTTCACTGACACCCCGGAGGGCTTCAGGTCGGGGTTTGTCAGCTTCGTGGGCCGCCCGAACACCGGCAAGTCCACGCTGACGAACGCGCTGGTGGGGGAGAAGATCGCGATTATGGCGGACCAGCCGGAGACCACCCGCCACCCGATCCGCGGCGTGATCAACCGCGACGACGCCCAGGTCATTGTCGTGGACACCCCGGGTATTCACCGCCCGCGCACGCTGTTGGGCGAGCGTCTCAACGACGTGGTCAAGGACACCTTCGCCGACGTGGACGTCATCGGTTTCACGGTGCCGGCGGACGAGAAGATCGGCCCCGGCGACCGCTACATCCTGGACCAAATCCGCGAAACCAAGCCGAATACGCCGATCGTGGGCATCGTGACCAAGTTGGACAAGACCGGCAAGGACACCGTCGGCGAGCGCCTGCTGGAGCTGCACGAGCTGCTCGGCCAGGACGCGGAGCTGGTGCCGGTGTCGGCCACGCAGCAGATTCAGGTGGATACGCTGCTTGACGTGCTCGTCGATAAGCTCCCGCAAGGCCCGCGTTTCTACCCCGAGGACCACACCACGGACGAGGACACGGAGACGCGCATCGCGGAGCTCATCCGCGAGGAAGCGCTGCGGGGGCTTCGCGACGAGCTGCCGCACTCCGTCGCCGTCCAGATCGACGAGATGATCCAGGAGGACCGCCGCGTCAAAATTTACGCCGTGCTCTACCTGGAGCGCCCGGGCCAAAAACGCATCATCGAGGGCCCGGACGGACGGCGCTTAAGCGGCATCGTGCACCGCGCCCGCAAGCAGATCATCGAGCTGACCGGGCAAAACGTCTACCTGGACGTGCGCGTCAAAGTGCTGAAGAACTGGCAGCAGGACCCGAAGGCGCTGGGCCGGCTTGGCTTCTAAAGCCCCGCGCCCGAACTGGCGCGACCGCGCGTTTGTGGTGCGCACCTACGACTTCGGGGAGGCGGACCGGGTCGTCGTCCTGCTCACAAAGAATCACGGCCTTATCCGCGGCGTGGCCAAGGGCGTGCGCAAGGCGAAGAGCCGCTTCGGCTCCCGCCTGCAGCCGTTCGTCGAGGTCGACGCGCTGATCTACCCGGGCCGAGGCCTCTCGACGATCGCTTCCGCCGACACCGTCACCTACTTCGGCGCCCGCATCATCGACGACTTCGACCGCTACGCCGCCGCCTGCGCCGTGATGGAGACGGCGGAAAAGCTCAGCTTCGACGAAGCCGACCCCACGCTGTTCGCCCTGGTCCAGGACGCGCTGAAAAACCTGCAGACCAACCAGCACCCCACGATGGTCCTCGACGCGTTCATCCTGCAGGCCACCGAGCACGCCGGCTGGGGCTTAAGCCTGTTCAACTGCGCGAACTGCGGCGCGCCCGGCCCGCACAAGGCGTTCAACGCCACCCAAGGCGGGGCGGTGTGCAACAACTGCCGCCCGCCGGGCTCCATGGACGTCCACCCCGAAACGCTGCACGAGATGTGGCTGATGGAGAGGGGCAGCGAAGTGCCGTCGATACGCGTGGCGCAGATTCACCGCGCAACCGTCGCGCACCTGCAATTCAACCTGGAAACCGGGCTGAAAAGCTTCAAGATTATGGAGCAGGCATAATTGACGCCCATGGGCGCACCGAGAATTGACACGAAGTTCATCCCGAAGCACATCGCGCTGGTGATGGACGGCAACGGCCGCTGGGCGCAAAAGCGCGGCCTGAAGCGCACCGAGGGGCACAAGGTGGGCGAGGAGAAGCTCATGGACGCCGTCGACGCGTGCATCGAGCTCGGCGGCGTCGAGTGGCTCTCCGCATACGCGTTTTCCACCGAAAACTGGAAGCGCAGCCCCTCCGAGGTGCACTTTCTCATGAACTTCACGCGCGAGGTGCTGCGCCGCCAGCGCGACGAGCTGCACGCCAAAAACGTGCGCGTGGTGTGGTGCGGGCGCCGCCCGAAGCTGTGGGGCAGCGTCATCGAAGAGCTCGAGGTCGCCGAGGAGCTGACCAAAAACAACACCGGCCTCACGCTTGCCATGTGCGTCAACTACGGCGGGCGTGCGGAGATCACAGATGCGGTGCAAAAGCTCATCGACGCTCACGTGTCCACCGTCGACGAAAAAACCATCGCCCGCTACCTGTACCGCGCGGACATGCCGGACGTGGACCTGTTTCTGCGCCCGTCGGGGGAGCAGCGCACGTCGAACTTCCTCATCTGGCAGTCGGCGTACGCGGAGATGGTGTACCAGGACGTGCTGTTCCCGGACTTCACCAAGGAAGACCTCTGGGACGCGGTGCTCGAGTACGCCAAGCGCGACCGCCGCTTCGGCGGCGCGGTGGACAAGTTCGACAGCTAGCGCTTGGCCTGGCAGGCGCGGCACACGCCGTAGACTTCCGCGTCGTGGCCGACCAGCTCGTAGCCGTAGTGCGAGGCGACGACCTCGGCCCACTTCTCCACCGGGCCGCCCTCGATCTCCTCGCTGCGGCCGCACTCGGTGCACACCAGGTGGTGATGGTGGTGGCCGGATAAGCAGTCGCGGTAGAGGGTCTCGCCGTCGGGGGACTGCAGCACGTCCACGGCGTTGACCTCGGCAAGCGATTGCAGGGTGCGGTAGACGGTGGTGAGGCCGACGGACGCGCCGTCGTCAAGCAATTGCTCATGGATGGTTTTCGCGGACGCGAACTTGTCCAGCCCCCGCAACGTCTCCACGACGGCGGCGCGCTGGCGTGTCATGCGTGGGCCCAGCTTGGGCACGGGGCGGGATTGCGCCCGGCGGTTCGTTTGCGTCATACCATTGCAGTCTAGCTAGTCGCGCACAGGCTTTGGAGTCTGCGGGGCGAGGCCGGGATCCACTTCGGGACGCACGTTCGCCGGCGGGTCGACGATCGCCGCGCCGATGGAGCCGCCGGAGCTCCCGCTGTTTTCCCGCCTGCGCTTGCGCAGCTCGGCCAGCTCGTCCTTGGCCTCGGTGAGTTTCTCCAGCGACGCCAGCTCGTGGATGATGCCGATGATGTCCGGCTGGTCCAGCGCGTAGAGCACCTCGCGGCCCTTTCGCGACGACGACACCAAACCCGCCGAACGCAGCACCCGCAAGTGCTGGGAAATCAGCGGCTGCGACTTCTCCAACTCGGTGACAAGCTGATGGACCACCTGTTCTTCCTCGGCCAGGAGCAGCAAAATCTCCAGCCGAGTCTTCGAGTCCAACACTTTTACAAGCGCAGCGGTGCGGTCTAGATCCTCGTCCGCCAGCTTTGGAAGGTCCGCCAAATTGTAGCGTTCGCTCACGGCGTCCCCTTTCCTCAGCGCCAATGGGAAACAGATGATTCGTTCAGAATACAAGAATGCCTAAACAGAGTGGGACTTATGTCCAAACTGGGCGGGTGACCGGAGGCGTCGTAAGGCGGGCTATGCTGTTGACCGTAATTTGCACGCACTTTCCCACCAGGAGATGTTGATGCCCGCATCAAAGATTGAGACCGTCGTTAACCTGTGCAAGCGCCGCGGGCTGGTGTACCCGGCCGGCGAAATCTACGGCGGAACCCGCTCCGCGTGGGACTACGGCCCGCTCGGCGTGGAACTGAAAGAAAACCTCAAGCGCCAGTGGTGGAAGCACATGGTGCAATCCCGCCGCGACACCGTCGGCGTTGACACCTCCGTCATCCTGCCCACGCGCGTGTGGGAAGCCTCCGGCCACGTCGAGGTGTTCACCGACCCGCTCGTTGAGTCGCTGTACACCCACAAGCGCTACCGCGCCGACGACCTGCTGGAAGCCTACGAGGAAAAGCACGGCCACCCGCCGGCAAACGGCCTGGCAGACATCAACGACCCGGAAACCGGCCAGCCCGGCAACTGGACCGAGCCGAAGGCGTTCTCCGGTTTGATGAAGACCTACCTGGGTCCGGTGGACGACAAGGAAGGCCTGCACTACCTGCGCCCGGAGACCGCGCAGGGCATCTTCGTGAACTTCAAGAACGTGATGACGTCGTCACGCATGAAACCTCCGTTCGGCATCGCCAACACCGGCAAGAGCTTCCGCAACGAGATCACCCCGGGCAACTTCATCTTCCGCACCCGCGAGTTCGAGCAGATGGAGATGGAATTCTTTGTCAAGCCCGGCGAGGACGAGAAGTGGCACGAGTACTGGATTGACAACCGCTACAACTGGTACGTCGACCTGGGCATCAACCCCGACAACCTGCGCCTCTACGAGCACCCGCAGGAGAAGCTTTCCCACTACTCCAAGCGCACCGTCGACATTGAGTACGCCTTCGGCTTCACCGGTTCCAAGTGGGGCGAGCTCGAGGGCGTAGCCAACCGCACCGACTACGACCTGAAGACCCACGCCGAGGCCTCCGGCGAGGACCTGAGCTACTTCGACCAGGAGAACAACGAGCGCTGGATCCCGTACTGCATCGAGCCGGCCGCAGGCCTGGGCCGCGCGATGATGGCGTTCCTCATCGACGCCTACGACGAGGAAGAAGCCCCCAACGCCAAGGGCGGCACCGACACCCGCGTCGTGCTGCGCCTGGACCGCCGCCTCGCCCCGGTGAAGGTGGCCGTGCTGCCGCTGTCGAAGAAGCCGGAGCTGTCCGGCCCGGCCGAGGAGCTCGCGGCCAAGCTGCGCCAGCACTGGAACGTCGACTTTGACACTTCCGGCGCGATCGGCCGCCGCTACCGCCGCCAGGACGAAACGGGCACCCCGTTCTGCGTCACCTACGACTTCGACACCCTGGAGGACCAGGCCGTCACCGTGCGTGAGCGCGACACGATGGAGCAGGAGCGCGTGCCGCTGGCGGAGCTGGAGTCCTACCTGGCCGCCCGCCTGATCGGCTGCTAAATTTTCGCTCATGCATTACGTGAGCTGGGACCGCACGAACCGGGACGCGCCGAAGCTGCTGGCTGAGGACGGCCCGGACGTCCTCGGCGTGTTCGAGCACGACCGCGCGATCGTGTGCGGCCAGAGCTGGGATCTGACCGCGCACGCCGAGTCGGGCGCTGTGGCCACGTGCGGCGGCGAGGACGTCGTGCGCACCTCCGACAGCCTGAAGCGCGCGAAGCGCATCGACGCTGTCGTGGACGGCACGCCCTTCGCCCTGATCCCGGAGACGTCCAAGAACTGGGTGGTCGAGGGTCCGGACGGCGAGAAGGTCGCCCAGTTCACCCAGGACCACAACGGGGTGCGCAAGGCCATCCTCGAGTTCGAGGGGGAGACCCATCTGCCGCCCGTGCAGGTTGCCGGCCTGGCGTGGCTCACGCGCTGCGTGCTGGAGGCCCGCAAGATGGCCAACTCCACCGCGCTGATTGCCACGCTGGTGTTCCTGTCGCTGTTTGTCGTGGTGGTGGCAGTGCTGTGATCTGGCAGGAAGCTTCGCTTATCGACGACCAAAGGTCCATCGCCCATTCCACCCCCGACACGATCACGGTGGGCGAGACCGTTTTGCGCGTCACGTCCGATAATCCGGTGAAGTTCCGCGCCTTCGACGTTGCGACCAATGAGGAGTACCTCCTGCGCAAAGCCGGGTTTACCGTGTCGCGCTACGCCGCAGATTGCGCTGGCCGCCGCTACAGCTTAAACCGTTCGGGCTTCGACCTGCTGTCGGGCGCAATCACCCCGAAGCGCGAAATCCGCGACTGCGACGGTGAGCTCATCGCCGTGACCCGGGGCTTCCCCTCCGGCGAACTCGGCGTCGACGTGGCGGAGCCGACGCTTCGCGCCGACGGGTTCGACGAGATCCAGCTGGTAGACCTCGCGTTCATGACCTGGGCGCTGACCTTCGTCGACGCGCCGGCGCGCCGCACGCGTTACTAAGCACCCGCGCGACGCCGCCTAGAAGGTGCCGCCGCGGTTGGAGGGGCGCCCGCCGGAGAAGCCGCCGCCTCCGCCTCCGAAACCGCCACCGCCTCCGAAACCTCCGCCCCCGCCGAAGCCGCCGGAGAGCATCGAGCCCCACAGCACGGCGCTTGCCAGCGAGTCCGCGGTCTGGCGGTTGCGCTGGGCCTGGTAGCGGCGCAGGTCCTCGTTCGCGGCGGCCTCGGCGCGGCGCGCAGTGTCAGTGGCGGCGCGTGCGGCGTCGATGCCCGTGCGGGGGTCGCGCACGCGCAGCTGGTGGGCCTGCGCGTACTGGCGTTTGGCCTCCGCGAGCAGGGTGCGGGCGTGCGAGCCGATGATGCGGCCGCGGGACAGGATCAGGTCCTCGGCGCGCTGGATTTGGGTGCCGGCGACTTGCATTTGCTGGTCGAAAAGCTGCAGCGCGCGGGACTGGTCGCCGGCGATGCCCTTCGCCCGGTCCAGCGCCTCGTCGATTTCGGCGTCCATGCTAGTCAGTTCCTGGTACAGGGCCAGGGGGTCGGACTGGTCGCGGTCGCCGATTTCGCCCAGCATGCGTTGGGCCTTGGCGGAAACGGTGTCGAGCGAAGTGACGTCGATAGGCGCGCCCTGCGCACGAGCACCCTTGACCTGCTCGATTTCGCGCAGCTCGCCGCGGATCTCCGAAATCAGCGCGGGCAGGTTGGCCTTCGCCGCGCGGATGTTGTCCTCGGCGTGCTCGATGGCGGCGAGGTTGGTGTCGGAGACGTTGACGGCGCGGGTGGCGGCGGCCAGCGTGTCCAAGAGTGCGCCCTGGCGCCCGGCCGGCTTGTCGGCCAGCGTGCGCGCCTCGCCGAGGGCCTTTTCCGCCTCGTCCAACGACGCTTCGGCGAGGTCCACGTTGTCCACGATGGACTCCAAAATCTGCGCCGGGTATTCGCCCTGTAGCTGCGCCAACGTCGCACGCGCGGGCTCCAGGCGCGCCCGGATGTCCACGGTGCGCGCAAGCACCTTCTCCACCTCTTCGGGCGCGCGCATGAGCACGCCGCGCATCTCGTTGAACTCGGTGGTCTTGTCGCGAAGCGCCTGCTCGGCGCGTCCAGCGGAGGAGATGATGTCTACCAGCATCGCGCGTTTTTCGGGTTCGGTTTCGGGGATGGCGTCGTAAAGCTTCTGGTGCGTGGCAAACGCGCGCTGCAGGGTGGTGGTGGCCTCGTTCATCGCGGAGGTGAACGGGCGCACGCGGTCCGCGCCGAACTCGGATGTCGCCAGCTCGAGCTCCTGTTTGCCCTGGGTAATCGAGTCGTCGGCGGAGACCAGCGCGTCGCGCGCGACCTCCTCCAGCGTCGGCGTGGGCAGGCGCCCGAGCGAGTCGGTGTCCGCCGGGTCGAGGGCCTTCGCGGACTCGATCTGCTTGGCCTGCTGCTTCTTCGAGCCCTTGCGCGTCGCCGCGTACACGCCGCCGCCAGCCAGCGCGGCGACACCCAGGCCACCTGCGAGCCAGCCTGCGCCATCGCCTGACGACGAGCTCCCGCCCGCCACCGCATTCACCGCATTCAACGCGGCCGAATACCAGTTCATCTCGGACAGCTGCGCGTAGGCGGCGTCGTTCATGCGGTCGATCTCGGACTGCGTCCACTCCTCGCCGCCGCCGACGTTATACAGCCGCTCATCCGGCGAGATCGCCAGCACGGCGGTGTTGGAACCGTTCGCCGCCACGGCCTTGTCCACCCATTCCGGCGGGGTGTACTGCCCAAACGAGCGCAAGAACACCACGCGCACGGACTTGCCCTGGGTCTTGCTGACGTTTTGGATCGCGTCTTCGATCTCGGCGAGCTCGCCTGCGGAGAGCACTGCGGCGTCGTCGGTCACCGGCTGCGTCAGCCGACCGGGCTCGAGGGATGCCTTCGTGGCGGTGGCCTGGGCTACCAGTTGGGTGGGCGGAGATTCCGTCGCAAAGCTGGGTGCGGCGGCGACAAAAAGGCCGCCGGACACGGCGAGGATGCGCAAGTAACGGCTAGTCATGCCGACTAGGGTAGCGCGACGTGTACGTTTACAACGCCGCCGATACGCAGCGCCGCGCCGACGAGGCGCCGAAGGGCGCGCAACTAGCCCCGGATTCGCGCGGAGATTTCGCCCGTGACCGCGCCCGCGTGCTGCACTCCGCGGCGCTGCGCAGGCTCGCGGACAAGACGCAGGTGGTGGGCCCGCGCGACGGCGACACCCCGCGCACGCGCCTGACGCACTCGCTGGAGGTCGCGCAGATCTCGCGCGGTATCGGCGAAGGCCTGGGCTTAAGCCCCGACCTGTGCGAAATGGCGGGGCTGACCCACGACATCGGGCACCCGCCGTACGGACACAACGGCGAGGTCGCGCTCAACGAGGTCGCGCCGTGCGGCTTCGAGGGCAACGCGCAAACGTTGCGGATCCTTGCGCGCCTGGAGCCCAAAGTGCTTATCGACGGCACGTCCTTCGGCCTCAACCTCACCCGCGCATCATTGGACGCGGCCGTGAAGTACCCGCTGACGCGCACGAACGCGGACGGTTCTGTGAACCGGAAGTACTCGGCCTACGACGAGGACGCTGGTGTTTTGGCGTGGCTGCGTGAGGGGCACACCGACGGGGCGCCGCCGATGGAAGCGCAGGTGATGGACTTTTCCGACGACATCGCCTATTCCGTCCACGACGTCGAAGATGGCATTGTCTCCGGGCGCGTCTCGCTGCGGGTGCTTTGGGACTTCGTGGAGCTCGCCGCCTTGGCCGACAAGGGCGCGGCCGCGTTCGGCGGCGACGCCGATTCACTTGTCGACGCCGCCGATCGGTTGCGCTCCCTGCCCGCCATCGCGTCGGCTGCCGAGTTCGACTACTCGCTTAGCGCGTGGACCGGGCTGAAGGCGCTGACGTCGCAGCTGGTGGGCCGCTACGTCGGCGCCGTCACCCGCGCCACCCGCGAGGAAAACGAGGGCGTCACCCTGGGCCGCCAGCACGGGCGCCTCGTCGTCCCGCCGGACGTGGAGGCCGAGGTCCGCCTGCTCAAGACCGTCGCCGTGCTGTACGTGATGGACCAGCCGTCGCACCAGGCGCGCCAGGACCGGCAGCGCGACCGCATCTACCGCGTCCACGAGTACCTCCGCGCGGGCGCGCCAGGCACCCTGGACACGATGTTCCAGGCGTGGTTCAACGCCGCCGAGACGGACCTTGAGCGAGAGCGCGTGATCGTGGACCAGATCGCGTCCATGACCGAGTCGCGCCTGGAGCGCACCGCCAAGAAGGCCGCCGCCTTCGAGGGGTACTTCTAGTAAGGTAGGCGCTGTAATCCCCTCCCGTAGTGGTCCCCCGTTTTAACGGCATGGCTGTGGAGGGGTTTCTTTATTACAACCGCTCGGCGATGGCGGCGAGCGCGGCGCGGGTGCCGATCTCGCCGGGGAGCCAGGGCAGTTCGACGCGGGGGACGTCGGGAAGCTGCGAGTCGAGCAGTGCGAGCGCGGAGTCCTCCACGGCGCGGCGCAAGGCCATGAACTCGCCGGCATCGAGAGGGCTGCGGCGGTTGACCACCAGACCCGGGACGCGGATGCTGTTGGACGTGAGGTCGTCGTAAAGCTCGATGCTCTCGAGTACCGGGAGGCGCTCCGCGGTGAGCACGATGTGAAATGCGCAGGCCGCGGGGTCGGTGAGGATGTCGCGCAGGCGCTCGAACTTGCGGCGGCGGCGCAGCAGTGTGGCGCGGATTTCCTGGTTGCGGCGCTCCACGGGGTCGTCGACAGTGCCGCCGAGGCCGCGGACCGCGCGGGAGAACTTGTCGGATTGCTCGCGCCGCTGCATCAGTCCGCCGGTGTACGCGGCCATGAGCTCCGGCAGCGCGAGCAGGCGCGAGGTGTGGCCGGAGGGGGCGGTGTCGAAGATGATGTGGTCGTAGCCAGGCCTATCGACGAGCTCCGCCACCGCCTCCAGCATCGCCGCCTCATGCATGCCGGGCGAGTGCCGCGCCAGGTCCAGGTGGCGGCGGATCTCGGGGTGCATGCGCTCCGGCATCATCGCGCGCATGGAGCGCTCCACATCTGCGAGGTGCCGCTCGGTGGTGGCGGCGGGGTCGAGCTCCACGACGTCGAGGTTGGGCTCGAGTGGCGTGGGGGCGTCGGAAAGCTGCGCGTCCCAGATGTGGCCCAAGTTGTGCGCCGGATCCGTGGACACCAACAGCACGCGCCGGCCGGCCTCGGCGAGGCGCACCGCCGTGGCCGCCGAGACGGTGGTTTTGCCCACTCCGCCCTTGCCGCCGAAGAACATCACCGGCGCGGTCGCTAGCAGCATCGCACGCCGTCCAGCGGGGAGCGCTCCATGCCCATGCGGGTGTGCCAGGCGTGGAATTCGTCGTAAAGCAATGGCATCAGCTCGAGTGTGTAGAAGCTTGCGGGGTTGGGGATGCCGAGCGTTTCCGAGGCAACGAGCAGGGTGAATAGGTCGTCCTCTTCGCGCGCGGCGCGGGCGAATTCGCGGCGGTACGGGGCTTTGTAGAACTCGTCGAGGCCGCGGGCAATTGCTTTAAGACGTTCGCGCATCCGCCAATTCACCCGGAATCGTCTCATCGTCACGCCAGGTCACAGCCGGTTCCTTGCGCGACTTCGTGATCGCCGTGAACGCCTCGACGATGACCCAGATGGCGCAGCAGATGATGATGACATCCAACACCAGCAGCAGCCAGTTGCCCGCCTCGAGGAACGTGCGCACCTGCAGCACCGCTGCCCACAGCGACATGGCGGTGACGAACACCAGCGGGATCAGCACCGGCCAGGTCGGGCGGCGCAGCTGCGTCAGAATGATCACCACGACAGACAGCGTCAGGCCCGCCATGAGCTGGTTGGTGGTGCCGAACAGCGGCCAGATCAGCATGCCGCCGGAGCCGTCCAGGCCCATGGAGAACGTCAGGCCCAGCGCGCAGCCCACCGCGATGATGGTGGCCACCGCGCCGGAGAGCTTCACGCCGGCCAGCTCCGCCATTTCCGCGACGACGAGGCGCTGCAGGCGGATGCCGGAGTCCATCGTGGTGGCGGCGAACAGCACGGCCATGGTGGCCAGGATGGTGGCGGACAGGGAGGTCGGGATGCCCAGGCCTTCGTTCATGAGGTCGCCGCCGCCTTGGATGAACGCATCGACGCCGCCGGCGTTCCACTCGTTGTAGATCTCCTCCCAATCCGCCAGCGTCTTGAAGCCGGAGGTGGTGGCCACGATCGTGCCTAGCGCGAGCAGGCCCTCGCCGACCGCGCCGAAGTAGCCGACGAAGCGCGCGTCGGTTTCCTTGTCCAGCTGCTTCGACGACGTGCCGGAGGCGACGACACCGTGGAAACCGGAGATCGCGCCGCAGGCGATGGTGACGAACAGCAGGGGGAAGATGCCGGGGGTGCCGTCGGGGACGGCGTCGCGAAGCGAGGGCGCCACAACCTCCGGCCGCACGATGAAGAACGAACCGTAGAGGATGATCAGGCCCACGAAAAGCTGCAGGCCGTTGATGTAGTCGCGCGGCTGCAGCAGCACCCACACCGGTAGCAGCGAGGCGACAAACGCGTAGGCGAACAGGAAGATGATCCACCAGCCGCGGTCCGGGATGCCCAGCATCGTCTCCGGCAGAGCGAGCGGGAATTGGTCGCCCAGGATCATCAGCCCGTACAGCGCCGCGACACCCACGACGGACACCAGCGGCAGGTTCCAGTTGAAGCGGTAGATGGCCTGGCCGATCAGCAGCGCGACGACGATCGCGCCCCAGGTCGGGATCACCGCCGTCGGCGTGGAGATGAGCAGGTTGGAGATGACCACCGCGAATGCCGTGTTCACCATGAGCAGCAGGAGGAAAATCACCACGAGGAACAGGTTGCGCCCGCGCGCGCCGATGTAGCGGCCCGACAGCGTGCCGATCGACTGCCCGCGATGCCTTTGCGACGCCCACAGCGCCCCCAAGTCATGCATCCCCGCGAAGAACACGGTGCCGAGCGTGACCCACAGAAACGCCGGCACCCAGCCCCAAATCACCGCGACGGCCGGGCCGATGATCGGTGCCGCGCCCGCCACGGACGTGAAGTGGTGGCCCCACAGGACGTACTTGTTCGTGGGGACGAAATCCACGCCGTCCTCCATCGTGTGCGCCGGGGTGGTGTACGCGTCCGAGAGTTGGTAGACGCGTTTGCCCAGGAATTTCGAGTACAGCAGGTAGCCGGCAGCCATCATCGCCAGGCCGACGAGCACCAGGATGAGCGAGCTCATGGGTCTTCTCCGATCGTGTCGTGCTTCACATGGTCTGTGTCACATTGGTTGGGATTATGGCACACGACACTTTCCTAGGGGTTTCTCAGGGGGTTTCTATTCTTCGGCGCGCTTGGCTTGCGCTTGTGGCGTCGCCAGCGGTCCCTGCATCTCGGCCAAACCCGCAAACCCCTAGTAAGCCCTCCCGAGAATGCCCGATTTTCGGCCTTACTAGGGGTTTGTTCCTAGGGGTCTGCGGGCAGCGGGCCAGGGGGCCGGGCACCGAGCGGCCCCGGCGGCCGGCCCCGAAACCCGGCAAGAACAACGCGCCTCCTGTAATCTCTGCAGCGGGGTAACTAGTCAAGGGGGACTAATGAAAGACACGCGCAAGAAAGAGCTGCGGGAAAAGCTGGTCGATCTGCGGAGGGTGTCGTCCGCAGACACTGAGACGCACCGGCGCATCAGTGAAGGCCAGCTGGTGCAGCTAACCAAGTCCATGTACTTTTGCGCCGAGACGTGGAAGCACCTCAAGGAGTACCAGAAAGCCTTCCTGAGGTGCTACGCAGCAGGGTGCCAGAGCAGGAAAGCCGTGCTCGTCGACTGCTCAGCCGCGCGGCTCAACGGCGTGTGGACAATCGCACGCGGCGAGCCCGTCACACTCGCGGTGCCCAACGGGCGCCCAGCCTCCACCAATAGCAGCTGGACCGGTTACGAGTACCGCCACCGACAGATGATCCCGGAAGCCGACATCATCTATGACGGGCCCGTGCGCTACACCAACGCGATCCGCACCGCCGTCGACATTGCCCGCGAACGCGGCGTGCGCGAAGGCGTCATAGCGATAGACAGCGTGCTCTCCGGCCACGGCGACCACCTCTACGCGGAACTGCTGCACCAGTTCCGCGCCACCATCGCTCGTCTGGCCGGCACGAAAGGGATCGCCAATGCCCGGAAAGCGTTGCCGCTGGCCAGCAGACTTTCGGATTCGCCCTACGAATCCCTCCTGCGCCTGATCCTCGATGCCCACGGGGTCCCGTACCGCACCCAGGCGGTGATCGGCCGGTACCGGGTTGACTTCCTCATCGGCGACAACCTTGTCGTGGAAGTCGACGGGTGGGAAAAATACGAGGAGGTCCCCCATGACGTCCTGCGCAAGCAGCGTGTGCGTGACGACTGGCTCGCGGAGCGCGGATACAAAGTCTTGCACTTCTACACCAGCGACTTCTGGGGCGACGAAGATGAGTTGATCCAACGCATCCGCAACGCCTGGCCGATTGCCCGGGGCCTGCTCCCCGTGCAGGTGAAGCCAAAGGGCTACACGCCGACCAGCCCGGGGCGCGCCGTGGCGCTGCCGCCGGACCTGCAGGAGGCCGTCGACATGCTAAGCAGACCCTAGCCCCTCGACTTCCGAACACATTCCGAATACCCTTTGAGCCATGACACTTGCAGCAGGAACCACACCGCACACCCGCCGCTCATCCGACCTGAGCAAGCGGTCCGCCGAGGTGTTCGCCGAAGCGGAGAAGCACCCGGTCACGGTCACGCGCCGCGATGGGGAGTCGTTGGTGCTCATGTCCGCGCGGGAGGCGCAGGGGCGGGCGCAGCTGCTGGAGCTCGCGGCGCAACTCGTCACCGTCGCCACGGAAGGCGTCAGCAGCCTCAGTGAGCGAATGGCCCGAGCGTTCCCCTGGATGTTGGCGCTGTCGCAGGCGGACAGGGAATTATGTTCGCAAGAGCTTATCGACGCAGCACGCGCCTCCTTCGCCACCGAACAACCACACCTCGCCCTCGCAGAGTTCACCGCCTGGAAGGAAACTGCGACCGCCATCGCGGCAGGGCTCGGGCAAGAGGAAACCGACTGGCTTACAGACAGTGAACCGGTGGAGCGCCCCTAGCCATGGCGGCCGGGAGGAAGGGGGAGCTGGTCCCGCGGCCCTCAAAGAAGGTCGAATACGACATCCGCTTCGCCTCGGCTGGGGCGAAGAAGGGGTGGCGCGACCTGGTGGCGACCATGCGGAACCCGATGGCCGACGCATGGGATTTTCTCACTAGGACCCCGACGACCACCACTTCCACCAACTATCGGCTGAAGGGAGAGCTTGGGGCCGTGCGGCGTGGCGGGCGCTCGTACGAGCGGTGGCAACATAAACCGACGCTGAAGGGTTCAGCGCGGATCTGGTTCTACATCGATGACCGCACGGTCTTCCTCGAGGCTGTGCATACCAGCCACCCGAACGAGACGAAGTAGTCCCTGCCACCCGCAAACCCCTAGTAACAGAGCCCTAGTATGCGCCATTTTGGGCCTTAATAGGGGTTTCTTACTAGGGGTCTAGCGGGAAAGCTCGACGCCTTCGTCGGCAAGCACTTCGAGCAGCCCGCCTATCGACGCCTCCGGCATCCCCCAATCCGTCACCACCACACGTTTCACGCGGGTCTCGCGCAACAGGTCGGCCAGGGCGTCGAGGTTGCGCGGCACCGGGCGGGCGTCTGGGGACGCACCGTCTGCGGACACAGCGTCAGGGGACGCACCGTCAGGGGACGCAGCGTCGGGGGAAGCAGCCGCGCCCGCGCCGTAGACGGCGGCGATGATGGCGGCGCCGAGGTCCTCGATCGAGCGCACCGGGCGCATCACAAAAACAGCGGGCATTAGTTGACCTCCATTTCGCAGAAGGATTCGTAGTGGTCGGCGGTGTAGAACCACTCGTCGACGTGGCCGTCCGCTCCGCCGCCGGTGACGATGCGGCGCGCGCCGCGGTGGTTCACGCCCGGGGTGTCCACGGTGTACTCGCGGTAGTAGTTGCGTGGCTGCTCGGGGAGTATGCGTTCGTAGTTGCCGAAGCGGCGGTCGTCGTTGTCCGGGTGGGGGAAGGGGCCGCCGGCTTCGATGAGGTCGACGGTGTCCCAGGCTTCGTCGGGAAGCGAGCCGCACGCGGGCAGCCCGGAAGCTGACTCAGCCGACGACTCAGGAGGGGCCGGAGGTGGCGTCGATAGGCAACTGCTCAAAAACAGGCACGAGAGCAGGACGGATAGGCGCTTCATGGGCAATATCGTGCCACGCGCTAGAGTGAGCGCATGGCTAGGGGCAGAATTCCGGATAGTGACATTGAGGCTATCCGTCAGCGCGCGCCGCTCGACGAGATCGTCGGCGAGTACGTGCAGCTCAAACCTGCCGGTCACGACTCGCTGAAGGGCCTGAGCCCGTTCAAGGACGAGCGCACCCCGAGTTTCCACGTCCGCCCCGCGCACGGCTACTACCACTGCTTTTCCACGGGCAAGGGCGGCGACGTGTTCAGCTTCCTCATGGAGATGGAGCAGCTGACCTTCCCCGAGGCGGTCGAGGCGGTGGCGGACCACATCGGCTACCACATCAATTACCAGGGCGGTTCCACGGGCGCTCGCAAGGTGGACCGCGGCACGCGCCAACGCCTGCTGGCGGCGAACAAGGCGGCGCACGAGTTCTTCCGCGAGCAGCTGGAAACGGAAGACGCCGCCCTGGCGCGCGAGATGCTGCTCAAGCGCGGTTTTTCCCGCGAGCTCATCTACGACTTCGAATGCGGCTACGCGCCCTACGCGTGGGACCCGATGACCAAGCACCTGTTGCGCAAGGGCTTTGAGGTGCAGGAGCTTATCGACGCCGGCCTGTCCTCGATGGGCAAACGCGGGCCGATCGACAAATTCCGCGGCCGTTTGATCTGGCCGATCAAGGACACAGCCGGCAACGTCATCGGCTTCGGCGCCCGCAAGCTGTTCGAGGACGACCGCCTGGGCAAGTACATCAACACCCAGGACACGCTGCTGTACCACAAGTCGAAGGTGCTCTTCGGCATCGATAAGGCGAAGAAGAACATTGCGGAGAAGCACCAGACGGTGGTGGTGGAGGGCTACACGGACGTGATGGCGATGCACGCCGCGGGCGTGGACACCGCCGTGGCGACGTGCGGCACTGCGTTCGGCGGCGACCACATGAGCCTGATCCGCCGCCTCATGCTCGACGACAGTTTCTTCCGCGGCGAGCTGATCTACACCTTCGACGGCGACGAGGCTGGCCAGAAGGCCGCCATGCGCGCCTTCGAGACCGATGCGGAGTTCGGCGCCCAGTCCTTCGTCGCGGTCGCCCCCGACGGCATGGACCCCTGCGACCTGCGCCTTGCGCGCGGCGACGGTGCCCTGCGCGACCTCGTCGCATCGCGCGTGCCCGTGTACGAGTTCGTCATCGAGTCGCTTTTGAAGGACTACTCGCTGGATTCCGCCGAGGGGCGCGTGCAAGCCTTACGACGCACCGTCCCCGTCGTCGCCACCATCTCCGACAAAGTGCTCCAACAGGAGTACGCCCGGCGACTGGCCGGCTGGGTCGGCTGGCCGAACCCGGACGAGGTGCTGGAGCAGGTCCGCGCCGAGGCGAAGAAGCCGAAGAAGCAGAAGCGCGCACCAAAGGATCCGGCACGCGCCGGCACTGGTGCGGGCGCTGGTGCTGGTGCGGGCGCTGGTGGTGCGGCCGTCGGCCCTGACAGCTCCGGCGCGCAGTCCGAGATCCTCATCCCGCCGCGCCCCGACGACCCAGTGCTGTGGCCCCAGCGCGAAGCCCTGAAGCTGGCTCTGCAGCACCCGGCCGCGGCCGGCAACTACTTCGACGGCATCAACCCGGACGCGTTTACCCACGACGCGTACCACCAGGTCCGCGAGGCCATCACCGCCGCCGGCGGCTGCGCCCGCGCCGGTGCCGCCGCAGCCGCCGCGGGTGCCCCGGGCCCCGACGGCTCAGCGCCGGGCGCCACCCCCGACAGCGCCGCCGCTGGCGCCCCCGACGCCTCCAACTTCCTCGCCGCGGTCGCCGGCGAGATGCGCGACTACGCCGGCCGCAACTTCGTCTCCGAGCTGGCCGTCGAGCCCATCCACGCCGACGACCTGTACGAATACGCCGACTCCGTGCTCTCGCGCCTGCAGGAGACCCGCGTGGGCCAGCAGATCGCGCAGCTGAAGTCGCAGCTCCAGCGCATGCGGCCTTCCGACGACGAAGAGGCCTACAACGCCCTCTTCTCCGACCTCGTCGCGCTTGAGCAGGCCCGCCGCGACCTCAACGACCGCGCCTTCCGCGGCAACCGGTAGCACCCGAGGAGCTCGATCTTGCGTTTGTTTTACTTTGACGATTCCGGTTCGCGGGTTCCAGGGAAGGGGAAACCGTTTTTTGTTCTCGCAGGATTCGGGATCGACAGCGACGATCTGCCATTGCTGAAAAAGGCAGTAACTCAGCAAGCTCGCTTCTACGGGATGGAGCTTGGCTACCCGACTGAGCTGAAGCTTCATCACGTTGCAACTCTCAGGGATAACAAGCCAACAAAACCTCAGTGGATGCTTCGCTCGGGATTGACGGAGATGAATCAACGAAGGGCTTTGGTCTATTCCTGTCTCCGAGCAGCCTTATCTATTCCGTCCGCTGAAGCTCTCTGCGTTGGGGTTAACAAAGGGCGCTTAAGTGGCGATCAAAGCGCAATTTCGGAAGCGCTGACGCTCCTGCTGGAGAGAGTTCAGTTGAACTGCCAAAAGCATGGAACTTCCGGGCTCGTATTGATGGACGAAGAGCGAAAGGAAGACAAAGCCCTTCGCGAAAGTTTGCGTCAGGGCTCACCATTTTTTCAGTATGACCGAATCGCCGACACCATCGCATTTATGCCGTCTGAGGAAAGTATTGGCATCCAGATAGCGGACCTCGTGGCCGGTGGATTTTCGAGGCATTTAAACCACGGCGACCCAGGGTATCTAAGAACATTTGCAAGGTCTGCGGACGGTTACCCGCACTCGGTTATCGGAAGAGGCCTCAAAGTTCTCAGCAACCTGGACACTGTCCAGATGCCTGCAGCACGCACTGCACCATGGACTACCCAAGACCGAGAAGTTCACGGCTGGGAAATGCAGTTCACACAGAAACAAAAGCTGGAGTGGAAAAGTGATGGAACTCCAAACCTCATTTTCCCGTTCGACACTGACAGTCGATAAAGGGAAAGAGACCGAGTGCATTGCTGCAACGGGGTACGTAGCGCCCCTCTCGGTCTATCTCGAATGGTAATGATTAGGTGGGTGTGGGGTCAAGGCCCAGCGCATGCGGCCTTCCGACGACGAAGAGGCCTACAACCCCCTCTTCTCCGACCTCGTCGCACTTGAGCAGGCCCGCCGCGACCTCAACGACCGCGCCTTCCGTGGCAACCGGTAAGGGACGGGCTGTGCCGAAATCCGAAATCGGAATGTGGCAAATATTTGCCACATTCCAAAAACGGCCTCATCCGGCGGCTGCCTTTCACGGTGCGAGCGCGCTCTGGTGCGCTGGCAGCTGGCGTCGGACCTCAAATGGTGAAAACCCGATGGTGAATCCGCGCGAATCGGCGCGGAACTATTAAAGCGTCTTCGGCACTTTTGAGGACAACTGTCGCAACGTGCGTTCACAGGTTAAAGTAACACTTTGATGAGGTTCCGCCCGGGCGCCTCAACGGTTCCTGAAAGGAAGTCAGATGGACTTTAAGCTCCCCACTAAGCCTGAGGATCTGGTCAAGCTCGCCGGACCCATTATCGGCGTGATTGTCCTGTTGCTCGCTCTGGTTGGCATCGGTGCAGGTTCGAGCGAGGGTGGCACCAACCCGGCTCCTTCCACCACCGCCAAACCAGCCTTGGAGCAGCCGGCGCCGACACCGACTCCAAATCCGACCACCGAAGCGCAGTCCGGGAAGTTTGAGAATAACCTTCTCGATTCTCTCGACTACCGCTTTGAGATCACCAAGGTCGAAGTTGTCCGCGCGGGCGGGCGCGAGAATGTGTGGGGCTCGAAACCAGTAATTGTGTTCACCTACGATTTCACCAACAAGCGTGCACGCGAGGTCGACACCATCGAAGCATGGCTCGGAACCTTCTCCGCTAAGCAGGAGGACGAAAATGTCCGTCAGGATCTGCGGATGGCCGCCTTTTACACCGATGATCTAGCAGATAGGAAGGTCGTTAAGCCGAACGGTAAAGTGACCGCCAAGTTCGCTTACGAACTGAAGGAAGCAGATCTCCCCGTGACGCTTACTGCGCAGACAGGTGTGCTTCTGAAGAATGCTGCGGGCAAGCAGGTATACCCGATTAAGTAAGCCTCGCGAGTCAACGTGTTAGCCCAGCTCCGGGAGACTGGAGTTGGGCTTTCTTATGCGTTCGTTGGGATGTTTCGATGATGTAGGTCCAGGATGCTTACTTCTGGACGTTTACGTTTCGAGTGCGACTGAACATGATGAGGCACCGGGTGACGAACGACGAGCAGCTTGGAGTAAGCATCCTCTTTAACCCTATGGCGATCTACTAGGTAAGAGGAGGCTTACAACGCCCTCTTCTCCGACCTCGTCGCGCTCGAGAAGGCCCGCCGGAACCTCAACGACCGCGCCTTCCGCGGCAACCGGTAAAGGGCAGGGATATACCGAAATTGGAATGTGGCAAATATTTGCCACATTCCCCAAACAGCCCTACCCAGCGACTGCCTTCCAGGGCGTGAGTACGCTCTGATGCGCTGCCAGCTGACACTGGGCCCAAATGGTGAAACCCTCGAAACCGGGGCAAACATTGGCTTTACGCTGCGGAGTGCTGTTTGAGAATCTGCCCGACTCGGCCGTAGCTGATGCCCAGGAGGTAGGCGATGTCACGGTAGTTGTAACCGCGTTCAGAGAGGTCTTTCGCGTGCTGGGCGATCTTCCCCAGTTGATCGTGTTCTCGCCGACGCAGCTCTTCGAGCTCGTCTCGTGCCGAAAGCGCCGCCTTTTCCGCTTCGCCACCGATGGCGAGTTCGATCTGGGCAGACTCTGCATCGTGGGTCAGCTCGGGAAAAAGTCCAAGGGCGTCTTTGAGCTCGTCTTCAATCTGATCAAGGCGACGCGCTTGGACAATGACACCAGGGTCTTGATCGAGTTGGCCGACCCACCAGCCGGAGTCACGTTCGACAGTCGCGGTAAAACAGTTCATCGTCATTTCAGTCCAATCTGCTTGTAAATCTTTTGGGCGGCGAGATCGGGAATTTCTCGATGCCGGGGAACAGTCGTGTAGCGGTCACCGACCCATATGCGTGTGTGGTTTCCGCCTTCTTTGATGGTGAGTTCCTGCTCGGTTGTCTTTGCGTAGTGGGATATCGCTTTGAGGATGTCCTTGCGTTTTGTCACGATGCTAGTTTAGCGCGATTGACTTAATCAAGTTTAGGGGGATAAACGGAAGGGGCTGGTGATGTACTGCCTGCCACTAACCACCTAAAACAAAATCCGGCGAATTCAGGTTTTCCCTGAGCTCGCCGGATCGCACACATTCCCCCTACTCGGAGCGGCGGGCGAACTCGCGCAGCGCCCACTCGACGGCATCGAGCGGCAGCTCAGCGTCGTAAGCGTCGCGCGCCGAGGCCAGGGCGGCCAGGTACTCGCCGTATTCCTCGGCGGCCCAGTCGGAATCCTTGGCCAGCCCGGCCACCTTCGCACGGTTAGAGCAGATGATGGCCGGCTTCGACGCCTCCCCGGCCTCCTGTTCCCCGGCCAGGAAGTACGCCACGGCGGACGCGAACTTCGGCGGCAAGCCAGTGCCGACCAAAGAAGAATAGGCGTCAACGGCGCCGACGCCGTCCAACTTCCGCACAGCCGCAAGCAACTGAGCCGCGTTGCCCTTGTTGCGCAAAAACGCCTGCATCTGCATCACCTGGTTGGACTGGCCGGCGACGTAGGCGAAGCAGGCACCCAGAAAGTCGATGATCTGCTCGCGCGCAAAACCGGACTCACGCACGTCGGCGCCGAACGCGAACACTTCGGAGCGGGTGATGGAGGCGGTGGCGTCGTCGCGGAACGGCGGCACGCGGCGCAGGTGGTGTGGCCAGCCGGTTTTCCAGCGGATGGGGGAGAAGGTCACGGAGTCGCCCAGCACGTCCTGCGCGGTGGGCTTGACGGTCTCGAGGGCTTGAGCAATCTGAGTCATGCGCTCCATCCTAGAGCCCTTAGACTTGCCCACCATGACCGCAACCGTCCTGCTTCTCGACCCCCGCTGGCCCTCCCTCATCCCCCTCCACCTCGCCGGCCGCATCAGGGGCGACGTCGCATTCACGCCTGAGGTGCCTGTCGACGTCCGCTGGGCCCTCAACGTCGAAGGCGGCCCGGAGAAGTGGCTGATTTCCACCGACCCGGACGACCCGGAGGTCCTGCGCTGGCAGAAGGACGGCGCGGCCACGGAACGCGTCGCTAGTCTCGACGACCCGGTCTTCGAGGCCACCCGCACGATGCACGCCGCGCGCCGCCGCGGCGAGTGGGAACAGGCGATGACGCACGAAAGCCTCCTGCCGTTTCTTCGGGAAGAGGCTGAGGAGGTCGCGCAGGCCATCGAGCACAAATTGCCTATCGACGACCTAAAGTCCGAACTGTCCGACCTGCTGCTCCAAGTCCTGTTCCACGCCGAGATCGCTTCGGAGTCCGGCGCGTTCGATTTCGGCGACGTGGCCGACGCGTTTGTGCAGAAGATGCGCCGCCGCGCGCCCTATCTTTTCGACGGTTCAACCGGCCCCGTGGACAAAGCCACCCAGGACCGGTTGTGGGAGGAAGGCAAGGCCGCCGAGAAGCGCTAGCCGCCGAGAAGCGCTAGCGCAGCGCGCCGATGTAGTTGCGAATCTCCGGCAAGTTGGCCTGGGAGGACATCTGGGAGCTCATCTCGAAGAACTGATCCAGCGGGGTGGCCGGGTCCGGCTTGACGATGCCGCACTCCAAAGCGCGGTCCGCAAGCGCGCCGACCGTGGATGCGGACACGAGGCGCAGCGTGGCGTCTGTGCCCACGACGTTGTTCACGTTGGAAACGAGCTGGGAGCGGGTGGTGTCCGGGCCGACCATGTTGGTGGAGGTCAGGCCGACGCGCAGGGCGTCGCAGTTGGCGGTGGCGATGTTGCCGTTGAGTAGCTTGATCAGCTCGAGCGACTGCGTCTGAGCCTGGGCGGTGGCGGGGGAGGCGATGGCGGCCGCGGCCATCAGGCCAGCGGCGGCGAGGGTTGCGATACGGCGCATTGTGAACGGATCCTTTCGGGGAAGAAACGAGGTCGCGGAGAATCATACATGTTAAACAAGTGACAGGTGTGACAGAAGTGGATAAACCAATTTTCTCACCGGCGCGTTAGTCATTCGCGGGCACCCGCGCGGTACACTCTCCGGTCATGTCAGCAGCCAGGCGAGTAGCGCGCGGGTGCGGCTGCGCGGGTGTCCTCGTCGCGGCCGCCGCCGTGGTGATGGTGGTCGCGCTGGTGGCGTGGCTCATCGCCGCGTTTTCTACGCCCGACCGCCACGAGCCGCTGCAGCCGGTGCCCACCACCATGCCGCCGCCAGCCGCCGTAGCGCCCCCGCCTATCGACGTCCACGGCCCCGGCCGCACCTCCGACCTGCTCTTTGACTGGTCGCAGGACATCGGCAACGCCACCAACGTCTCGGGCCAGGCGATCCGCGCCTACGCCAACGCCGCGCTGATCGCCAACGAGTCCTGGCCGGCCTGCAACCTGCAGTGGAACACGCTCGCCGGTATCGGCTGGGTGGAAACGCGCCACGGCACCTACACGGGCCACTTCAACAACTCCCAGTTAAACCAAGACGGCTACCCGGAGCCGCCCATCATCGGCCCGAAGCTCGACGGCGACGGCTTCGCCCACGTCACGGACACCGACGGTGGCGCCTTCGACAACGACCCCGAGTTCGACCGCGCCGTCGGCCCGATGCAGTTCATCCCCGAGTCCTGGGCGCGCTACGGTCGCGACGCCAACGGCGACGGCCACCCGGACCCGCAGCAGATCGACGACGCCGCCCTCGGCGCCGCCAACCTGCTGTGCAACTCCGGCGGCGCCACGCGCGACCTGGCCACGGAGGAGGGCTGGCGCCAGGCGATTTTCGCCTACAACCAGTCCAACGACTACGTGGTCAAAGTCCGCGATGCCGCAGCGAACTACGCCATGAACCAACCAGCGCACCGATAGCAAGCTCCGAGAAGCAGCCCCGGGCTAAGCTAGTACGCGGTAAGAAGCTTCCGACCCACGCAAGGAGTCACCATGGCCGACATCATGCACATCTTCGCCCGCGAAATTCTGGATTCCCGAGGCAACCCGACTGTGGAGGTGGAGGCGCTGCTCGCGGACGGCTC
This sequence comes from Corynebacterium sp. ACRPZ, assembly GCF_022346205.1. Classification (NCBI taxonomy): domain Bacteria; kingdom Bacillati; phylum Actinomycetota; class Actinomycetes; order Mycobacteriales; family Corynebacteriaceae; genus Corynebacterium; species Corynebacterium sp. ACRPZ. The sequence goes on from NZ_JAKRMR010000010.1 coordinate 62,841, forward strand.
CCACGGCCGCGCGGGTGTGCCGTCCGGCGCGTCCACGGGCGAGCACGAGGCGCACGAGCTTCGCGACGGCGACGAGCGCTACGCCGGCAAGGGTGTGCTGAAGGCTGTCGAGAACGTCAACGAGACCATCGCGGACGAGTTGGCGGGGATTGAGGCGGACGACCAGCGGATCGTCGATACGCTTATGCTCGAGCTCGACGGCACCGACAACAAGAAGAAGCTGGGCGCGAACGCCCTTCTGGGCGTGTCCATGGCTGTGGCGAAGGCCGCCGCTGATTCGGCCGCGCTGCCGCTGTACCGCTACATCGGCGGCCCGAACGCGCACGTGCTGCCGGTGCCGATGATGAACATCCTCAACGGTGGCGCCCACGCGGATTCGGGTGTGGACGTGCAGGAGTTCATGATCGCCCCGATCGGCGCGGAGACCTTCACCGAGGCGCTGCGCATGGGCGCCGAGGTCTACCACGCGCTCAAGAGCGTGCTGAAGTCCAAGGACCTGTCCACCGGCCTGGGCGACGAGGGCGGCTTCGCCCCGTCCGTCGGCTCCACCAAGGAGGCCCTGGACCTCATCGTGGAGGCCATTGAGAAGGCGGGCTACAAGCTCGGCGACGATGTCGCGCTCGCCCTCGACGTCGCTTCCTCCGAGTTCTTCGAGGACGGCGCCTACAACTTCGAGGGCGGCCGCCACACCCCGGAGGAGATGATCAAGGTCTACGCGGACCTGGTGGAGCAGTACCCGATCGTCTCCATCGAGGACCCGCTGGATGAAAACGACTGGGACGGCTACACCGCACTGACCGAGCAGCTGGGCGACAAGGTGCAGATCGTCGGCGACGACTTCTTCGTCACCAACCCGAAGCGCCTGGCCGAGGGCATCGAGAAGAAGGCCGCGAACGCGCTGCTGGTGAAGGTCAACCAGATCGGCACCCTCACCGAGACCTTCGACGCCGTGGAGCTGGCCCACCGCAACGGCTACCGCACCATGATGTCGCACCGCTCCGGCGAGACCGAGGACACCACCATCGCCGATCTGGCCGTGGCCCTGTCCTGCGGCCAGATCAAGACCGGTGCGCCGGCCCGCTCCGAGCGCGTGGCCAAATACAACCGCCTCCTGCGCATTGAGGAGGAGCTCGGCCCAGCCGCCGAGTACGCGGGCCGCTCCGCGTTCCCGCGCTTCAAGTAAGCACCTGCCTATCGACGCACCTTCGGCCCCGCCCGTTTCCGGCGCGGGGCCTCCTTTTGGTCGTGGTGTTTGACGTTTGTATCAATCGAGACTGACGATTGTATGTCCTTAGATGATACAATCGTCAGCAAGAAGCGATACAAAGTGACGGAGGGGCGTATGAAGCAAGCGGAGGTGCTGGCGACCTTGGAGACGATCGCCTCCGATCAGTGGGGGATCGTCACTACGGCGCAGGCTGGCCGGGAGGGCGTGGAAAGACTGCAACTGTCGCGGTTGGCTGAAAAGGGCGACCTTGATCGAGCGAGGCATGGGGTGTACCTGCTGCCTTCCCATCAGGCTGGGCCGCAGGATGAGATTCGTGCCGCGTGGCTGTCTCTTGAGCCAAAGAAGTTCATCGATGAGCGCTGGGAGGATGAGCAGCCGGTCGTGGTCTCTCACGAGTCTGCAGCGCGCATCCACGGCATTGGGCGTTTGATCCCGCCGAAGCTCAAATTCTCGACCGGTGGCACGAAGCAGACGCGGCAGCAGGGAATCCGCATCTGCACCCGCCGCGAGATTCCCGAAACGGACATTGTGTCGGTGGATGGGTTGCCGGTGACGAGCGTAGCCAGGACGGTCGGCGACCTGGCTGAACAAAAGATCGAAAGGGGATACCTGGCTGACCTGGTCGCGGATGCCCTGCGGAAAGAAAACGTGGGCATCGATGACCTCGCCGAGAAGCTGGAGCCGGCAGCTCGTTCCTACGGGGCGAAATCGGGTATGCAACTGGTCTCTGAACTTAGCGCCGAAGCGTCTTCCGCGGAGGACATCGATGAACTTCGCAAACGGCTGGTTCACACCATGCAAGGAACGGGGGACATGGTTATCGGCGACAGCGTATTGCAATTGATTAATAACCAAATCGAAGTAGCGCTAGAACCACTCCGGAAGCAGCTAGATCGGATGGAAAAACATCGGGCTTAAGGCGTGTGCTCGCAAAAGTTAACGACGCACTATTCCCACCTGGGCAAACGCACACCGAAAATCGCTGGAATGTCAGCTTCTACGACGCAACACCACCTCGATGCAGGATGGGATCCCGGCACCCAAAGTTGGCCATGTCCGATCAGCTGACACGCGCACCCGCCACGCCGGCCGCGCCGCCATCCGCGAGATCCTCGAGCACCTCTCACCTCTGGCGTATCATCTGCTGATTATGACGAAGCGCTCCCGCACCCGCCGCCCCAGCACGGTCCCCGTTGCCAGCCGCGACCGGGAAAACGCCGAGCGCGCCGCGCGCCGCAAGCAGCGCGGCAGGGCCATCGCATTCCCGAAGCAGGACATGGCGAGCGTGGTCATCCTCATCGCTGTGCTGATCCTCGTGCTGCTGGCCATCGCGGCTCCGCTGCGTAACTTCTACGAGGGCCGCGCCGAAATCGCCCGCGCCAACGAGTCCATCGCCCGCCTGGAGGCCCAGAAAAAGGCCCTTGAGGACGACATCGCCATGTACGACGACGACGCCTTCCTCAAACAGGAAGCCCGCCGCCGCCTCGGCGTGATGGAAGAGGGCGAAACCGCCTGGCGCATCATCGACCCCCGCATGACCGCCCCCGAGGCGATTACCACCGGCAAGGACGACATCCCCGACACCCGCACCTGGCCACAGGTGATGTGGGATTCCCTGCGCGAGGTCCCAACCGAGGAGCTTCCGCCTATCGACGACGCTCCGCCCGCCCCCGCCCCCGAAGCGCCGGCGCCAGAAGCTCCCGCGCCAGCGCAGTAACCAGCGTGTGGGACAATGGCCCGCATGCACACTCCTCCCACAGACGAACAACTCGCCACCGTTGCGGAGCAGCTCGGCCGCACCCCGCGCGGCGTGCTCGCCATCGCGTACACCACCCCGGACAACCAGCCGGCCGTGGTGAAAACCGCACCCAAACTTGACGACGGCACCCCGTTTCCCACCCTCTACTACCTCACCGACCCGCGCCTGACCGCCGAGGCCTCCCGACTCGAGGTTGCGCAGGTGATGAAGTGGATGGAAAACCGCCTCAACGAAGACAGCGATGAAGGCGAGCGCCTCCGCGCCGACTACCAAGCCGCCCACGAGCACTTCCTCGCCGAGCGCAACGCCATCGAGAACCTGGGCACCGACTTCTCCGGCGGCGGCATGCCCGAACGAGTGAAGTGCCTCCACGTCCTCATCGCCTACGCGCTGGCCGAAGGCCCGGACCGCGTCCGCTTCGGCACCGAAGCGGTAACACTCGCCGCCGAACACGGCGACCTGCGCGGCACCGCCATCCCCGCCGACTGGCCCACGCTCGGCGACCTCGGCATCACCCTTGAGGAAGCAGGGGAGGGGCTGGCATGATCCGCGTCGCCGCCGTGGACTGCGGCACCAACTCCATCCGCCTGCTCATCCACGACGCAGACACCGGCGAGGTCTCCCGCCGCAACACCATCGTCCGCCTCGGCCAGGGTGTGGACGAGACGGGCCAGTTCGCCCCTGAAGCGATCGAGCGCACCCGTGCAGCACTTGCGGACTACGTCGAGGAGATGCAGCGCGAGCACGTCACCCGCGTGCGCATGGTGGCCACTTCCGCCACCCGTGACGCCGCCAACCGCGAGGACTTCTTCGCCATGACCCGCGAGCTGCTCGGCCAGATCCAGCCGGGCGCAGTCGCCGAGGTGATCACCGGCGAGGAGGAAGCGGCGCTGTCATTCGCCGGCGCCACCGCGGACATCGACCCGGCCCGCGGCCCGTTCTGCGTGATCGATCTCGGCGGCGGCTCGACGGAGTTCGTCATGGAGGGCCACGCCATCTCCACCCAAATGGGGTGTGTGCGCATCACCGAGCGCATCATGCAAACGGACCCGCCCACAGCGGAGGAGACCACTAAGGCACGCGCACTTATCGACGAGAAAATTGCCGACGCCGCGTCCACCATTCCGTTTGCAGCGGCCCAGACGTTCGTGGGGTGCGCCGGCACCTTCACGACGCTCTCCGCGCTTGCGCAGGGGCTGGATAGCTACGACCCCGAACGCATCCACATGTCGGAGATCCCCTTCGAGCGTCTCCGTGAAGTAACCGCTGACCTCCGCGGCAAGACCGCGGCGCAACGCCGCGAGAAACCCGTCGTCCACCCCGGCCGCGCGGACGTTATCGGCTCCGGTTCCACCGTGGTGGAGCAGCTCATGGACGCCTTCGAGCGCGAAGCCGGAGCTACCAGCTTCATCATCAGCGAAAAGGACATCCTCGACGGGATCGTCGCCGGGCTGGCCTAATCCTGATCCGGCTCGTAGATCGTGTCCTCGATCTGCTTGTCCGACTTGCCGCGCAGTTTCTTGCCCTTGCGCAGGTCCTTCACCTCGCGCATGCGCGGCTCCGGATCAATCTTGTTCGCAATGGCCCGGCGAGCAGAGGCGGTCACCTGTTTGGTCACCGGGGAGTTGGCCACAGCTTGGGCGGCGTTGACGATCTGGTGGTAGCGCTTCCGGCCGGCTTTCGTGCCGAGCACATACCCGGCGGCGGCCCCGACAACGTATTGGTACATGGTGGCTAGAGTACAGCGGGAAAGTGGAGTGGGTTTGCTGCTCTTGGCTCACCTGACTAACGGTGCTGTATTAAGTTGTAGTGAGTATCCCTGTGACGAACGACCCTTAAGGAATCTATGTCGGACAAGCCCAAAATTATGACCGTCTACGGCACCCGCCCGGAGGCGATCAAGGTCGCACCGGTGGTGAGCGCGCTCCAGAACGACGACCGTTTCGATTCCGTAGTGGTCTCGACCGGCCAGCACCGCGAAATGCTGGAGCAGGTGAACAAGCGCTTCGGTATCACTCCGGACTACGACATGGCGCTGATGAAGCCGGGGCAAACGCTCAACGAGTTGGTGGCGCGTGCAATTCAAGGGCTTGATCCGATTATCGAGGAAGAAAAGCCTGATGTGATCATCTCCCAGGGCGACACCTCGACGGCGATGGTGGCGGCACTTGCTGGCTTCCACAAGGGGGTGAAGGTGGTTCACCTCGAGGCTGGTCTGCGCACCGGTAACATCTTCTCCCCGTTCCCCGAGGAGGCGAACCGTAAGATCATCGGGCAGATCACGTCGCTTCACTTAGCTCCGACCAACGAATCACGAGAAAATCTTCGCCGAGAGAACTTCCGTTCGAAGGACATTGTTGTGACGGGTAATACCGTCATTGATGCGCTGCTCGCCGCGTCGGAGTGGGACGTCGAGTTTGAGGATTCGCGGCTAGAGGAGCTTCGGAACTCCGATGAGAAGCTTGTGCTTGTTACGACCCACCGCCGTGAGAACCTCGACGCGATGAAAGAGATTGGTGGGGCAGTCCAGGACCTTGCAAAGTCTTATCCGGACCACATTTTCGCGTTGCCGCTGCACCTCAACCCAAAGGTGCGCGATGCAGTTCTTCCAGAGGTAGAGGATCTCCCGAACGTCATAATTACGGATCCACTGCCGTATGACCAGTTCACGGCTTTGATGAGCCGCGCCTACCTCGTTCTGACAGATTCGGGCGGCGTCCAAGAAGAAGCGCCGTCGCTTGGAAAGCCGGTCCTCGTGATGCGTGAGAACACCGAGCGTCCCGAGGCCGTTGTGGCTGGAACGGTGAAGCTCGTCGGCACTGACCGGGATCGAATTGTCGCGGAGGCGAGGAACCTTCTCGACCAAGATGCGGCCTATGAAGCGATGGCAAATGCAGTCAACCCATATGGTGATGGCAAAGCCGCCGAGCGAGCTGTTGCCGCGATTGCCGAGTTGGTGGGCATCGGCGAACGCATAGGTGAATTTGAACCAGAAATCGATGGCAACTAGCCGAGGCTAGATACAAGGGATAGGTCGGCAAGGGTACGCTCTAATGGAACAATCCGAGCCGCAGAGATAGCGGGTTCGAAGAGGACCCATGCGAAAGGAAATGAAAGTGGCAAACACCGCGGTGCAAAATACGTTTAAAGATGTCTGCGTCGTTGGCCTTGGGTACATCGGTCTTCCGACCGCCGCGTTTATCGCGTCCAAGGGCGTCAAGGTAACTGGTGTTGATGTGAACCCCACCTTTGTTGAGTCCATCAACAAGGGCGAAGTGCCGTTTGTTGAACCAGGATTTGACGAGTTGCTCAAGGACGTCGTGGAACGCGGCCTGCTTACTGCACGTTTCGATCAGGTCGAGGCGGACGCCTACATCGTTTGCGTGCCAACGCCGTTCAAGGGCGACAATCACGAGGTCGATACCAAATACATCAACTCAGCGGTCGATGCGATGGCTCCGCACCTGCGTCCGGGGGCCCTCGTGGTGTTGGAGTCCACCTCTCCTCCGGGAACGACTCGCAACATGGCGGAGTACATCATTGAGAAGCGGCCCGACCTCTCGCTCAACGAAGAAGACGAGAATGCCATCTTTATCGCTCACTGTCCTGAGCGCGTCCTGCCGGGACAGATTATGGAGGAGATGGAGAACAATGACCGCGTCATCGGTGGTTTGACTCCAAAGGGCACGGAGCTTGCTCGTGATTTGTACGCGACGTTCTGCACCGCCGAATTGCTAACGACGGATGCGACGACCGCAGAGATGGCGAAGCTCACCGAGAACTCCTTCCGAGACGTGAATATCGCTTTCGCGAACGAGCTTTCTCTCATCAGCGACCGTCTTGGAATCGACGTCTGGGAGCTGATTGAGCTCGCCAACCACCATCCACGTGTCAACATCCTCAAGCCGGGTCCGGGCGTCGGCGGACACTGCATTGCTGTCGATCCATGGTTCATCGTTTCCGCCGTTCCGGAGGAAGCCAAGATTGTTCGCCAGGCACGAGAGATCAACGATGGTAAGCCGTCGTTCGTTCTGGACAAGGTAGAAGAGGCGCTCAGCAAGTCTGACAATAAAAAGGTTGCAGCTCTTGGTATCGCATTCAAGGCGGATATCGACGATCTTCGAGAGTCGCCGGCGCTGGGCATCGTTGAGCAGTTGGCTGAACGAAATCCCGAAACCACGGTTTCTGTTGTGGAACCGAACGTAGATTCCCTGCCCGACCGTCTCGCCGTGCACAAGAACATCGAATTGGCCGAATTCACCACGGCCATCGAAGACGCGGACGTCGTAGTCCTTCTTGTGGACCACCGAGAGTTTGTTGGCGTCGACCAGGATTTGCTCAATGGAAAGACTGTGATTGATACTAGAGGCATTTGGCGCTAACGCACTCGTGCTTTACGCCTAAGGACTGCAGCTCTAGGAACAAGAGTTCCGGAGCCGCACTAGGGGCTATAGCTCAGTCGGTTAGAGCCGCGGACTCATAATCCGCTGGTCGCGGGTTCGAGCCCCGCTGGCCCCACAATCATTCAGCCCATAGTCGAACGGAGGTGGCGAGGACGTGCGTATTCTTCTCGTCACCCAGTATTGGTACCCAGAAAATGGAGTGCCGCAACGACGTTGGTCTTGGCTTGCAAAAATGCTCATCGATGCCGGGCATGAAGTTTGCGTCGTTGCACCGCCACCGCGGAACAGTCGTTCTGTCGACACCACGGGTGACAGTACACAGACGCGGAAGATGCCTTATAAAGGGGCAAAAGGCGAGACTATCTTCCGTAGTTCCGCGTACCGGGTAGGCGATTCGATAACGTCGAAGGCTGCTAGCCAGCTCCTGATTGCTCTTTCGCAAGTTCGCACGCTCATTAGGAACAGGAAGCAGATTGAGCCGGATCTTGTTATAGGGACGGTTCCCGCTTTGCCAACCGCGGGGGTTACGTGGGTGGCCGCGAAAATTTTCGATCGCCCCTACGTTATCGACCTCCGAGATGCATGGCCAGACCTCATGGGGCAAGCTTCGTCTTGGAATGCTGAAGTCGGGGACCCGTCGATCCGAGAGAAGCTGGCAAAGAACGGACCTCTTCAGCTCGTCACTCGAGTGTCCACAAAGGTACTGAATTCTCTCCTGCGGGGAGCAAGGGCGATTTTAGTCACCTCGAGCACCTTGAAAGCCTCTTTGGAGTCTCGCCGTGAATTGTCTACGCGAGGAAATAGCCCCGAAGTTGTGGTAATTCGAAATGTCTTTCCAGTAGCTAGCCAGCCGACGGAAGATAGAGGGAGTCACCGCAAGAGCGGCCATTTAAACGTACTGTACGCAGGAACTATAGGCCGCGCGCAAAACCTGCAAAACGCTTTGGAAGCTGCCAAGCTGGCCAAACAACAGGGGCTCCAAGTTCATATGATTTTTGTTGGCGCGGGTGCAGCCCGTGAACTGCTTCAGGAAAAAGCCCAGGCGTTTGGAGTCGACGCGCGTTTTATTCGGCTGAAACCAGCAGAACTTTTGAACGCCTATTACGACTGGGCTGACACAGCGCTAGTGCATTTGGCCGAATGGGAACCGCTGCGACGCACAGTGCCGTCCAAGACGTATGAGTTACTTTTTAACCGGATTCATATTTCGGGGGTTGTGGAGGGGGAGGCCGCTGATCTAATCTCAAGTCTGGGCGGTGGAGACGTAGTCGCACCGCAGGATCCATTGGCGCTCGCAAACCTGTGGGTGTCGCTCGGAAATAACCCAAAGCGTCTTAGTGTCGGAACCACCGGCCGTGATTGGGTGATCCGAGAGCGTGAAGAAATCACGCCTGTGCGATTGCTTCAGATACTGCAGCAGATCGAAGCATCGGATGACAATGCATCCAGCTAGGTACTGCCAGCTATTTTTCTCTGCGATGGCGGCGGACTTCTTGTCGGGACCGATGCCGTTTCTACAGAAAGTCTCCGTAAAAATTGGCCGAAAGTTCCAGGAATGTGGCTTCAGATTGCCTGTTCCCTTGGGGAGCATGTCTCGAGCGGGAGTTCCGGACACAACCTCCTGGCAAGACTTTTACGATCCAATTTTCCCATCAGATATTCGGCAGCCTAGTGACAAAGCCCGAGTCCTGTATTTGGTCAATAGTGCGCAGCCGTACACAGTCAGTGGATACACGGTGCGTACGCAAAAGCTTCTCCAAGAACTTAGGCGGCAAGATGTAGCTGTTTACCCAGCTACAAGAATGGGATATCCGGCGACAATTGGCGTGGTTCCCACACGGAATTCCGTATCCGTTGATGACATTAATTACTTCTTGTTGCTGCCCAGCCGAATGTCTTTGCAGAGAGCTCAGAATCGCCGTAAAGCCATTAATTTGCTTGTAGAGATGGCGCGGCAGCTTGATATCACCCTGCTGCACACAACGACAGACTTCAGGAATGCGAGCTTGATCAGCGAGGTCGCACGGATCCTTGAAATCCCATGGGTTTACGAAGTGCGTGGGGAGCGCGATAAGACATTGGAGTTAGAGAACTCGAGGCAAAGAAGTAGGGAATTTCTCGCAGAGTTCAGACGACGCGAAACCCAAGCTATGCAAGCTGCTTCTGCAGTCCTTGTGCTCAGCGACGTATCACGGCGTCGCGTTGAAGAACGCGGAGTTCCAAAGGACAACATCTACGTTGTTCCGAATGGGTTCGATCGTAATGAGGTCATAGAAGCCCCCACCAGGGACTTCGCAAGAGAAAAGATCGGGATTCCGTCGAGCACAAAACTAGTCGGGACAATCACCTCGGTTGTTGACTATGAGGGGCTCGATTCGCTTGTCTTAGCCTTGGAGTTCCTTGATGACGACACCAAAGCATTGATAGTCGGTAGCGGCTCTGAGCTGCCTGCCCTACAACATTTAGTAGAGGAGAGGGGTTTAGCAGATCGCGTCGTCTTTGCAGGCAAGCAAGACCCAGAAGCTATTCCTTTGTGGTGTGCTGCGTTAGACGTGTTTGTGTTGCCACGACGTGACTACGAAGTTTGCAGGGCAGTCACCCCGCTTAAGCCGCTGCTTGCAATGGGAATGAAGATTCCAGTGGTTGCCTCCGACCTTCCCGCGGTTAGGGAAGCCACTGGTGAGTTGGCTTTGTATGTTCCACCCGATGATCCCGAAGCGTTGAGCGACGCGATTAGGAAGGCACTTGTGGAACCAGACCACTTTTATGGTCATCGGCTGGAGGCCTTCTTGGAAACACGGACATGGCGGTCCAGTGCTGAACGACTGATCGAAGCTTACGAGGAGACACTTTCGCCTGACGCGTAATTCAGAATGAGACGATAGACGCCAAAATGTAAAGGAGTAACCGCGATGGTCAAATTTCAAGAACAAGCGCGTTCGGTGGGCGGCGACATGGTGCGCTTCGTGAATGTTATGCGAAAGCAGGGAGCGCGGAAAGCAGCAGAAAAGGCTGCCTTCGCTCTGTCGCGACGCATTGCCCCGAGGTCTTTTGGTGAGTGGTCTGACGTTGAAGAGATCACTCCTGCGATCAACCCGAGAAAACCTTTTCAAAACGTAACGGTTGGATCGATTCTGGATGAGTTTTCCGAACGAGCGTGGGGATACGAGTTTGACCTGCGTCCAGTGAACCCTGGCGAGTTTGTACTCAATGGACAAAGCGACGAGCGGCCATTCGAGCTACTTTTCGTAGAATCCGCGTGGAACGGCAATGGAGGAAAATGGCAGTATCAGCTGACTGGAGAAAACGCGCCATCTCCAGCGCTGAAGGAATTGGTGGATTGGTGCAAAGCTAGTGGCATTCCGACGGTGTTCTGGAATAAGGAAGATCCGGCTCACTTCGACGACTTCATCAAAACGGCGGAATTGTTCGATTTCGTGTTCACGACAGACGCGAACCTGGTCCCGCAGTATGAGGCCGCTTTGCCAAGTGCAAAAGTGGGCGTCCTACCGTTCGCTGCTCAGCCGGTTCTTCATAACCCGATTTTGAAAGCCGGGGAGGAACGCCGGGGCGACATTGCATTTGCCGGCACGTATTTTGCGCATAAATTCGAATCGCGCCAACAACAGATCGCACTTGTTTTAGACGCTGCGGTGCGAGCATCTCGAAGCCTTAAGGACGGTTTAGTAATCTTTTCCCGCTTTGCAGGAAAAGAAGATAAATACCAGTTTCCCTCAGAATACGAGCGCTATGTAGAAGGTGCGTTGCCGTACAACAAGATGTTGTCGGCCTTCAAAAGGTTCAAAGTTGTTCTCAACGTCAACACGATCACACAAAGCCCTACGATGTGCAGCCGTCGTATTTTTGAAGCGGGTGCGTCTGGTGCGGTGGTCGTTTCAACCGACAGTGTTGCTTTACATGAAATGTTTAGCGAGGATGAGATCCCAATCATCCGCGATGTGGAGGGGGGCAGCTATCTGCTTCGACGCATCGTTAATTCTCCAGAAGTCCGAGACCGGATCAGCCACAGGGCACAACGGAAAATTTGGGAGAATCACACCTACACCGATCGCGCCTTCACTCTTCTTAGTTCGATCGGATTGGTTGAGAAGCAAAGCGATGCACGACCAAAGGTGTCGATTCTGGCTTCGACAAACCGCCCGCAACAGTTGAGTCATCTCTTCTCACAGGTTGCGCGGCAACGTAATGTCGAAGTTGAGCTCATGATGATGCTTCATGGAATCGACGAACAACCGGAGGCCGTCAGAGCGCAGTTTCCTGAGGGGGTGTCAGGACAGGTCTTTCAAGCGCCAAAGTCTTGGTCCCTCGGTAAATGTATGAACCACTTGGCGGCCGAAGCAACCGGCGACTTCATGGCCAAGTTTGATGACGACGACCTCTATTTTGAAAACTACCTGCGGGATCAGATCAACGCACTTGAGTATTCTGGCGCCGACATCGTAGGTAAGCGGGCATCGTATTTGCACCATGGGCAGTCGGACAGTTTTTTGCTCAGGAATCCAGACCACGAAATGTGTTTCACGGATTTTGTGGCAGGTCCGACACTAGTCTGGCGCCGCCAGGTAACTGAAGGGTTGGCGTTTCCGGATCGCACCAAGGGCGAAGACACGGGTTTTCTCAACGGTGCGGTCAAGAACGGATACACCATCTATTCCGCGGACCGCTTTAACTTCGTCCAGATGCGATCGCCTTCAGTAGCGCACACTTGGGAAGTCGACGACGAAGTCATCTTTGCAAATGCCCGAGTAATTGCGATCGGATCGGGCATACTCAACGTCGAGTGTTAGCGGGAGGCTGTTTCGCTGGAAAGACGGATAGTGGGAGGGGTATAGGAAGCCGCTGTTTCGCGAATGATTTTCTTAGCCTCGTCGTCCTTTCCTGTGGCTGCTCGGTTACTCCACACTCTGTACCGCTTCGTAAGCGACTCGGCGGGGCCGTCTGCGATGATTTCGCCCTCGTGAAGCCACAGCGCACGTGAACAATTGTCCTGAATCGTCTTTGCTCCGTGCGATACAAGGAAAACAGTGCCAGATTCCTCGAGGAATGAATCCATTCGTTTCTTAGCTTTTGAGGTGAAGGTTGAATCTCCTGTGGACAGAGCTTCATCCACGAGCAAGATTTCGGCACGCACTGATGTTGCGATGGAGAACTTCAGACGGGCAGACATACCTGAGGAATAGGTACGCAGTGGCCGATCGATTGAATCCGTTAAGTCGGCCCATTCGATTACGGAGTCTTCTAGTTGCGCAACTTCGTCAGGATGCAGTCCCATGGCAAGCAAGCCGAGTCTTACGTTTTCCCTTCCAGTCAAAGCGCCTTGAAGGGCGGCTGACACGCCCAGGAGCCGTGGCTCAGCAGATACACGTACGAGTCCAGACGTAGGAGACTCGTTTCCGGCGATGATCCGAAGCAGGGTAGATTTGCCTGAGCCGTTCTTGCCTAAAATGCCGACTGACTCGCCTCGGTAGGAGACGAACGAAACGGACTTCAAGGCATCGACAGATGTGGTCTTCCTTCCGAGTCCACGGATAGAGCCCGAAGACGTCAGGCGGTAGGTTTTAGACAGATCTCGTACTACAACGGTTGGTTTACCGGACACGCGCGTACCTTTCTTCAGCTTCCCAGAAGAAGATCAAACCGATAATGAGTAGACCAAATGTCCAAGCAGCGAGATAGAGCCACCGGCCGAGGGGAGGAACGGTTTGATAAATGGTTGCTTCGCGTACCGCTGTTAAAAACTGGTAGGCGGGATTTGCGAGCATGATGGACTGAATGGTCTCATTCGAATCGAATCGGTGGATGTCGAAGAACACGCCTGATACGAAGAACAAACCGCGAGTAAAAGTAGACACAAGGGCTTTCAAATCGGGAATGAACGCCGTAATTCTTGCGACGATCAACATTGCTCCTAGAGAGAACAAGTGGATCATCAGGAAAAAGACGGGCACCGTAAGGATCGCAGGGCTAGGCGTCAGCCCGTGGTACAAAAACGCAATGAGAAGACCGACGATCGCTGGCGCGATGTTGTCAAGCAGCTGCTTGACAGTCAGCGAGATGGGGAGCGCCGCCTTCGGGAATGAGAATGACGAGATCATTCCTTTCGAGCTTTGAATCAATCCAGCACCAGAATTCAGGCCTCTAGTGATGAAGTTGAAGAAAATAACACCGATAACCAGGTACCCAATGAAATAGTCAATATTCTTTGAGATGTTGAGGACAACACCAAAGACAAGGATGTAAACGGCGGTATCAAGAATCGGTTGAAGCACAATCCACGCCCGCCCGAGGTACATGTCTCTACCTCGTGAAAAAGCCTTGTTCCTAGCCTCAGCCCAAATAAAATGGCGGCGTTGCCAAAGTTGTGCGAGATATCTGCCTAGGCCTGGCCTGGCGCTAAGTCTCCTCAAATAGGTGTCATCGACCTCGATGACATTTTGTTGCACCGTACTCACGTTTTTCCTCAGCTAACAATTCGCGTTGGGTTTGTAATGCACGACCATAATCTAGACTTCTTTCGCCGATCGTCCTAAAAAGGGAAATGAGTTGGGTGCTAGTAGGATTATTCAAACTTTTTCGATTACAACCAGTTTGCTCTAGTGCGTGAGGACAGAAGTGACATCACCGAAATACAGTCTGCTCATTGTTGGCGGCTGCGTTAGTCGCGACACGGTCGACCCCCTTCTAGGAAAGTCCCTTGAGCTCAAGCGGTACGTAGCGCGTCAATCCTTCATCTCTGCCGGCACTGATGCAACGAAACTAGTTCCCAAAGTCGACCTGCGCAGTCAATTTCAGCGTCGAATGCTCGAAGCTGATCTTGCAGGCTCGCTATTTCGTGATGTCGAAGAAAATTCGGAAGTCGACCTGGTGCTGTGGGATTTGAATGTTGAACGGCTCGGCGCTTGGCAATTCGATGTGGACACGTTTGTTACAGACAGCGGAGAGTTCAGGCGGATGGAGAACTACAGCAGCATCACTACTGGTGTCCCCCATATCGACTTCGGCGAAGAGGACCACTTCCGAATATGGAAGGAGCGATTCCTCCAGTTCAAAGACGTGCTCCAAAAGAACGGGCTAGTTGAAAAGACGCTACTGTTAGCTCCTGACTGGGCTTTGGTTGATGAAACTGGTGAGACTGTTGGATTGTTTGAGGCAGTCAAGGCTGGTGCGTATAACGCGATCTACCGGCGGTACTGGGACTTCGCGGAGGCAAACGGATTTGAGGTTCTGCGGATGCAAGATACAGTTGCTGATTCCAAGCACAAGTGGGGGCCTGCGCCGTTTCACTACACTGAAGGCGTATATGACGTTTTCCGGGAAACCATAATGGGGAAATTGGCATAATGCCCATTCGCAGCAGTCTGAAGTGCGTCGCCGCTTGGTGGCCTTTTGAGTCGTTATACCGACGTGTGAGACCGGTGAAAACGAAGGTTTCCGCGTACCGGCAACGTGGTAGATCGTCTCGAGGCGCTGCCTTGGTTCCACGATTTCGCAGAATCGATGATGAGGTAACACCGTTTGGTAGGGGATACCTCATTTCTAGAGGTGAGGAGCCGCATTTTGTGCCTAGCGGGTGGGAACATCTTTCCATCCGTGACCTCGATCTCTGGCATGACGAGCGGTTGCCCGTAGAAATCTGTGCACCAGACGATTTCGAGTGGGCTGCGGTCCTCATCGGCACAGCGATTGATTCAGATTTGCATTCGAGTAACCATTCCGAAATTTGTCGCAGGCTCATAGAAGCGGCGAGCAGCGGCTCGGAATTTCGTGCATTGGACGAGTATGTCACGTGGCTCGGAGGCAGGTTTGTAATTCTCATGGTCAACGGGGAGACCATGAGAATCTACGGAGATGCGACCGCAAGTCGGTCATGTTTCTGGGCCGTAACGGAGCGTGGTTTTGTCGCATCGTCACATTCGACTCTGACCGCACGCGCTATCGATGCGGTGGCTACAGACAGGTCGCGTTCGTTTCTAAATCACCCTGACTACAAGAGCCCCGCTGGAAAGTGGCTGCCCGGAGCAATGGCGCCGCACGATGCAGTTTCAATGGTCACGGCGAACTGTGTCTTGACGGTGAACAATAACGAGGCAAAGCATTCTCGGTTCTTCCCTTCGGAGGGCTACTCACCAAAGAGACGTGACGCGTTCGAAACAGCACGTCAGGTGGAGGAAGAGCTCAACCGCCAACTCGAGCTCGGAATAGATAGGAGAAGGCCTTTCTATTTCGGGTTGACCGCGGGCTGGGATTCGCGAGTGTTTCTCAAAGCGACCCTCGATCGACTGCATGCACTGAATGCGATTGCATTCACCTACCACTCCTTCGATAAGAACCCATCCCACTCCAGAAATGACCTGATAGCGGCTAGCCGCCTAGCCGTGGAGTCTGATTTGCGGTTTTTGGTAATGGATTTGAAGCCGTCCGATAAGTCCAGTCGCTTCAGAAAAACCTATGCAAAGACGTTTACAGGGTGGGCACGATTCCCCGCGTTGGCGGAAAACTTCTATAACGAACTTGACCATGACGGCCAGGTGGCGATTTTGCTTGGGCCGGAGGTTGGCACGGTTTTCTACCGTGAGAGGGATTCATCACTTCTCAATGCACACGGTCTCGCAAAGAAATTCACGCAATCTTCGTTTTCAGAGAATGTCGAACTGGTGCGTTACCTCGATTCGTACGTCGATTACACCCAGCTTGATATGAGTGAACAAGCGACTTTCCACCCGTTTGATCTGTTCTACTGGGAAAGCCGATTGAGCTCGTGGGCTGCCGGCGGTTACGCGGAATATGAAATGGCAGCCGATGTAATATTGCCTTTTAATACTAGGAGGATTCTTGTGCCGATGCTGGAGCAATCCCTAAATGAGCGCCTAAGTAAGCGTGTCTATAAGATCATTTTGGATAGAATTGACCAGCAATATCGCTGAGTGTGTCCGAACTCGAATGTCAAAGAGAAGGTATTAGCGGCGTGGCAAAACAAGTGCGACCGGTTGACGATTTCGAATCATCTCAAGACGTAGCTGATCAAGTTCGGCGTTTGACCGTCGAACTAGAGGAGACCTGCGATGCTCTGCTCTTTGAGATTGATCGGGATAGAAAACTCCTTGCCGGAATTCAAAAGCGAGATCGGAAGATTGCGGAATTAAAACAGCGAGTCCGCGTCCTGGAAAAGAAGCTCGGCATTCCCGACGAAGAGCGCGCTGGCTTGCCATTCCTACCAAAATCATTGCGCGGCAAAGACGTACCGCGAGGGGTTTTGCAGATTAAGAAAAAGTATTGGGCAATGAGAAGCACTTTTAGGAAGGCAAAGAAGTGAAGGACGCGGCCGTACAAAAGCAGTTAGATCGCCTGGCTGAGCTGGAAGCTAAAGCCGAAGCAACCAAGTCGGCATCCCGGGACCTACGCTCATACACTCACACGCTGGCATACCGCGATGCTCTGTCGGGCAAGCACGTCTTTTTGGATCCCACTAATTCTCGCGACGCTTACGAACAGCGCGTGGACTTTTATAACAGCGAGTTTTCGCAACGACTAGACGAGATGTTGACAGAGGCTGGTTCCTTGCCAGCTATACTCCGACAGCGCTGGGACAAGCGAAGGAACGTTCGGATCGGCATCATCGCCGATAGATTTCTTTACGAGTCTCTCCGAGTTGCGGCCGATTTTGTGCCTTTGACCCCGGAGAACTTGGACAAAGAGATTCCGACTTTGGACCTCTTGCTCGTAGTTTCCGCTTGGAGAGGGTTGGAGGACGAATGGCATGGGTTCGGTGGGGCGAATTCTGAAGGGCGTCGGCTCTTCTCCGAAAAGGCCGCTCCGCTTGCTCGGTCGCTTGACATCCCGATCGTTTTTTATTCGAAGGAAGACCCGCCAAACTTTGCGAAGTTCCTTGGTCTTGCGAAGGAAGCGGACTTCATTTTCACGTCCGCTGAAGAAATGGTGCCCAAGTACCAGGAAGCGGTGGGTGATGGAACACCGGTCGAGGCCTTGCGTTTCGCGGTCAACTTCGAGCGAACCAATCCCGTTGGAAGTGAGCGATTCGACGGTAACGATGTAATTTTTGCGGGATCGTGGCTTTCGCACAAATACAAGTCTCGTGCACAAGCGGCAAAGAAAATCTTTAAGGGAGTCCAGGATTCCCACCTCGACCTGTCGATTTTCGACCGCAATGCGGATTTGGATCAGAGCGACTTCAAAAGCGATCTATCCCGTTATAACTACCCGGATGATTTTCTTCCGCATCTGCGGAGACCGATCTCGCACGAAGACGTTCATCGCATTCAACGGCTTCTCCCTTTTGGTGTAAACCTGAATTCAGTTACGGCGAGTTCAACCATGTTTGCCAATCGCGTTGTAGAGCTACTGGCGACCGGTACGACCGTTTTATCTAACTACAGCAACGGAGTGAATTCCCTATACCCGTATGTTGCAATCGTCGATTCTGAGATAGACGCTCAGCAGTTCGTTGATAACTTGAGCACGGAGTATTTCCGCTACGGTCGAGCGAGCGGCATCCGAGACGTGTTCCTCAATGACACTGCGTTTGAACGAGTCGATCAAATCCTCGATGTGGTTGGAGTGCCGCACACTAGAACTGAGCATCGCATTCTCGTTGTCGCTGATGATGAGGAAAACTTCGCGGACTTCGTGGCTTCTCAAGACGGAGACTTCGACTTTGAATGGGTCACTCGAGACGAGCTTGCAAAAACACAAGGCAGCAAGGATGGCGATGTCGTCGTCTTCGCCAACAACCTATCGCTCAATTCTCCTTTTTTGGTTGCAGATGCGGTTGCGGCTTTCCGCTACAGCGACGCCGACGCAGTAGAGCTTTGCCCAGTAGATGACCCGCGGACTTGTTATGAATTCGTGGAGCCGGGGCCGAGGTCGACCCTGCAGGTTTTTTGGCTGGAGCCGGGGGAGACCTTTAACACCACCCCCATTGGGCGGGCGATTTTGGTGAGAACCGCTGCGGTTGCAAATACAATAGTTTCTTCGCCGGAGGCAAAGGATCTGACAGTAATTGTGCCGGTCTACAACAACGGCCGATTCCTGATTCACAAGTGCTTCCAATCATTGCGGAGGAGCTCCGTATTCTCAACGGCGGAAATTCTTCTGGTCGACGACGGGTCGACGGACAAGGAAACGCTTCATGCATTAGCCGTGCTTGAGCAGGTTTACGAGAATGTCTCAGTTTTCCGGTTCCCACCAGGGGGATCGGGTAGCGCTTCTCGTCCTCGGAACAAGGGCCTTGAGCTCGCGCGCACAAAGTTCGTTACTTACCTAGATCCGGACAACGAACAAGTGGAAGATGCTTATATCCAGCTTCTTGAGTTAATGCGCTCTGAGCCACTCTCGTTCGCACTTGGAAACATGGTGAAGTTCAAGGGAACTCGAAGCGTCATCAACAATTCGTGGCACCTCAAGAAGTCTCTTAAGGCAGCTGGAATCAAACGAAGCGGAGAGGGGACTTACCACCTGGGTGGCAATAACCGCGACTTACTGGCTACAGCCAAGTATCAGCCGATGAGTATCCAAGCACTCATCGCTGATACCGCCTGGCTCCGCAGCACTGGTATTGAGCAGCCGGAGGGCGCTGTCGGACAAGACTCGTACTTCTTCCAGCAGATGCTGTACTACGCCGAAAACATCGCAGTCGTACCCACTCCGGTGCACGTTTACTATGCGGAGGTTGCCAACTCGACGGTGAATTCTATTTCGGCGAAGTTCTATAGAAAATACTTGCCGCTAGAGGAGTCTCGATCTTCCTGGTTGAAGGAGATCGGCCTTATCGACCACTACTCCGACACGCGATTTATGGCGTTCCTTGAGAAGTGGTACTTGGTGAAGCTGAAAGACGTTGTTGGCGAGGATCGGGCAGAGAGCATCTCGCGTATTCACGAGATTGCTTCAATGTATGGCCCTCGGGTAACGGAAAGCCCGCAGTTCCAAAGCTTGATGGCTGAGGCAGAAGAGGATTCAAGCCTGTGAGCAGATCCAGCAGATCCAATAATGACCTCAATGATCAGACAGTCCCGTTGGAAATGAAGGATGAGTCTCGCGTGATATCAAGACACCGCGATCCATACGTAGGTGGATTTGTTCTTTCAGAAAATGATCTGGGAGCAATTCGGAAATTCACTCAAAGAGAGCTCCCGAATGGGCTCTTCTGGTGGAGTGACAACATCGTCGCGGAAGAGCTAGTGCAAGGGCTCGATCAAAGCTTCCTATTGATTAGAGGGCACTGGGCACTCACGTCGCCCGAGGGCGAGGGCCTACCTGCTGCGCGATATTTGTTTGAACGTGCTCAGTCTTCTAAAGAGGATTTTGAAGAGGAGCTTGATTTCCTCAGCGGGAGGTACGTCATCGTTTTACATCTTGCAGGACAAACGTACGTGTACAACGACGCCATCGGAGCGCGCACTGTCTACTATTCCGACCAGGAACGTCTAGTTGCGTCGCACCTCCATCTCGTGGACGAGCTGGGAACATTCAAAAAATACGATGTCACCAAAGGTACGCGACAACTTCAATGGGCTGCAGATTTCACGCCAATCAAAGGCGTTTTCAATCTCCTCCCTAACTTTGTCTTGGAGGTACCAGAATTCAAGGTCTCCCGATTCTATCCGCGAGAAGAGAACGGATTCTGGGACGTTGATAGAGAAGAAAAGTATCGTGAGATCGAGCGCATCTGGAAGAGCGCCCAGAAGACCTATTTCGAGGCTTTCCCGAATATTGCTTTTTCGATCAGTGGCGGAATAGACAGCCGACTAGTCCTTGCAATGGCCAAACCCTACTGGCACAAGCTGAAAGGCTATACCTACGGTGTCCCATCTGGTGACGGTGCCGGAGGTGGTGGAACCTATTTTCGTCGAACCATGATTGCCGATGATCGCATCGTTCGGGACCTACTTGAGTCGGTGCGCTTTAATGAGCACATTTTTTTTGACGTGACCAAACAATCCAAAGTCAGTGGCGAATTGGCAGGGTTGCTTCAAAAAAATACTTATGGGAAGCACGGCCATCATCTGGTTGCCTCTTACCGGCAAAAGTTTGCGAGTGGGACCTGGCTGAACATTCGGGGTAATGCGATTGAGTTGGCGCGAATGGCGCAACTGGGGCCGGGATTTGACCGCGCCGTCTCCAAGGCTCAAAGCGGATTTCCGGATGACATTGAAAAACGAATGGAGCTTTTAGGGTACCGTTCGAATTTGCATGGGTATAACAGACAGCTCATGATGTATTGGGAGTTGAGGCACGGTAAGTGGCTCGGCGAAATTAACAATGAGCTTGATGCAGCGTTCGACACCTGGATCCCTGCCGGAAACCGGCGCATTCGTGACTTGATGAGCTCATTTCCTGAGGATGAAATCACGGAAGGCCTCGTTATACGGGACTTAATTGATAGAAATGCTCCTGAGCTGAATTGGCCGCCGGTCAACTCTGCACAGACGCTCTATCAAGATTGGCGCGATCTGCGCTTTCAGGCAACCCGGATGCTGGGCAAAGCCTCTATTTTTGACGGCAAAGGAAATAGTCAAATAGTCCAGCCTCAGGCCGAGTACAGATTGCCGCAGTCTCAAGTGGGACCCGGCGCCGGGATACGGATTAAGTTTGCGCCTGTGGACGAGCCAGGGACCCTCTCCTTCCGGGTCTTGGTTCCCTATGGCAGTCCTTCTGCAAAAGGCTACTTCAACTGGGGAGTTAGGATTAATGGGGAGTCGTGCTTCACTATCGACGGTGCGGAAAAAGGCGTGCCCATTAGCTTCTCTGTTGACAACATCTCGCCGGAAGATGAGGTGCTTGTAGAATTGAACTTCCTGAAGAAAGTCAAGGGGGCTGAATCATGGTCAAGGGCGACTCGACTTCGAATTGAAGACAGCAAACTATATCCCCGCACAATCGGAGACTCTAGTCCAGACCTACGCTCGGATTGGCCCAACTCACCAAATCATCCGTAGCAGTAGCTAATTTCCAAAAGTTTAAGAAGAGGTTTGCATCTTGAGTACATCCGTTCCTGTAATCGCACTTACTAAATGCGGAATCGGAATCTTCGATCTTGACTGGTGGGTCCCTCGACTCGGTCTTTTCAAAGCTGTAACGTTGCCGAGTGTTTTGCAAGCAGCTGAGGGGCATGAGTTCCATTGGTTCATTCTGCTTGATGAAGATATGCCGGCTGAAGCTCTTGAATTTCTGCGCACAGCAATCGACGAAGCCGGCGGCGCAGGATCTGTCCACCTTCAATTTGTACGAACCTCAATTGAGGCGAACCGTGCTGGCCTTAATGCCGTGCGGTCGGTTGCGGGCGATGATCGACGGGCACTCGTAATTCGAATCGACGATGATGACGCAGTGTCCCGCGATGCGTTTACAATCGCGCTTAATACCGTTGACGATATGGGACGGCCTGCAGTTATTTCCCTGGCCGACGGCTACATGCTTGATGCGCCTGGTGCTGCATATGGTGAATGGACGTCTCCTAATCAGACCAGTAACACCTACTACTATGGAACCCTCGCTGAAGTCCGTCGGGTTATTTGGCACAATCACACGAAGGCGCTCTTCAACGCTAAACGATTCGGATTTCAATCAACGTCGGTTCTTGGTAAAGGGAGGCACTTCCTTTATACGGTTCACCGTCAAGCCGACGGGTCCTACGAGGAGCGCCAAAAGCGAATCCGGGAATGGGCACCCGTTGGAGAGGAATTGGCGCGTGAGTTCGGGTTAAATATCGAAGGGTTGACCGAATGGCAGGATTTTCAGCGTACAGCGAAGCCTACGTTGGGATTGACGTGGCGCAGGTCCATGCCCGAAACCACGCGAATTCGGGAGCTGTTCTCTGAGATCGATAAGCTGAAACGCGAAATCGTAAAGACCAATAGCGCCATTTTTGATCCGAAGACCCCGTTCCTCTACTTGCTGGATCCTGTGATTCCCCCCGCATCGGTCAAAAAGGGCAAAGTTCGTTTCAGGGGAGTGGCCACCCCTGGTACCCGGTTAAACCTGTCGGTAGCGGGCAGCAGCCTTAACTACAGGCTATTTAAGACGGTGGAGGTAGATGAGCGCACCGGGGAATTTGATTTCCTCTGTGCTTTTAACTCAGCGGTGTGGAACCTGAGACTGGAAGTGGTTGATCGGGACGCTGAAAAGGTGTTGAAGAAGTGGGAGTTTAAACTCACCGTGCGCTAGATCGAGCCACCCCAAGATTCCCGGAGCCAACGAGTGTCAAACACCACGTTGCTCCGGGAAAGCTTATTAGTCCTCGTCCGTGCCTAAGCTTTCCAGATATTCATCGTGCTGTACTACAAGTTCGGGTCCAGTGCTTGAGTTGTCCGTTTGCAACGAAGGCCAAAGCAGATCCCACTGCCCACTCACGCGGACCGCCTTAAATAGCAACTCCTCCACGAAATCCCGAGAGGGTGGGTTGTGTCCTTTGCCATTAAAGAGCTTTAGAACATGAACCTGCTCTCTTTCTGGAATCTTTTCAAGGAAAGGAGAAAGGTGCAGCTCAACATGAGCGTCGCCCATTGCCTGCAAGTACAGAATAGGACGGGGTGAAACGTTGGAGTAGAAGTCGCACAGATCCCAGGTGATTGGAAGTCCTTCAAGAGCATCGGACTTCCAAGCGCGCCGTGTGAAGTTCAGAACAGCGGGTTCGAGGTACTTAGCTATCGATGTCTGGGGATTGGCAGCGATCGGCAGCGCCCCGTCAAAACAGCTGGCATAGTAGAGCGCAGCGAATCCGCCTCCGGAGCCTCCATAGAAAATTGCGTGCTTGTGGCTAGCCATTGAACGAAAAACGGCTTCCAACATAAGTGGTAGGTCCTTTTGTAGGGCACGGTTCCTGTCACCGGCGTACCAAGCAAGGTTTGCGCCGGTTTCGAGAGTTGAGTCCGACACAAGAACTATGTTTGCTCCAGTTGTGCGCCCCACATTAATACCGGTGAACACAGGAAGCGTGATCTTCTTCGCAGGGATAGAACCGTGAAAGAACACGATTGTGGTGTCGGCAAAGTGATCTTCAATGAAGATTTCTAGGAGGCCATTGCCGTAAGCAATCTGGTGGATCCCGTTACGGACTGCTTTGGATCCGAAATCGGTGATGCCTTCGTGCTGAAACACGTTTGCCTTGTAGCGTTTCGCGTTACGTGGATATGCGCTCATTAAATGCTCTCTCAGTGTGGCCAGCCTTGAGCTATCTAAAGACCGAGGGGTGATTTGTGCTCAATACTAACCAAGCTCGTGTCGAGGTCTGTGCTAGGAGTTCCGGGATGCTGGAGCGGCCATCCGGCCCAAGGCGTGGATTGTCCATCCGGCACTGCGCCAGGGATTGATATCGAGGACGTTTCGTCCGTCGATGAGCAATTGCTTGTTGACGAGCTCCGCCGCCCACTGCGGGTCCATGTCCTTGAATTCTTGCCATTCGGTGGCGAGGATGACCAGTTCCGCGCCGCGCAGGGCGTCTTCGAGGCTGACGGCGTAGTCGAGGGTGGGGAAGACCTTGCGGGCGTTGTCCATGCCCTGTGGGTCGTAGACGCGCACGCTTGCGCCGGCGAGCGAGAGCTGGCCGGCCACGGCGAGCGCGGGCGAGTCGCGCACGTCGTCCGAGTTCGGCTTGAACGAGGCACCGAGCACGGTGATGTTGCGGCCGATCACGCTGCCGAGCTCCTCGCGCGCCAGGTCGATCACGCGCTGGCGGCGGCGCATGTTGATCGCATCCACCTCGCGCAGGAAGGTCAAAGCTTGGTCAGCACCGACCTCGCCGGCGCGCGCCATGAACGCGCGGATGTCCTTGGGCAGGCACCCACCGCCGAAGCCCAGACCGGCGCCCAAGAACTTACGGCCGATGCGGTCGTCGTAGCCGATGGCGTCCGCCAGCTGGGTCACGTCCGCGCCAACGTTCTCGCACACCTCGGAAACGGCGTTGATGAAGCTGATCTTCGTGGCGAGGAAAGCGTTGGCGGAGACCTTCACCAGCTCCGCGGTCTGCAAATCCGTCACGATAAACGGGGTGTTGTTTTCCAGCGGGGTGGCGTAGACCTCGCGGGCGATCTCCTCGGCTCGGGAGTTCTCGGCGCGGTGGCCTAGCACGATGCGGTCCGGCTCGATGGTGTCTTTGACCGCGTAGCCTTCGCGCAGAAACTCCGGGTTCCAGGCGATCTCGACTTGGGCTTTGTTGCCGTTGGCGGCGGCGAGTTTGTCGGCGCGCTGCTGCAGGGCGGCGGCGGTGCCGACCGGGACGGTGGATTTGCCCAGGATCAGGTGCTCGCCTTCGAGTTGGGGCACCAGGTCGTCGATGACGGCTTCGACGTAGCGGGTGTCGGCTGCGTAGGAGCCGCGCTGCTGCGGGGTGCCCACACCGATGAAGTGGACGTTCGCGAAGGCGGCGGCTTCGGCGTAGTCCGTCGTAAAGCCAAGGCGTCCTGCGTCGATGTTGCGCTCGAGCACCTCGGGCAAGCCCGGCTCGTAGAACGGCACCTTGGAGTTCTTCAGTGCCTCGATCTTGGTTTCGTCAACGTCTACCCCCAGCACCTCGTGGCCGAGTTCAGCCATGCACGCAGCGTGCGTCGCCCCAAGGTAACCAGTGCCAATCACAGTCATCCGCATAACAGGTCAGAATAGCAGTTCGTTCATTGGCTATAGAGGTTGATTCGGCAGTCGTTGCCTATGTCCGATTACGGACGTTTCTACGGTAGATTGAGACTTATGCAAGTAGAATTCCCGTTAACCCTAACGGAGGTGCCAGCTCGCTTTGCTATCCGAGCGGACGGTTCCCTTGACCCAAAAGACTATGTACTTAAGGTTAGCTTCGCAGGCGTCGATATGACACGAGACCTGGCTAAGGAGCTGAATCTACATTTCTCTCACGCGCTCGACGCTATTTACTTATATAACCGAGGTCAGAGCGTCGGTCGGACGGGGTTTACAAGTTTTTTTCATCTCCCAGACGGCGCTACCAAATTGACAGTTGAAGTTTTGCGGTGGGCCAAAAAGGCAGAAGTTGCGCACATTAATGGCATTGACCTGCAGATTCAGGCTCCCTGGTCTAAAATGAATAAACTTACGCAGATCGGAGTCACGATTAATGACGGCTAAAGACCAAACTTCCATGAAGCCGATAGACGTCTCAGTTGTTATCGGGTTCCGAGACTGGGGGCTGCAGCGCATCCGACTCGCGGTTGATAGCATCCAACGTTCGTTCGGTCGATTCAACGGTGAGGTGATCATCTCTGATTATGGATCGATCGATCCTAAGGTCAACGAGTCGTTGGCGAAGGAACTCGGTTGCAAATATGTCTACACCGCCGGAACTGAAGTTTGGTCACGTTCTCGTGCGCTAAATGCGGGTTTTGCGATTAGCGACGGCAAATTACTTGTTTCTACTGACGCCGATATGGTGTTCACGCCAAAAGCATTCGAGAAGATCGTGGAAACGGCAATTGCCCAGCCGCAAGCGGCTTACTTCCTGCAGTGTCGTGATCTGCCCGAGGGGATGGATGATGAATGGGTAGCTGCGAACCCCACTGCGTGGGATGAAATGGAGCGTAACTCTCGCCTTCGGCCACGGTGGGGAATGGGCGGAATGATGGCGATTTCTCGTCGCGGATTCTTCGAAATCCGTGGCTTTGACGAGCGGTTTCATACCTATGGCGGGGAAGATCTCGACTTTGCCAAGCGGGCCCGCCGTGCGGGTTTCAAAACCGTTTGGGTTAACGACCCGGATGTGCGTATGTACCACATGTGGCATCCTTCGACGCGCGCGATCGTAGACCAGACCGAAGAGGGGCGGGCTACGGTGCAGAGGAACCGCGACATCGTTTACAACGATGAATCCTTTGTGCGCAATTATCTGCAGTGGGATCACAAACCCTTAGACGCTCCGCCGCTGGTGACAGTCGCCATATGTACTCACAACCGTGCTGACCTAATTGGCGAATCGATCCAATCGGTGCTGTTTCAGTCTATGCAGGACTTTGAGATTGTCATCGTTGACGATGGCGGCGATGACAACACCAAGGAGGTAGTGGAGGCGTTTGGCGACGAGCGGATCCGATACTATTGGCAGGAAAATGCGGGCATTTCAGCAGCACGAAACCTCGCTGCTGAGAAGAGCCGAGGAATCTACACCGCTGTGCTAGACGACGATGATTTAATGCACCCACGTCGGCTGGAATGGCACATCGGCGGTTTGGTCCCTGGGACGGTGGGCAACGTGGGTTCGTTTGTCAACTTCGACGATACAACGGGAGAGTTAAAGCTGATCGTTTCGAAGAAGCCCTCGATTGAGACAGCGATGGCGAACGGTACAGCACCAGGGCACAGCACGTGGATGCTGCGAACCGACGTTATTCGGAGTCTCAAGTACGACGAAACGCTGACTAGTGGCGTAGACAACAACATCATGCTTCGGCTTCTCCGCTCGGGTCTAAAGCTCACGCATGTCGGAAAACCGGTGACATTTAGACGCATGCATAGCAGGCAAGTAACCGTAACTGATACCGATCGTCAGCTTGCGAGCGCGAGTTCGGCTCTGAAGTTTATCCAATGGCGTCTCAATCCAGGCGATCTTAAGAATATCGCGAACGCTGCAAAAGAAGCGGGCGAGTATCCTCAAACTGCCCCACGGGAAGAGATGCTTAAGGACGCGGACCTATTTCTCCCAGACCACTTAGCGAATCGCGACCTGATTCTGGCGGCACCAGCCAATGCGCCGCTACCCGAAAAATGGGACGGTGATTTGGTCCAGGCTGAGGTGTCGCTCGGGACTAAGGATGGATCAGTCGCCCCCTTAGCGGTGGTGAGAAACGCTACTTTTAGCGACATAGTGTCTGCTCGACAAGCTGGCCTTGATTTCACAGTGTCTGCTAAGGCAGTCCGTGAAGAATCGGCGTTAAATAGCATGAATCAGGTCGAACTGCTTCTCAAGAGTGTCGACAGTGTAATCGCAAATGAGGGCCTTCAGAAGGAATTCATTTTGGTCAGACGCGGTGATACTTCCGGGGTAAAGAACCTCCCCTGGGAGGTACAGGTGTGTGATGCTGAGGAAGTTGAGCGAGCTGTAACCGAAGACTCTGATTGGATGATCTTCGGAAATGAGTACTGGGAGAGCGAAAATGCGGATTAGCAGGAGCCGAAACAAACATCATCAAATTGCCTATACGGCTGAGCTGACGGAGTACGACGCTGAACCGCCCGCGAGAACCTGGCTGTTGGATGGCCTCCCGGAGAAAATCAACCCAGAACTTGAGGCGGTTGCGCTGTATCTCATTTTCGGAGGTTGGTGTGGTGGAGAGTTTGTAGTGCCACAAAAAATGGGACCCAACACCGCGGCAGCCATCAGCGCGCATGCGGGCATGGACTTCTTTCCCGGCCCCATTGAATATTATCCGAAACCAATCTTCCGGGGCTCAAACACAGTGACGGTTACTGATCGCCTCGAACAGGCGGGCGCCAAAACTTTAGTTGTTCTGAGTGGCTCAACTTGGAACGGAAGCCTTAAGTCCACCTCGGGTCTCGTTGTTTCGACCAACGCGGACGTGTTTGAGAAGATAGATGAATTTCCTACAGCGAAGTTGGCAACCTCGGTCCTACTGGCCGAAGAGCTCGACTTAGCCGAGATTGTTCTTGATTGCGGTTCGAGCGCAATGACTCAGGGGATATCATCTTTACTAAGACAAGTAGGAATCTCGCTTGGCTAAAGACGCGGGGTTACGCGTGCACTAGAACCACAGCCGTCCAAAAGGATGCCAGTCTTGATCTCTACCCGCGGGCTAGGTGGCGAGCCAAAACAAGCTCGAGAATGAGCGCAATATTAAGACTGTCGGTCGGATTGGGTAATGCATGCCGGCATCCCCGAAAAATCTTTTGCGCGTACGCGATAGAAGGGTCGTTGGCATAGCTGAACTCAGGTCTGTCAGTGTCGAGTACGGCTGCCGGGCTCGGCATGTAACCAGGTGCGCTGGCATTCGTTGTTAGCGACGGACTGTCTGTCAGTGTAGTCACCGTGCTGCCTATAAGCCTCGTATCCCCCGGCGGGAAGCAGGTGAACGTGTCGCAAGGGAGGCCATCAGTCTCGACGCGGAGCGGTTCAGCAAGTTTGCGAACGCAATGTATCGCGGAGGGCAGCAAACACGCGCGTCCGGTCGTAGAACACAGCAGAGTCGTTCTCGATCCGGCACCGGTTCTACGAAAGAGCACCGACTCCGCCACTGTCACGCGCTTGCACGTCGCGTAGGTCCGAGACGAAACACCCCGACAGGTCCTCGACGAAGTCACACCGCGTGGATTGCCTGAACGACTTTTAAATGGGGGCGCACTAACCGCTCAATTCCGCACCAAACAGATCCAAAATTTTGGACTTTACGGCCAAGTCGAGTCGAACGGATGCCTGGTGACGTTTCCAGCGAAGTCCGCAGCATCGCATGCGGTACTTTTAGTCGGCCGTTACCTCTCAAGGCGAGGATATTTAACGCGAAGGTGAGGAAATATTAAAAGTTCGATTAAGGTATGCGCGGATGATTTTGGCTTCAACCCAGTCCGACTCGGTGTAGGGCGAGAAACCTAGGTCTATGAACCTGGGCGCGATCTGCTTCGCCAATTCGCTGGGCAGCGAAGGATAAAAATCAGTATTAACTTTCATAAGAAAGTCAAGGCTGAGACCCTGCACGATCGAATATGCGCTCTCCGGTATGTCCAAGTAGAGAGGCTCAATCAGGTGCGCTTTTCCTTTTGCTATCAGATACAACGTGCTAAGCGCAGTTGTATACGAGGAGTCGAATGCAATAGGTTTGTCCCACTCGCTTGGGAGATCAGGAAGCGATACATCAACACCGAGTTCCTCCGCCGCAACAGTCGCCAGGATAAGCTTTAGAAGCCGCTTTCTGTCGGTCTTTCCGGCCAAGGATCTAATGGATTCCGCAACAAGCGGACCATCCGTCTGAGCGAGTATCTTAGCTGTGCCGAGCTCTGTGATGCCGTCGGTAATCGGAACGTTCTTAATACCCAGCATATCGAGCGGCGCTACCGACCTGCGACCTGGCTTGCGGGCGAACCGTTCGCCAAGGATGGTTCCGAACACATGAAAACCTGACTCCAGATGCTCAGCCGTCAAAATCGCTCCGATGCTCATGAAAGTCCAGTGGTTCCGAGCGAAAGAGTCTTGTTGACTAGGGGTGCGACGCGCATTGGTCGATACCACTAGGGGGTGAAACTTTTCAAAGAAAGCAGCTTCTCTTTCAAACCAGCCTCCGAAATCTGTCGATACTAGTTGTCCAGTTCCGCCTAGGAGGCGGTGAGCGGCAAGCGAGTCAAAGCCTCCGCTGAAGCTCAAGGTAACGTTAGAGCCTAGTGGCTGCATAGACGGTTCGTTGCCGTTGTTTGTGACCGAGGACCTGGTGAACGATGAGATACTTTCGGCTAGGTTTTGTGCAACTGGAAAATCGAAGTGAATTTGGTCATACTTCGTCCCGCATAGGGTTGACAGGGCAACTGCAACAGCGTCCGTTGAGGTGGAAAGCGCCCTATCAAATTCGAACCAAAGGGGGAACGATCCCTCGCTAGTAACTGCCTCCACCTCGATACGCTGTGGAGATAAAGAGAGGTTTTGGAATCTGATAGCCTCTGGAGCGGTTTTGGTGTGCATGGGTGTCTATTTTAGCGGGGCGAGAATAGACGAAGTGAGGCTCCTTTTAAGGGATGAGTATCTATTGGCGGCAGAATCTGCATACTCGTCTGTTGTCTGGAGCACGTTCCGGTTCGCTTGATCGGGGAAATTAGTGCGATGGTCCAATTACCGAGGGCGGAGTACCGGTAATTTTCCGATACAAGTGTTCCATTCAAGCCTTGGTTAAAACTTTGGTTTAAATTGCCATGACCTCAGACAATTTGTTTTCCATATTTTCAATTTGTCAAAGGTTACGAGACAGTGCCCCCAGTCGTAGTCTTAGTCCTCAATAAAGTCGAGTCCGGGCCGGGTTGTGAAGGCTGGGGGCTGTAGGCTTAGTGTTTATGCAGAATTTTACTGACCTTCCCGTTGATGCTGCGAACGCTTCGGTGAAGACTGTTGTGGTGCCGGCGGCGGGTATGGGGACTCGTTTTTTGCCGGCGACGAAGACGGTGCCGAAGGAGCTTTTGCCGGTGGTGGATACCCCGGGCATTGAGCTGATTGCTGAGGAGGCTGCGGCGGCTGGGGCGCAGCGTTTGGCTGTGGTGGTTGCGCCGAATAAGGAAGAGATTATGCGGCACTTCGGCGAGTTTTCGGACTTGCAGGACCTCATGGTCGCCCGTGGCAAGCAGGCCCAGGCGGACAAGGTCGCTCGTGCCAACGGTTTGATTGAGGCTGTGGCGGTCACCCAGGACGAGCCGCTCGGGCTTGGGCACGCGGTTGGTTGCGCCGAGGAAGCGTTGGACGACGACGAGGATGCGGTTGCTGTGATGCTGCCGGATGACCTGGTGTTGCCGGCAGGTGTGATGGACAAGATGGTCGCTGTGCGCAATGCGTTGGGTGGTTCGGTGTTGTGCGCGTTTAACGTCTCGCGTGAGGAGGTGTTCAACTACGGCGTGTTCGACGTGGAGGATGCCCAGGCTGAGATTGATGGCGTTGAGGTGCTCAAGGTGCGTGGCATGGTGGAAAAGCCTGCTGTTGAGGATGCGCCGTCGACGCTGGTGGCTACCGGCCGGTACTTGTTGGACCGCGGGATTTTTGATGCGCTGCGGCGCATTGAGCCGGGTAAGGGCGGGGAGTTGCAGCTGACGGATGCGATTGAGCTGATGATCTCTGAGGGTCATCCGGTGCATGTGGTGGTGCATGAGGGCAAGCGCCACGATCTGGGCAACCCTGCCGGCTATATCCCGGCGAATGTGGATTTCGGTCTGCGCGATGAGAAGTTCGGGCCTGCCGTGTACACCGCGGTGAAGAAGATCATCGCCGACTTCGAGGCAGAACACCCCGAGGTTGCCACAAAGGCGCAGCACTAAACTCGGAATCAACCAGGCGAATACAGCTCAGGAGGATTTTCAATGCGGGCGGTTGTCACTGGCGGTGCCGGGTTCATCGGTTCTCATCTTGTGGACCTGTTGGTGGGAGACGGGCACCAGGTCACAGTGATCGATAATCTGACATCGGGGCGCACTGAAAACATTGCTAATCACCTCGAATCCGGTGCAGTCGAACTGCTCGAGCAGGACATACGCGACGCAGATTTTGAAGCGATCTTCCGTCGCCTCGAGCCTGAAGTCATTTTCCATTTGGCGGCACAAATCGATGTGCGACGCTCAGTTGAGGACCCGCTTCTGGATGCGGAGATGAATATCACCGCGACTATCCGTCTTGCGGAGGCGGCCCGGCGTACGGGGGTGCGTCGAGTGGTGCACACGTCTTCCGGTGGTTCGATTTACGGTGAGCCGGAGCAGCTGCCAGCTACGGAGCAGTTACACGTTGACCCGAAGTCGCCGTATGCGGCCTCGAAGGTCGCTGGCGAACTTTACCTGAACGTCTACCGGCAGCTCTACGGGCTTGAAACGAGCTTCATAGCTCCCGCAAACGTTTACGGCCCCCGGCAGAACCCATTCGGAGAGGCCGGAGTAGTCGCGATCTTCTCCCGGAACTTGCTCGATGGCAACCCGACCTGCGTGTTCGGTGGGGGCAAGAACACGCGCGACTACGTTTACGTGGGGGATGTGGCTCGTGCTTTCTACCTTGCCTCAGCGGAGGCCGGTGATGGTGAACGCTTCAACATCGGCACTGGTGTGGAGACGACTGACCGGGCACTCCACACCGCGGTGGCGAAGGCTGTCGGCGCGCCGGATGAGCCGAGGGATGAGCCCGCTCGTCTGGGCGATGTCGCTCGTTCTTCGCTGAGCTACGAGAAGGCAGAGCGAGTGCTGGGGTGGACGCCGCTGGTGTCCCTGGATGAGGGCGTGGCCCTCACCGTGGATTACTTCCGTCATTAGGAACCCGCTGAACAAGACGGTTCTGGAGCCGATTTTCATCGGTCGCTTTCTAAGGGCGGCCGGCCGTCGCGGGTTTTCCGGAAAACGGGCTCACGGGAGTACCGGAGCTACGGCTTGCGCGGAGATCACCGATTCTTGTGAACCGTTCGCAAGTGAATCGGTTATCAAGAACTGGACAGACGGACTTCGATCGGGCCGTCAAGACTGATGGTGAGCGTAGATGGTTGGCGGCCATTCTCCGATCTCAGGGTTGGAATCGTCGGCTTCGCCATGAGCGATTCAATTTCCATTGCAGCGACGTTTACAGGCTTGCCATAGGTTATGTAGTGATGGAGGTCAAAGTGAGGTTGCACATTAAGCTCCAAAACGACTCCGTTCGGTGACGTTAGCTCCGGGGTTAAGATGTCGACTCCAACAATTGGCTGGAAAGGCAAAACGGAAGCTGCTTTTTCCGCCAGGTCGAGTAAGTCGCGAGAGATGGATTCGTAGACGTTTATGGACTCTCCGCCGCCAGCGACGTTCATCGATCGATTTATGAGAACGACTTCGCCGTCGGGAATGACGGATCCGCGACTCACTCCTTGCATTTGAAGGAAGTCGTCGTCGATTGGTGTCTTATATCTCTTGAGGTACGCCGACTTTTCGCGATCGCGCTCTCGGCCGGCGAGGAGTTCTTCGAGCGTGGATTGGCCGTCTCCAATGACGAACGGATTTACTCGGCTCGCGGCCGCTACAGCTTTGCCGTTGATGACAACGATCCGTACATCGAATCCCTCGATGAGATCTTCTACCAGAATCTTGGCCTTCGGAAGGGTTTCCCTAACAAGCGACCATGCATCGATGAAGGCATTTTCATCCGGCAGTGAAAGGGTCACTGCCGTGCTTGTTGCCCCTGAAGATGGTTTCATTATTTTCGCTCTCGAGCGCGAAGCGAAATCGTCGACTGCGGTGTGGAGTTCCGTCGGTTCGTACACTTTGCCCTCGGGTACAGGCACTCCAATTGTCGAAAGTGCTAGCTTTGTGGCCTCTTTGTGGGTGGCTAAGGTACGCGCTAGATGTGCTTGGTTCGACAAGGCGTGTTCGTAGGTGCCCCCGATAACTTTGTTGCCGTCGAGAAAAAGCCAAGTGCTTTTCCAAACTTGGTGGGGGGTCCAGCCTTTCTTTTCCGCCTCATCGAGAAGTAACTTCGTGCGGCTTTTGAAACCTGAGTAGCTATTTCGAGGCAGGTTTGGAACAGCTACCATATCGGCGATCATCTTCTTGAGATGCTTATAGTCATTCATGAGGTCTCCTTGCTGCCCGGGGTCCAATGCATTTTCGTAATTTGTTGAGGGGCCCGTGAAGTTGATTTAGCGAACTCGTTTAAATGTTAGCCGATGGCCTGTTCTGGCTCTGACTGCGTCTTACTTAGTCTTAACGCCAAAAACGCTGTTATGTAGGGCAGACTTTGGGGTCCGGAATATTTGTTTCCTTCGGACCAGAAAAAGCGTGGTTGCTATTCCAATCCAAATGGCTAGGGCGATTAACGCTTGGGAGGAGAGGCTGCTTGGGGCGCCGGGGAATAGCAGGAGCACCAGGAAAACGAATGAGAGGATGCAGCCTGTATTTCCTAGAAGTTTGATCGCCGAATTCGGTTCGCGGGGGGTTTGCATGCCGGCCACGGTGCCAGTTTGCCCAATCTTTCTAACGCAAAGCGAGGTGTACAGGTAGGCGACGGTAATGCCGACGCTGGCCATATCTACGACCCAACTTAAAGCAGCTCTGCCGAACCAAGGAGTTATCAGGCAAAGACACATTACTGCATAAATTGCATTCGAAGGGATACCGGGGGTTTGGTTTAGTCGTGCAAATTTTTCGGGGAGGATTCCGGCTCGTCCCATCGTCATGACTGTCCTACTACTCGCGGTATAGAACCCATTTAGCCCGGTTAAGATCCCGGCTAGAACTGCAATAATCAGCAGGGAGATACCAACCGGACCTAAGCTGACCGAAACTGCGTCTGCAATCGGCCAAACGGAATGCTGTAGATCTTTTGTGTCCCCCTCGGTTAGAAGAGTAGTGACAAAAATCATTGAAATGTAAATGGCGGTCGCGCCGAAGATCCCACCCAATAGGAGTCGGCGGGCTTTTTCTGGGGGGAACGAGAATTCTCCAGCGAGTTGAGGGATGCTGTCGAAACCAACGTATGCCCAAGGCGCAATTGCGACAATCGCACCCGCTGCTGTGAAGATATTCAGGTCATCAGGTAGTGCGTGACCGCTGAGGCTTTCGGCCGAGCCGTGCACCGCGATTGTCCATGCCAGCAGCGTGACCACGGTAATAATCATCGTGGCCACGGCGATCATTTGAAAGCGCCCGGAAAATCTTGCACCACGGGTAGCGACAAGTGCGAAAACAATAAGCGACAGCGACGAGAGCAGAACGTCTGAGAGGTAGACATCCCAGCCCGCGACGGTGTATAGCAGTACGCCTGCACTTGAATTTGGGTACAGCGACCTGAAAATGAGCGGTATTGCTGAGGCGTTCAAAGCAACAATTGAACTGTATCCGAGGGCTAAGGACCAACCCGCGATAGCGCAGTGGAGTCTGCCGCAGGCGGCCAGTGCGTGGGCAACGCCGCCTCCACTAACTGGAAGACATTTAACTGCAACACTGTAGTTCAATCCAATTACCTCAATCATCAAGCCACCAACAATGAACCCGATGGTTGCACCAAGCCAGCCACTCTGCTGTATCCAGTCAAAGGGCAATACGAAAGATCCCCATCCGATTGCAGAACCTACGGCCATAGCGAAAACCCAAGAGGGCCTGTATGAGTTGGACGAACGGTCGGGTTGAATCATCGATTTCTGCTCCAAAAAGTTTGAATGGCTAGTATTCCGAGGTTACTTGGAGAATGCCGGTTGAGGATGCCTGAACTCGCGGGCATAGTGGAGGTCAATTAAGACTTGTTCTGTACGTTCTGCGATTGCGACCCGGGCGCCAGTATCAGGTCGTGCTGTTTCCGCGCGGTACAGGTTGGTATCGATGGTGGTGAAGCAGTTGTGAGGCAAACGTACAGTCGAAAACCGATTGTTGGTGCATACAGTTGAAACAGATGTATTGCCGGTCGATAGGTGTGGAAGAGGTCAATGAGCCGCGCGTACAAAGTGCAATGGGGGCCACGTTAGCTACGGCGGCAAACCAATCATCGATCTGGTCTTGCACATTCTTAGGATTGCCAAAGCGACGTCCTGGGGAAGAGAGCGTTTCACGTATCCGTTTGTGTGCTTGACGCTGCCTTTGGTCTCGAGATCTCTTGGTGGGGTTGCACGATTTTCGCGCTGGTTACTTCGGCGAACGCGACCGGCTCAAACAGTCGAGCCTTACCGCTGCCGGCTTCACGGTCGCAATAACTGACGGTTGGGTACCGCCTTGAAAGCGTGCTCGGTAAGTCGTCCCAACCGGGCGATAGGGTCATTGGTAGTTCGTGTCGGCAGCAGACACAGCGGTGTGCCGGGAATGCGACGAGACCATCGCCAACACCAAGTAGGGCCTCATCACACCGATTGAGCCCGGCGAGCCGTCGGTGGCGAATGTCAGATCGCGCTGAATTTCTTACCCCGGAAGGTGTGTGAGTTTGCCAACCGGTTTAACTGGCTTGTAACCGGGAATGATTAGCGTGGCATTTTTGCGAAACCGCGAATCCGAACCAATTTAACCAACCCGCTGTGCAATGGCATTCGCGTCGAGGTTCGGCGTTTCCACAGTAGCGGAGGCGCTGCTGCTCGAACGGATCGAAACTGGCATTTCTTGACTCCCGTGTGGTGTACGACGGTGGTGCAGATGATGTTAATGCTCGTGCGACGGTCTTTTCGCACGACCGACTTCATCTATAATCTTACGATTATATAGCCCTTGCCCGCCCAGGTAGCGAATCTGTGCCCATTAGTCCCAAAAAATCGGTTTTTCGGAGGGGCTACTTATAGAAGGAAGAGTGTTTTGGGCTGCCTTTCAAAGAGTGCCGACATATAATTGTGCCTCAGCGAGCGGATTCAGTGCG
The DNA here is from genome assembly GCF_022346205.1 of Corynebacterium sp. ACRPZ. NCBI lineage: Bacteria > Bacillati > Actinomycetota > Actinomycetes > Mycobacteriales > Corynebacteriaceae > Corynebacterium > Corynebacterium sp. ACRPZ. The sequence goes on from NZ_JAKRMR010000010.1 coordinate 99,239, forward strand.
ATGAAGTGGGTTACCTGAACTGACCGCAGCTTTGGCCTGCATCTAAGGACTTTAGAAGATCGGAATGACGCATGATTAGCGCAGTGGTCGAGACAAACTCAATGGCCTTCCCCGCAAATTATGACCTAGCGAGAATGCCCGCCAGTCTCCCAGAACGGAATCAAGAGAGGTTTTTCAGTCGCTACGATTTCACGTCAATTTTTTACGACATCTTCGAAGACGATGGGCGACTGATGTGTGTGGGCCCTCCTATGATGAATCTGAGAACGAAGCTAGGGGCCGCTTCAATAAAGTTGGATGGTCGGCTGCCGGTAGAACGGTTAGCACTGAGGTGGGACGAGATGGACAGGGTTACCCGGTCAGTGGTGCCTATACGTGTAGGTGGTGCCGCGGGGTGGTGTCCGACGAGCGTGAGCTTGGACTGGGAAGACCTAGAACTGACGGCTTCCGTAGGGCGAAATTATTCGGAGCTTTTTCGAGGCAAGCATGTGTTGTGTACTCAAAACCGAAATAATCCGCTGACGAATATCTCTGACGGGTGAAGATGAACGTTCACGCCAACGAGATTGATGCGGTTTTGGTCTTTGATAACAGGTCAGATCAATACTCGGCAGCTGAATTGGTTGCCACGCTTGAGCAGTGCCCCGGAATTGATGTTGCAGTGGTTGTCAATTGGCCACATCCCTTTGGAGTGTTAACTCGAAATTGGGATGCAGATTTTGGGCAGTACTGCGCGTGGGAGGTCGCTCGCTGGAGGTTTGCTAAGTATGCCTCTTCGCTCTTGCTTTGCGATGTTGATGAGTTGCTTCTTTCTGAAGATGGGAAACCTGTTCACGTTCATGCGGCGCAAAGCGCGAACGGAGTTTGCTACTTCCCGACACGCAATATCGAGCCAGTCCAGCTGGTTGATCAGCCAGAGCCGGAATTGAGGCGCCATGCTGATTATGCGTACTACCTTGATCGGCGGTGGAGCGAACCGAAATACGCTGCGATTCCTAGTCGGCTTTCCGAAAGACAGCAGTTGAAGGTTCATGCCGTAACGTATGCCCCGTCGGACGGTAGTAGGCCGGGGTACGTTCGTCATTTTCGTGCGCTTCATATGGGCTGGCGTGAAGGTAAGTTGGGCTATTCGCATAGGCTGCGTTCGGCCACTGAGGAACTGGAGGTGGACACGACTTTGCTGAGAGTGTTCGAATCGCTCTGATGTTGTGATTTCCTGTGCTGGATATGGCACCGTTGGCGGGGATGATTCGCCGTAAAGTGCGATCGGTGCGCCGGACGCGCACATCTAAGAGAATTAAGTTAATTCACATTTAACCTTAAGATAATCGTAGATTTTCATTTCACCTATAAGTTCCATTGCATGCGCCCCAGAAAGGGGCGCAACGTATTGCTAAGGAACTGAAAATGGGAATTCGGAAACGGGCGGTGCGCGGTTGCACCGCCCTTGTGTCCAGCGTCGTCATTGCACTGCCGATGGTTGCGACGGTGGCGCCGGCGAAGGCCGAGGACGCGGCTGCGCAGCCAGGCGGCCAGGTGGTCATCAGCGAGATCGCAAATGGCGGCCCGGGCGGCTACCACGACAACTTCATCGAGGTCGCCAACTGGGGCGACGAGCCTGTGGATGTCAGCGGCTGGGAGCTGTTCCGCTGCACTGGCACGGGTTCGGTGGCGTCAGCGCCGCAGAACACGCTTGAGGGCACAATCGGTGCGGGGGAGCGTTGGCTGTTCGCGAGGGAGAGCGATCAGTCCACAATCGGGGACGCGGACGTGGAGCAGCGGTACTCGACGTCGCTGGCCAACGAGTCCTACGGTGCGCTGCTGCGCGATAGCTCGGGCGATGACGTCGACGCTGTAGCGGTCCAATTCCCGGGCACCGCCAACCAGGCGTGCGGCGAGGGCACTGTGCTGGCCAACACAACAGATTCCGCCGCTGGCGAGAGCTTCCAGCGCACCCAGGACACCGACGACAACGCCGCGGATTTCATCCGCGCGCCGCGCACCCCGGGTGCGGAGAATGCCACGGAGCCGTCGGCGGCGCCGAAGCGCGGCGACGTGCTCATCTCCGAGGTCGCGCACACGGGCGCGGACGGGGAGGGGCTGATTGAGATCGCCAACTTCGGCGATCAGGAGGTCGACGTCACTGATCTGCGCGTGGACGTGGTCAACCAGTTCGGGCGCCGTTTTGCGGGGTATGTGTGGGCGGAGCGGATGCCCGTCGAGAAGCTTAAGCCCGGTGAAGCGGTTGTGGTGCCGCGCGATGAAAACGGCCGCGACTTCACAGAGGGGGCAGCGGGCGTGGTGCTTTACCATGCCTCCGGTGACATCTGGGACCGAGTCGCCTGGGCGGACAACCAGGATTCCGCTGCCGCTGACGGGACGCCGCTGCCGTATGCCAGCCTGGACGCTGTAGACGGCGTCTCCTACCAACGCGTCTCGAATACCGGCGACAACGCCGCGGACTTCGTAGCTGCGAAGCGCACTGCGGGTGCGATCGAGGTGGGCGAGGCTGCCGAGGAGAAGACGCCCGAGTACACCCACGAGGAGCCGCACACCACCGGCGGGGCGAACGTGCTGGTCTCGGAGATGACTAATACCGGCCCGGACGGCAACGGCGACATCTTCCTCGAGCTGCAGAACTACGGTGATGCGCCGCAAGACATGACCGGCTGGAGCGTGTACCGCTGCATCGGCACCGGCGTGCGCGCGTCTGTGCCGCAGGTTTCCGCCGAGCAGCTGGACGGCGTGGTGTTGGAGCCCGGCCAGCGTTTCACTGCGGGCCGCTCCGGACAGGCGGGCGCGGATATCCGCGCAGCGCAGGACACCACGTTCGGTATCTCCTTTGCCACCCAGTACGGCCTGCTCGTTTTCGACCAGGACGGCAAGATCGTGGACCGCGTCGGCTCCGCACGCGCGGACGTGGAGAGCTTTTGTGCCATGGGGCAGCCACTTCCCGGCGTGCTCAACGGACTGCATGGGCAATCCTGGCAGCGCGTGGATATCACGGGCGATGACCGCCGGGATTTCATTGTGGCGGAGAGGACCCCTGGGCGTCGCAACGCAGAGGCCCCGCAGCACCAGCGCGTGGATTCGCCGGTGAAGATCACCGAGGTCACCAACGGCGGCCCGGGCGGTGCCGGCGATAACTTCTTCGAGCTGACCAACACGGGCGATGCGCCTGTGGATGTTACCGGGTGGCAGGTCTACCGCTGCACCGGCACCGGGCGCGTGTACGACGGCATGCTGCAGCTCAATCTGCCCGACGGCGAGATGGCGCCGGGCGAGGTGTTCACCGCCGCGCGCACCGGAGCGGATTCCACCGTGGAGCACCCGGACGCGACCTACGGCACCTCCTTTAACGCCGTCAATGGCTTCGGTCTGATGGTGGTGGACAAGGACCGCAACGTCGTGGACTCCGTTGGCGTGTTCGACCGTGTCGATTCCCCGTGCACCGCGGGCCAGCCTTTAAGCGACACGCTCGATTTCGCCTCCGGCGAGTCCTACCAGCGCGTCGCGTTTACCGGAGACAACGCCAAGGACTACGTCCGTGCGATACGCACCCCGGGCAAGTACGACCCGGACGTTGAGGCCATCGAGGTGCAAAAGCCCAAGATGGGCGATGTGGTGATCAACGAGATCGCCGCCGGCCGCCCGGATGACAAGGGCGGGCAGAAGGCGCAATACATCGAGATCATCAACAACGGCTCCACGCCCGCGGACTTGTCCGGGCTGCGCGTGGACTACTGCGCCGCCGACGGGCGCCGCATGCTGGAGCCGGCAGCGGTGGTGCCGGATGGGCTCTCGCTGGCCCCGGGTGGGGTGCTCACCGTCGCACGGCCGGAGGCGGGCGTGAAGGATGCGCTTACCACCGACGCCACCTTCCAGCAGGAGGGCTACGGTGCCACAATCACGGATGCCGCAGGCACGCTTCTCGACGCCGTCGGTGTCTACTACGACGACGTGGGCAAAGTGACAAACGCGCCGGAGGGCCCGTGCTCCTCCGCCGGCGTGCCGCTGGACCGCCGCATGCGGTTTACCTCCATCGAGGAGGCGCAGAAGCACGACTACGCCTGGCACCGCGTGCAGTCCACCGGTAACAACTGGGCGGACTTTGTCACCGCGCCAGGCACTCCGGGCTCGGCGGACGGCCCGGAATACCGCGACGTGACCCAACCCGTGGAGGGCTCACTCGATCCGGTTGAGGTCGAGCGCGCGGCTCGCACCGGGGTGCCTTCGCTTTCCGACGGCACCTCGCTCACCGCCACTGGCACCGCCGACGCCGACGTGACGGCGTACGGCGCGAAGACGGCGGCAATCGATTGGGAGAAGTCAGCCGGCTACATCGGTGCCTCCCCGCAGGCGGCGCTGGAGCAGCGCGTAGGCGAGGGTGAGACCCGCGCCGCGGACGTCCGCAAGATGGACCAGGCACAAGACACCGGCCGCGCGTTCCCGTACCAGCGCTTCGAGCTGGCGGTGGAACGCCCCGAGGACAGCGTGGTGTCGATTGCGTGGCGCGGGCATTCCCGCGACCGCCACGAGCTGCAGATGTACTTTTTCAACCACACTGTTGGTCAGTGGCAGCGTGTGGACACCGCGGCAGGTGAAGAGGGCGGCGACGTCACTCTTGTGGGCACTGGTGCTGTTGCCGATTTCTACCGCGACGGCACCGTGGACGTGCTGGTGCAGGACGGCAAGCGCGTGGCGGATCCGTTCAGCGACTCCGACGCCGAGACGAACCAAATGTTCAAGACCCCGGGCGAATACGACCTCGCCGTCGCACACGTGACGGATTCGCAGTACTTGACCGAGCAGAACCCGACCTCGTACACCCAGATGATTGCGTGGCTGGCCGCGAACAAGGACGCGCGCGACATCATCGCCTCCGTGCACACCGGCGACGTGATCCAGAACTGGCTGCGCGGCAACCAGGAGCCGGACCGCGCGGAGCTGGAGTACGAGCGCGCCTCCAAGATCATGGAGATCTTTGAGGACGCCGGCATGCCCTACGGCATCCTGCCGGGCAACCACGACAACGTGTGGGGCGCAACCAACGAGAAGTTCAACGAGTACTTCCCGGCCTCGCGCTACGAGTCCAACCCCTGGTGGGGCGGCCACGGCCCGGACGGCAACGCGTCGAACTTCTTCACCGTGGAGCGCGACGGCGCGAAGTTCCTCTTCCTGCAGATGGGCTTCGATTCCTCCGAGGAGGAGATCGACTGGGCGGACAAGGTCATCGCCGACCACCCGGACCACAACGTGATCTTCTCCACCCACGAGTACCTGCGCCCCGAGGAGGACGCCCGCTCGAACCCGGACAACGGCCGTTGGACCGCCCAGGGCGACCTTCTTTTCGAGCGCCTAGTCAAACCCCACTCCAACGTCGTCCTGGTATTCTCCGGCCACCTGCACGGTGTGCGCCAGCGCATCACGGAGCGTGAGGACGGCACCCACGTCATCGAGACCGTCGCCGACTACCAGTCCTACGAGGAGGACGGCGCCCGCGACGCCCTGTACACCCGCCTGTACCAGTTCGACCTGGACTCCGGAAAGGTCGCGGCCAACGCGTACTCGCCGCGCCTGCAGTCCTTCGAGCCGTGGAAGAACGACCCGCACGACCTGGGCTACACCCCAGAATCCGACGAGTTCGTCTACGACGCCGACCTGCAGTACGACAAGCAGGTGACCACCTCCGGCATCGCCGCCTTCGGCGCACCGGTGGAGCTCGGCACCGCCCAGCTTGCCGACGGCACCGCCGCCGAATTCACCTGGGACAACCTCGAGCCGGACGCGGAGTACCTCTGGTACGCCCGCGCGCAGCGTGACGCCTCCGCCGCCGGTGGTGCCTCCGCCGCCGGCAGCGCCTCCGCCGCCGACCCGCGCTACTCCGACTTCCGCGTGTTCACCGCGCCGGCGGAGGACGAGGAAGCGCCGGAGACCTCCGCGCCGCAGACCTCGGCGCCACAGACCTCTGCCCCAGAGACGTCTGCCCCGGAGACCTCGGCCGAGCAGCCCACCGCGACCGTCACTGCGGCCACCACGACCACGGTGTCCGCAGACCCGGTGACCCACACGGAGACCGCCACCGAGACTGCCACGGCAACCGCGACTGAGACCGCGACCGAAACCGAGCAGGTCACCGCGACCGAACAGGTCACCGAACCAGCCGTCACACACCGCGAAACGGTGACTACCTCCGCGACCGTGGTCACGCCCACGACGCTGACGTCGACCGCGACGGAAGTCTCCACCGCGCCGAACACGACGGTGACCAAGTCCGTGCCGACCACGGTGGTCACGCCGACGACCGTTACGGTGCCGACCACGGTGGCAACGACCGTCGAGAAGTCTGGCGACCGTGTCACCGAACCGGCCGTCACTCACCGCGAAACGGTGACCACTTCCACGACCGTGGTCACGCCCACGACGCTGACGTCGACTGCCACGGAAGTCTCCACCGCGCCGAACACGACGGTGACTAAATCCGTGCCCACCACGGTGGTCACTCCGACGACCGTTACGGTGCCGACGACGGTGGAGGTGCCGACGACGGTGGAAACGACCGTCGAGAAGCCTGGCGACCGTGTCACCGACGAGCAGTTCCCGAACGAAGGCAGCTCCGTGACCGTCGGATCCAGCGTGACCATCACCCCGCTGGGCATTCTGCTTTCCCTGCTCGGCGCGCTGGGGGCGGTCGGCCTGATTGCCGCGCTGCTCAACTACATGGGCATTGACCTGCAGGAGTACGTCGAGCAGTTCCTCGACATGCTCCCGTAAACCTGGCTCCCAGGTGAGGGGATGCGGCTGCGTTGCGCCGCGTCCCTTTTTTTATATGCTCGGCCGCATGCGCAACTTGGGTTACAGCGAAGTCATGTCCGCGGTCGCGCCACGGGTGGCGGTTGATGCGTTGCGGGAGGTGCTTCTCGACGGCTTCGATCCCGCCACCGACCCGCACCGTCAGAAGGTGGCGTTGCCGCACGGGGAGATTCACCTGTTGCCGTCGGCGCTCGATGGGGCGGTCGGGGTGAAGGTGCTGGGGATTCAGCCGGCGGGCTCGACCGTCGATGTGCCGCTGGTCCAGGGGTCGTACCTGCTCATGGGCGGGGAGACCCTGACGCCGGAGGTCGTGATGGATGCCGCGGCGCTGACGGAGATCCGCACGCCGGCGGTTGCCGTGGCTGGGGTGCTGGATCGGTTGCGGGCGGCGAGTGAGCCGCTGGAGTGCGTCATCGTCGGCGCGGGTGTGCAGGGGCGGGCGCATGCGCGCACGGTGGTGGACGTGCTGGAGGGGGTGCGGGAGGTTTTGGTGACGTTTGTGTCGAGAAGTAAGCCGGTGGATCTGCCGCATCCGTGGGTGGAGTCGGGCAGTGCTGAGGCCGATGAGGTGTTGAGGCGTGCCGGGTTGGTTGTGGTGGCGACTTCGGCGGGGGAACCTGTGGTCGTCGATAGGCAGTTGCGAGCTGATGCGACCGTGCTTGCAGTGGGGGCGCACACCGTGGACACGCGGGAGTTGCACGAGGATGTGCTGCGGGGCGCGCAGGTGATTGTGGAGGATGTTGAGGCTGCGCGGCGGGAGGCCGGCGATGTGGCGATCGCGGTGGAGAAGGGGGCGCTTGCGTGGGAGGAGGTGGCGACGATGGCTGAGGTTGTGCGCGGGGATGTGGCGCTGGATCCGGCGCGGCGGGTGGTGTTCAAGACCGTCGGGATGCCGTGGGAGGACCTGGCGGTGGCGAGGGTGGTTGGGGTGGGGGCAGCGGGGATTTGACAGCGCATCTGCTCTACAATCGCTTTTGACGTTTGATAAGTGGGAGAAATTGGATGACGCAAGAGTTGTATTTCGTTGCCGACGAGATTAGAAGGGCAGCCGAGGGGTACTTTGATCGGGGTGACTACTACCAGGCCGTGTCAGAGGCCTTGAAGGTTGCCCGTGACAGGATGCGCGAAGTGACGGGCAATGAGGCAGCAAACAAGGTTTTCGGCGAAAATGGGCTGGGCAAAAAGTATTGGCCTGATCTTTACGGACTAGGAGCTCCGAATCCTCTCGATAACAATCATCGGAGAGCGGTGGGATACACGCATTTAGCAGTTCAGTTCTTCCGGAACGAGCTGGCTCATCAAGTGGCGCATACGAAATATACAAAAGAAGAGGCAATTTCTTATATTGCTTTGGCGAATCTTGCCTATCTTAGTATCGGCGAAGCCGCATCGCAGCCGACGATTGTCCAGCTAGAAGAAAAGTTGAAGGCTATTCACTCGAAGCTTCACAGGCAGTTTTACCCGGCTCTCGAAACCGGCGCCTGGATGAGAAAGGCCACTTTTGCGCCCCTCTCTCAGGAGGAACAGGTTTGGCTGAAGAAGCAGGTCATGGCGGACTTGTCTCTTCAGAAATCCTTCAACACAAGCAACATTGAATTTATGAAATTGGCGTTGGTCGCTGGCGAGCTTGACACTGACGACTTGAAAGTAATCATCAACGACGCTGATAGTCCTACTAGTTCTATGAACCAAGCAACTGGAATCGTAGAGTTTCTCCGGTACTGCGCCAACTCCTACCCGAGTTTAAGCACCCCTGAAATATGGGATGCAATCCAGCACTTTGAGACCGTGTTCAAATTCTGATGTTTCGAAGTGCTCGGTTATGCCCCGTTTTCGACGCCGAATCGCAGGATGGTCTCTCAACCGAGTTCGCCGGATAGTCTCCCAAGCGAGTTGTTGAATAGGGTTACCCGCCTAATTCCTCTCAACTTTCTTTCCTCGCTGGACGACGGGCTTGATGGTGACATGTGAAGGGTCACCTCTGGGAGCGATCGTGAGGTTTGGCGATCGTGATGCCTTGAGTAGTTTGTTGATGCGACGTTTGCGTCTGGCCGGTGGCGGGGGTGTCGGACCGGCTGCGGGCGGCGAGTGAGCCGTTGGAGTGTGTCATCGTTGGCGCGGGTGTGCAGGGGCGGGCGCATGCGCGCACGGTGGTGGACGTGCTGGAGGGGGTGCGGGAGGTTTTGGTGACGTTTGTGTCGAGAAGTAGGCCGGCGGATCTGCCGCATCCGTGGGTGGAGTCGGGCAGTGTCGCGGCCGATGAGGTGTTGGGGCGTGCCGGGTTGGTTGTGGTGGCGACTTCGGCGGGGGAACCTGTGGTCGTCGATAGGCAGTTGCGAGCTGATGCGACCGTGCTTGCTGTGGGGGCGCACACCGTGGACACGCGGGAGTTGCACGAGGATGTGCTGCGGGGTGCGCAGGTGATTGTGGAGGATGTTGAGGCTGCGCGGCGGGAGGCCGGCGATGTGGCGATTGCGGTGGAGAAGGGGGCGCTCGCGTGGGATGACGTGGTGACGATGGCTGAGGTTGTGCGCGGGGATGTGGCGCTGGATCCGGCGCGGCGGGTGGTGTTTAAGACCGTCGGGATGCCGTGGGAGGACCTGGCTGTGGCGAGGGTTGTGGAGGCTGGGGCTCTATGCCGATGATGATCTAGATCGAGTGTTGCCCGAAAAGAGCTCTGGTATGAAATTGAATTGTCTAACCCAGAGGGGCAAACAGAAGCTGCCATTCACGATGAGGGTGTCAGGAAGTTTGTGTGTGCGAAGCTTCCAGTTGAGGTTTCGAACTCATCAACTGTATATCGCCCATCGTCCGTGCTGACCTCTTACCGGAGAACTTATGGCGCCGGCTGAATGTCGTTAGTCTGCATCCAAGAGTCCAGAAATCGCTCGACTGTATTCAAATAAGGGATCAGATTGTTGAGGTAGTCTAGGTAATCTTTAACATCATCATTCGGTCGAAATCTTGCAACCGATTTAGTGGCAAGAACCGCTGAGTGTAGTGCGCTAATCACAAAACGGGCTGAAAGTAGCTCAAGTTTAACTGGGGCCTGTTTATTGAAGATAAAATGCTTGTATGCGGTCCAAGCGTTGCGGTGCGTATAGCTACTGAGCAACTTGTACAAATTATCTTCCGCTACGTCGCCAAGCGTATCTGCGACCAGCTTCCCAAAACCGGGGAATTTAAAATCTTGTCCTCTATGACGATTAATGTGCACCGCCACCGCTTGGGTTAGAGCTTCGTCGACCTCTGGCACCAGATCTCGTTGCTTGTCCTTCTTTATGTCCGAAGTTACCGCTCGCATTGTCCAAAAAGTTCTCTCGATGTCGTCGAAAGAGTTGATGAAGAGAAGGAGACTGCAGTTTTCGACCACGGATCGGGAGAGAGGGGCGACAATCACTGGCGAGACGAAATCATTGTCTAATGTTCTACTTAGGAAATGAAGCGACCCGCCACATAACTCTGTAATCGATCGAGTCAATTCCTCGGGTGTCATGGCTACATTGAAGTCGGAGTCTTCGAAGTACGCGTTTATGCGAGCTTTAACAGCGGTGTCCAGATCCGGATCCACGTCGCCCACAAACTTCATTAGCTGGGAAACCTCGCGACAGAGTCGTGCTAAAGCGCCTAACCACTCCGAAGGGAACGGTCGTGAGTAGTCGATGTGCGTGTGCATTTCGGTCCCTAGTCTCCGGTCATTCTTCGCAGCTTATTACCCTCGAGCATAAGGGATGGACACGGGTATTCAGCGGCGGCGGAAGTGCTTCCGGAATCGCCGACTTTCGACGAGCCGGGGAGTGCTGCGGCTGATGAGGTGTTGGGGCGTGCCGGGTTGGTTGTGGTGGCGACGAGTGCGGGGGAGCCTGTGGTCGTCGATAGGCAATTGCGACCTGATGCGACTGTGCTTTTGGGGGCTCACACGGTGGATACGCGGGAGTTGCACGAGGATGTGCTGCGGGGCGCGCAGGTGATTGTGGAGGATGTGGGGGCCGCGCGGCGGGAGGCTGGCGATGTGGCGATTGCGGTGGAGAAGGGGGCGCTCGCGTGGGATGACGTGGTGACGATGGCTGAGGTAGTGCGCGGGGAGGTGGCGCTGGATCCGGCACGGCGGGTGGTGTTTAAGACCGTCGGCATGCCGTGGGAGGACCTGGCGGTGGCGAGGGTTGTCGCCGGCCAGGTCCAAGCGGGGCCTAGGTGACGCTTAGCCGAGATCCTTGACCAGGCGCTGCGCGAGCTCACGCGACGAGGACGGGTTCTGCCCGGTGTACAGGTTGCCGTTGACAGTGACGTAGGACGCCCACGGCTCCGGCGCCTTCTCGTACTCAGCGCCGAGGGCGACGAGCCGGTCCTCGAGCAGCCACGGCGCCTTGTCGGCGAGCCCACCGGCGTGCTCTAGGGCGTGACCAGTTCTTCGGCTTAGAAGCCGGTGGGGTGGGGTGTGCCGTCGTTAAGCGTCCAGTGGTCTGCTGCTGAAACGACCATAAGAACCTTGGTCATTGTGTCCTCCTAAAGCTTGACGATCATCTTGCCGGTGTTGCCGCCCTCGAACAGCTCGAGGAATGCGGCCGGCATGTTGTCGATGCCCTCGCGCGTCGTGGTCTCGAACGTGATTGAGCCATCGACGACGAGTGGGGCGATCTTTTCCTGGAACTCCTTGGCAAGGTGGGAGTATTGGCCCACCACGAACCCGCGCAGCGTGAGGCACTTGCCGATGGAAAGGCCCAGATTCCGCGGCCCCGGCGCCGGCTCCGTGTCGTTGTACTGGGCAATGGCCCCGCACATGGCGATGCGGCCGAACGTGTTCGCGTTCTGGATCGCGGCCTCGAGGTGGTCTCCGCCGACGTTGTCGAAGTAGACGTCGATGCCCTCCGGCGCTGCCTTGGCCAGCTGGCCGTTGACGTCGCCGTCCTTGTAGTTGAACGCCTCGTCGAAGCCGATGCTTTTGAGGTATTCGGTTTTCTCCGCGGAGCCTGCGGACCCGATCACCTTCGCAGCGCCGAGGTGTTTCGCAATCTGTCCTGCGGCCGAGCCCACAGCACCTGCCGCGCCCGAGATGAACACCGTGTCGCCCTCCTGCATCTCGCCGACGGCGGTCAACCCGACGTAGGCGGTCAGCCCCGTCAGGCCGAGGATGCCCAGGTACGCCTCTGCGGGGGCGATGGTGGTATCGATCTGCTCCGCCTCGTCCTCGTTCAGGACGGCGTGTGTGCGCCACCCGGCGAAGTGCCGGACCGTGTCGCCCGCGTTGAACTTGCTGGAGCGGGACTCGGTGACTGTACCGATCGCGGTGCCGTTGAGCGGCTCATCGATCTGGAACGGCTCGATGTAGGACTCCACGTCGTTCATCCGCCCGCGCATGTAGGGGTCGACGCTGGAGAAGGTGTTCTGGACGAGGATCTGGCCGTCGGAAAGCTCTGGCAGCTCCACCTCTTCCATGCGGAAGTTCTCGGCGGTCGGCGCGCCCTCCGGGCGAGAAGCGAGAACCCATTGCTTGGCTGTAGTCAACGCATTACTCCTTTAATCGCTGTTCCTGGAACAACGGTAAGAACGTTGGACGGGGAGGTCGCTATTCCCTCCGCTTGGCCCTCCGCTTGGCCGCGACAACGAAAACACCCCGCGAGCAGCTTTAGCGCTGATTGCGGGGTGAAGGTGCTGGGGATTTCGGCGCAGCGGGTGGTGTTCAAGACCGTCGGGATGCCGTGGGAGGACCTGGCGGTGGCGAGAGTGATTGGGGAGGGGTAGCGATCGGGCTTGAGGCTGATTAAGCGGGTGCTAGAATCCGTGAGGAAGCGACACTGGGGGGTGCGGTGGCCAGGAAAACATATAGGGCCGGGGATAGATGGCCAGAGCTAGAGGACAAGGACTGCAATGAGCAGGCGCAGCGGGCGAGGTCTTTAGGATGGACCGCAAGATCCAAGGAGAGCCACGGGGGCTTTGTGATCCGTTGCCCAGCTGGGGAATGCGAGGTGCGGTTCGACTCGACTCCAAGGAACCCCACCGCCAAGGCGAAAGAAGCTCGCCGAATAATTCAGCTGTGCGAACACGGTGCGGAGCACACCGATTCGGTCGCGGCGGCGCACGAAGCTCTCGACCGCGCGGAGATGCTGATTGGCGCGGTAGAAAAACAGGCGGCATCGAATGCACTGTTGAATGCTGCGCTGAATGAGGAGCGGAGAGCGCTGCTTGATCGTGCAGCAAAGTTGGAGAATGAGGCGCTGCGGATTCTCTCGGTGATTGAACGGGAGGGCGCCGACGGTGGTGATTTGGGCGATGTCTCAGGAATCGCGGATCGTGCTCGTGGCAATCTGAACCGTGCTCGCGAGAAAATTGCTCCGTTGCGTCAAAGCAAACCGGTACGTCGAGACGTGGAGGCTGCTTGGCAGCGCTACAGGTCAGTTCGAGCGCGGCTAAACACGCTGCAACAGGGATAGGGGAGTGAAGCCGAGGGGTGACGGTAGCCGCTGGCGGGCTGCTGCAGGCTTGGCAAATCTTCCCTATGCTGATTAACTAGTTGTCAATTGACAACTGCGGGCGTGTTGGAGGGGTAGAGGATGGCTATTGTCTTAGGCCTGCGAGTATTGGGCATTGACTTTGACGATGAAGAACGCATCGAGCGGATCGAGAGCGCCTTCCCGGCGGTTTCTTTCGTCCGGCTAAATGGCTGGACGATCGCGGAACTGCACCTGGAATGCTCTCCTGAGAAGGCCTTTTATGAGGTGGCCGATCTCATGCGCCAAATGGGAGCTTACGACGAACTTGAGTTTGTGGAAGTCGTCCCCCACTTGTCGAATACGAGCGACATAGCGCGACTAACGGGCGTGACCCGTCAGGCGGTGAACAAATGGGTCACGCACCCTGATTTGGGCTTCCCGGTGGAGACAGATTTTGTTGGGGGCGGCCAAGCGCGGCAGAAGATCTGGAGCCTCTACACCGTCAACGAGTGGCTGTCTGAAGTGATGGGAATTGATCTCGGCCTTGAGCTGCCGCCGATGAACCTGGTGAAACAGGTGGACGGGTACCTGGCGTCGGAGGAGGATCCCCTGCTTGATGGGGCGAAGGATCTTCACACTTCCGGTTTGTGAGGTGTTGTCAGGTGTGTGGGGTGGCACGCGTTGTCCGTGGCTACATTTTGACTACAAAAGACCCCGGAAGCCCCCGGAAACAGAAATAGCGACACAGCAAGAAAAACATCCCCTAACCAGGCAATCCGTCTGGTGAGGGGATGTTAAGTATTTGCTCCTCCAACTGGGCTCGAACCAGTGACCCTTCGATTAACAGTCGAATGCTCTGCCAACTGAGCTATGGAGGAATATGTTGCCGTTGCTTGCGCTGTGCAACGAGATGTAACAATAGCGCGGGATGTTTGACTTGCCCAAATCGGCAGGTTGAACGGGGTTTTCTGGGGTGGCTATGCGGTTGGATTTTTTGGGTAGGGTTGCGGGCATGTTGATTCCGGTAGGAGGATTCCGAACAAACGCCGTCGCATGGGGGCTGGCGGGCTTCGGTGTGGTGTGCCTGTTGTCGGCGAACCGTCTCGACGACTGGCGGGCGCTGACGTTTCTGGGGCTGGCGCTGGTCGTTCCGAGCGTCGTTTGGTTGGCTGCAGACAAGTGGTTCTCGCGGCCGCGCGGGGTGCTGTGGTGGGTGCTCGTGGCGGCCGCCGTCGCGTTGGGGGTGTGGGGAATTGCGCTGTTCCCCTCGAAGTGACGGGGATAACGCGATAAGGTGGCGGGCATGAAGAAACCGATGCTTGCACTCGGTGTCGCCGCCGCCGTCACCACCTCCGCCGTCATTGCGCCTGCCACCTTTGCTGAGGAGGGCGCAAACACTACCGATACGGGTTCGTCTGCGGATTCGGGGGAGGCCGAAGGTTCGTCGTTAAGCACGGGCGCGATTATCGGCATCACCCTCGGCGTGCTGGCCGCGGTGGGCGCCGGCGGGTACTTCGCGGTGCAGCAGGGCTGGCTGGAGCTACCCGAGTTTGTGGACCCGGCTGCGGCCGCGGGGCTGTCCTCGCTGGTGCCGGCGCTCGCGATCCCGGGGCTGACGAAGAAGGACAATGGTGCGGCTGCTGGTGGATCTTGCGCGCCGCAGGCTTTCGACGCGGTGGTGCCGGAGTGGCCGCACTTTACTGGTACCAACGTGATGTTCTGCGACGGTAAGTGGGCCATCGCGGGTGCGAACCAGACGGACTGGATCCTGTACTTCAAGAACTCGAACGGCAAGTGGGCCGTGATCCCGACTGCCGGCACGAAGCAGAACGGCATGGCGCGCGGGTGCTACAACGGCATCACGCTACGCGAGCAGGGCGCGCCGGAGGAGTTCATCCGCCAGGCGCCGATTTGCACGCCGGCGGAGATTGGGAAGTAGTTCCTCGTCCTCGGGGGTTCGCGGGCGCTTGGGGCGCTGGGG
>NZ_JAKRMR010000011.1:0-111291 GCF_022346205.1 Corynebacterium sp. ACRPZ
TTTCCCCGCGACTCACCGTCGCGGACGTTGCCTTTTCCCCGTGGCTCACCGTCGCTCATGAGCACTTGGATAATGGCGTCTTTGACCGTTTCCCGGTCGCGCATCTCAACAACGAGCTTTTTCAGCTCGTCCATGTCACTGGGTAAATCAGCGATATCGTCTATCGGCCCAGGCCCTGGCAGCCACTCGTTGACCGGCCGGGGTGGCCTTTTCGCATCGGCTGCCTCATCGACTCGCTGCTGCTGATGGTTGCGTTGGACTTTGCGGTGTTTGCTCACACGCTCCATTGTCACCGCAAACGCCTCGTCGAACGTCATCGACGCTGCCGAATCACGTTCGTCATCGTCTGGCCAATACCGCTTCGTCCAGGTCAGCGCCGCGGTGTCGTTGACATCGAACTCCACGGCAATATCACGCACCGTCGCCTGCGAGGTCAACCTGCGTGCGACAACCTTCGCGATGGTCTCAGCGTCGTAGGCGCGTCGCGTGCCATCAAACAACTGGCCGCGACGTCTGGCTGCAACCCAGTTGCCGACCGTGGCCACCGACGGTCGGCGACCACATACGTCTTCAGCCCAGTCGCAGACCTCACGGGCAGACGACCCAGCCAAAAACCTCTCAACCGCACCATCGCGGATATCAGATGGAAACCCTGCGGGCATCGGAATACCTTCCAGCCCCCAACACTCCAACTTTTTGTCCGCGCTCCCATAAAACGCCTGGTAGCCGGTTGTAGGTAGCCGGTTTAGCGGTGGGGGCGAGGAGGCGGAGGCGGCCGGGCCGGGGCACCACCGCGCACCACCGCGCACCACCGCGCACCGCGACCCCTACTGCAGCGCCGACGTCAGCTTCATCACGTTGTCCACGTACCGCCGGTACCAGGGCCTGCGCGCCCACCGCTCCAGCGTCAGCTCTCGCGAGACGGCCTGGTAGTTCGCGCCCAGCTGCTCCAGCGCCCCAAGCAGCGCGCCGGAGGCGACGAGCAGGGAGGATTCGTAGTTCAGCGAGAACGAGCGGATGTCCATGTTGGAGGACCCGAGCACGCCGACTGCGCCCTCGCGCCCCGGATCGGCAAGCACGAACTTGGTGTGCAGCACGTACGGCGCGGGGAATTCCCAGATGCGCACACCGGCTTTCAGCAGCGCCTCGTAGTACGCGGATTGGGCGTGCTGCACCATGAACTGGTCGGCCTTTTCGCCGACGAACAGGTCGACGCGCACGCCGCGGTAGCACGCGGAGGTGATGGCCTCCAGCAGCGATTCCTCGGGCACGAAGTACGGCGAGCACAGCGTGAGCTGCTCTTTCGCGTTGTGGACGATCGAGTTGAACATGCGCAGGTTCGGCTCGGTGAGGTAGCCGGGGCCGGAGGGGACAAGCTGGAGCACATCGCCATTGCTTGTCGACGTTTCCTCCGACGCCCCCGGCACATCCAACCGCTCGCCGGATTCGGTGTACCAGTCCACGGCGAACATGGACTCGACGGACTCCACGATCGGCCCCTCCAGCTCCACGAAAGCGTCGACCCACTGGCGCCCGGCCTTCACATGCCCCGGCATGAGGTAGCCGCGGTCGATGAGGTTGAACGAGCCGACGAACGCCACCTCCGAGTCGATGACCACCACTTTCCGGTGGTTGCGCAGGTCGGGGCGGCGCCAGCGGCCGCGCAGGGGAGCCAGGGGCAGCATCATGTGCCAGTCCACGCCGATGTCGGTCAGCCGCCGCTTCAGTTTTCTAAAGCCGGGGTATTTGGCGGAGCCGATGTGGTCGAAAAGCAGCCGCACGTGCACGCCCCGCGCCACGGCGCGCTCAAGCGCCCGGAACACCACGTCCGTGGTGTCGTCCCAGGCGACGGCATAGATTTCGATGGAGATGGTGGCGGATGCTTCGTCGATAAGCTTGGCAATCCGCAGCATGGTCTTGCGGTAGTCCGCCCACAACGCGCGCACCGACCCGCGGACGGCGGGGTAGCCGGTGAGCTCGCGGTTGAGGCGCACCAGCGAGGCGGTTTCAGGCGGCAGGTGCGCGATGGTGTCGTCGGGGCCGGCCCACGCGCCGTCGAGCGCGCGGCGCGCCTGGACTTGGATGCGGTGGCGGCGGCGCGAGACGAATGTGGAGCCGAACAGCAGGTACAGCGGCAGGCCCACTACCGGCAGCAGCAGGATCAAAAGCAGCCAGGCGTTGGCGGAGGAGGGTTTGCGCCCGCCGGGGACCACGCCGATCATCACGAACTTGATGGCGTAATCCACCACCATGGCGGCGAACTGCCACCAGGACAAATCCAGGCTCATCGCACCTCGTCGTAGGCCAGGCCGCGGGTGTCGTAGTCCACGATCACGGGCGCGTGGTCGGACGCGCCCTTGCCCTTGCGCTCCTCCACGTCAACGAACGCGCGTTGGACCCGGTCGAACATGGGCTTGGTGGCCAGCTGGAAGTCGATGAGCATGCCCTCGTTCTTCTGAAAGCGCATGGCTTTGTAGTCCCAGAACGTGTACTGCTGCTCGTGCGTGACCTCGTGCAGCCCGGCCTCGATCAGCATCTGGAACGCGGCTCGCTCCGGCTCCGTCACGTGGGTTTTGCCTTCGAACCAGGCGACGTCCCACACGTCCTCGTCGCGGGGTGCGACGTTGAAGTCGCCCATGTATACCTGCAGCTCGCCGGGCTGGACCTGGTCGGCAAGGGACCAGAGGAACTGCAGTTTGTAGTCGTAGTGCGGGTCGCCGATGTCGCGGCCGTTGGGCACGTACAGGCTCCACACGTCCACCCCGCCGCACACCGCACCCACCGCGCGCGCCTCCACCGACGGGTCGCCCTTTTTGGCAAACGCGGGCTGGCGGGTGAAGCTGTCGCGGACGTTGTCCAGCCCCACGCGCGAGGCGATCGCCACGCCGTTCCACTGGCTGACCCCCACGTGCGCGACTTCGTAGCCTGCGGCTTCGAAGGTGGCGTAGGGGAACTTGTCGTCCGCGGTTTTGGTTTCCTGCATCGCCAGCACGTCCACGTCCTCGCGTTCGAGGAAGGCGGCGATCCGCTCGGCGCGGGTGCGCACCGAGTTGACGTTCCATGTGGCGATTCGCATGCGGCCTAGCCTAGCGCCAGCCGCCTACGGTGGTGTTCCAGCGCCCCTTCGGGCACTTCGCCTATCGACGCCACGCCAAAGGCCTCCCCCGCAACCCAGGCAATCTGCTCGTCCTGGAGCTCCCATGCGTGATCGAGCACCTTCAGCGCCGGTTTGCCGATCCGCTCCGGGATGACCAGCCGCACCGGCAGGTCGCGCTGGTCGTAGAAGGACCGGATGGCGTCGATAGGCAAGGGCTCGAAGCCCGCCGAGGGGCCGAGCGGGACCGCGGAGTTGGCCTCCTCGGTGTCGCCGACGCGCATGAGCCAGCCGCCGGCCCACGCGGATTCGCGCACGTCGAGGCGGTCTGCGAGGCATTTTTCCAGCCCGCGGATCTCCGAGTTGCGCACGGTACGTGGGGAGAGCTTCTTGATGATGTGCAGGTCCGTGACCTCGATCGCCTCCTTGGAGGAGGGGAAGCCGCCGACCTCCTGCGGGCGTATCACCAGCGGGTCGAGGCTGAGGACGTGCCCGATGATGTCGCTGGCGTGCTCGCCGCGGCGCTGGCGCACCACGACGCGATCGCCCACCGCGACGTCGTCTGAGCGGAAAATCCGGGACACGCCTACTTGCGGGCCCCGCGCGGGCGGATCGCGCCGGTCAGCACCAGGGCAGCGCCGATCATCAGCGAGAGCATGCCGATGGCGATCAGGGCGCGCATCGGGGTGCCGGTGTCGGCGAGGTCGCCGTCGCGCTCGTCATCGTCCTCGGTCGTGGTGGCCGACGACGTCTTCGACGTGGTGGACGAGGATGAGGTGGGTGTGGTCGAGCTGGACGTCGCCGACGTGGTGCGGTTTTCCAGCACCGTGCGGCTGCTCGACGTGGTGGTCGAGGACGCGGTGGTGGTTGCGGAGGTGTCCGTGGTGGTGGACGAGGAAGAGCTGGTCGACGAGTCCGTGGTGGTGGACGAGGTCTCCGTCGTCGTGGTGTCCGTGGTGGTGGTTTCGTCGGTGGAGGTTTCGGTGTCCTGGAGACGCTCCACGCTGTGCGTCACCTCGGGGCCGAACGCGGGGGAGGTGCTGCTTTCGGTGCTGGCCGGCGCGCTGGTGGCCGGCGTAGTGACGACAGCCGGCGACGTCGACGGGGTGGTCGGCTCCTCGACCACCGTCGGTGTGGTCGCCTCCTCCGCATCGTGCGTGCGCTCCGCGCCGGGGATGCCGAACACGATCGGGGCGTCGCCGGTTTCGGAGCGCTCGAACGCGTCAATGGCGGTGGTGCCCAAGATCCCGCCGAGGCCCTCGATGGGGGCGGGCACGACCACGGGTTCGTCGTCAGGCAAAAGCTCCGAGCGTAACTGGCGCACACCCGCGCGCTCGCGCTTCAGCGCCGCAGCCGCCTCGTCGAAGGTGGCCTTCTCGTCCTTGGTCAGGCCGTCTTCGGCGGCTTCCTCGCGCAGCTCGGCCAGCTCGTCGGAGGCCGCGATGAGCTCCTTGCGCCAGGCGATGAGCACGTCTCGCACCTCGTCGTCGGTCTCTGCGCTGTTGATGGCGGTGATGGAGGTCTCGTGGGTGGCGGAGACGTCGTCAAGCAATTGCTCGACTGGCTCCGCGGGCGTCGCCGGAGCGAGGGTGAGCGACGCGGCGGTGATGGCGGCGGGGATACGCATGGCGGATATCTTAGCGCGTTAATCGTCGTGGCCGAACGGATCTTCGTCCGTGCCCGGAAGCCAGGTGTGGCCGGCTTCCTTCCAGCCGTTGTCGCGGATCACGCGCTTGGCCTCCTTCTTGTAGCGGCCCGTGAGCACGTCGGTGTACAAAAAGCCGTCCAGGTGGCCCGTTTCGTGCTGCAGGCAGCGGGCGAAAAAGCCGGTGCCCTCGACCTCAATCTCGTTGCCGTTTTCGTCCAGGCCGGTCACCTTCGCCCAGTCCGCGCGGCCAGTGGGCCAGCCGTAGCCCGGCACGGACAGGCAGCCTTCGTCGTCCTCGCCGGTGTCGGCGGGCATGGTCTTCGGGATCTCGGAGGTCTCCAGCACCGGGTTGATCACGGTGCCGCGGCGCATGGTCTCGCCGTCCGGGCAGTGGTAGACGAAGATGCGCAGCGGCACGCCGATCTGGTTGGCGGCCAGGCCCACGCCGTGGGCGGCGTCCATGGTTTCGTGCATGTCGGCGATGAGCTCCTGCAGCTCCTCGACGGGCTGCGTGACTTCCTTGGTCGGCTCATGCAGCACCGGGTCGCCGTGGATAACGATGGGTCGGATGGTCATGCCAATATATTAGGCATGCTTACCGAGACCGACCTTTCCGTGCTCCGCTTCGCCGCGCGCGCCCCCAGGTCGATCGGCGCGCGCGAGGATGCGGTGCGCGCTGAGCTGGGCATGCAGCCCATCCGCTACTACCAGCATCTCAACCGGTTGCTCGACTCGCCCGATGCGCTCGCGGCCGAGCCCCAGCTGGTGCGGCGTTTGCAAAGGCTTCGCGACGGCCAAAGGTCCCCCAACCTCTAGTTCAGGTTTACGGTGTGTTGCGCCTGGATTCCGGGGCGGTGTGGTTAGAGTTGCCGATGTGACTAACGACAACTATGGCAACAACCGTCCCGACTCCGAGTTCGAGCCGGGCTCCGGCTCCACGCGCTACACCGGCAACTCCGACTCGTTTGGCGGCGCGTACGACGAGGCTTACGACGGCTCGTACGCTGCCGAGCCGATCGACGCCGAAATCGTCGACGACACCGAGTACCGCGGCGCCCACCGCCGCGACGACGACTCCGAGTACATCGAGGACGTCGATTACGGTGCTGGCCAGGCCGGGTACGCCGACGACACCCGCTACCTCCCCGGCGCAGGCGCCGCCGCGGCGGGCGCTGCTGGTGCCGGGGCTGCTGGTGCCGCCGGGGCGCGCCGCCGCTCCCGCAACGCCGACGACGCTATTTACGACGAGCCCTACGACGGCGCCTACGAGGAGGATTACGACGGCGAGCCGAAGGGACGTCGTAAGGCAGCTGCTGCTGGCGGCGCCGCGGAAGGCGGCCTGCCGAAGCGCGGCCTGGCGATGATACTGATCGCCGTGGCGGCGCTGCTGGCGCTGTGGGGGATTTGGAAGATGACCCAGGACGACAAGGGCGGCGACGGCGAGGGTGCCGCGCCGACCTCGTCGACCGTGGTGGGCACCTCCGCGGCGGCGCCGGCCGGCGACGGCGCTGGCCAGAACGGCCAGGGCGCTGACGGCGCTGGTCAGGGTGCCGAGGGCCAGGGCGGCGCAGCAACGGGCGCCGATCAAAACACCCAGACCACCGACGGCCAGCCGGCCCAGGATCCGAACGCGCAGGACCCGAACGCCCAGCGTCCGGAGGGCGCCGAGGGCCAGGGCGAGAACGGCCAGCCCGCACCGGCCCCGGCCCCGGCGGGCGCGGGCCTCGACAACGCGTCGGCCCAGGTGTACGTCTACAACAACTCCGGCACCCCGGACCTGGCCAGCCGCACCGCCGACCAGCTGAAGGGCCAGTACAACGTGGCCAACAACTCGGCCGACGCCGCGGTGATGAACATGCCGGAGCAGGTCTACGGCGTCTTCCCGGAGACCTACGTCTTCTTCGACCCGGCCGTCCCGGGCGCCGAGCAGGTGGCGGCAGACATCGCCCGTCGCGTCGGCGGCGCCGCCCGCGCGAAGGGCGACCTCCCCGAGGGCGCGACGAGCATCCCTGAACAGGCGGCAAACAACAGCGCCGCCGTGGCGGTGGTCCTGGCGGGATAGCCCCGCGCGCCCAGAGCGCCCCCTCCCAAAAACCGGCTACCTAGAACCGGCTACCAAGCGAAAATCAAGCTGGTAACCGGTTCTAGGTAGCCGGTTTCGGCGCATGGACGGGAGCGAGCCGGCGTTGGTGGCACGGCGGTGCGTGAACAGAGACCACCCCGCGCATATAAACCCGCCTCCGGCACCCGCCCCAGCCGCCGCAGAGGATAGGCTCGTCCATTATGGATCCATTCCGCGATTTTGCCAGGTCCGACGGCCCCACCCTCGGCGTCGAGTGGGAGATTTGCCTCGTCGACCCGGTCACGCGCGACCTGGTGCCCCGCGCCGCAGAGGTGATCGAGGAGGTGCAGGCCCGCCACCCGGATATCCACCTCGAGCCGGAGTTCCTGCAGAACACCATCGAGCTGGTCACCCCGATCTGCGCGAACACCAAAGAGGCCATCCAGGCCCTCCAGCGCGACCTCAACGCGGTCAAGGAGGTCGCCGACGAGATGGGCCTGAAACTCTGGGCAAGTGGCGGCCACCCGTTTTCGGATTTCCGCGCGAATCCGCTGAGTCCGAAGCACACGTACGAGGAGATCGTTAACCGTACGCAGTATTGGGGCCAGCACATGCTGCTGTGGGGCATCCACTGCCACGTCGGTATCAGCCACGAGGACAAGGTGTGGCCGATCATCAACGCGGTGATGACTAAGTATCCGCACCTGCTGGCCATTTCCGCGTCGAGCCCGGGTTGGGACGGCATCGACACGTCGTACGCATCGAACCGCACGATGTTGTACCAGCAGCTTCCCACCGCGGGCATGCCGTATCAATTCCAGAGCTGGGACGAGTGGGTCGGTTTCATGCGCGACCAGCAGACGTCGGGCGTGATCAACCACACGGGCTCGATGCATTTCGACGTCCGTCCGGCCGCGAAGTGGGGCACCGTCGAGGTGCGCATCTCGGACGCGACGAGTAATCTGCGCGAGCTCGCGGCCGTCGTGGCGCTGACGCATTGCCTGGTGGTCCACTACGACCGCATGCTCGAGCGCGGCGAGAAGTTGCCCACGCTGCAGCAGTGGCATGTCGCGGAGAACAAGTGGCGCGGCGCCCGCTACGGCATGGACGCCCTGGTGATCACGAGTCGCGACACCGACGAGGACTGGATCAAAAACGAGTTGCAGTTGCTTATCGACGAGCTCACGCCCGTCGCCGCCGACCTCGATTGCGTCGACGAGCTGAACTTGGTCCGCGAGATCATCGAGCGCGGCGCCGGCTACGAGCGCCAGCGCGCGATCTTCCAGCGCACCGGGGATTGGAAGGACGTCGTGGACGCGACCTGCGCGGAGATGTGGGAGCTTAGCCTTTAGGGTTGACGCGCCGCGGGTGGTAGCTGGCGGGGCGGTCGTTGCGGGTGAGTTGCTCGTCGTCGCCGTAGAGGCCTTCGCGTCGCGCGATGCGGCTGAGACGCTGCGCGGTAACGGGGCTGGTCATCAGGGCGAAAATCACGAGCAGCACCATCATGCCGATGTCGCCGCGTTCGTGCACGCTGAATTCCTCGGCGGTGACCACGCGGATGATGGTGCCGGTGATCATCAGCACCAGGCCGGTGGTTTGGGGTTTGGTGATAGCGTGCACGCGCGCCAGGGTGGAGTTGAACCGGGCGGTGCCCACGGCGGCGGAGAAGACCATGAACGCGCCGGGGAGGATGAACACCAGCGAGATGATGTCGGAAATCATAGGGAACCGTCCCTCTTGCGGAAGCGGGCCACGGACAGGGTGGCGATGAAGCCGAGCAGGGCGATGACGATCATGACGTTGACCACCGTGGTGTCCAGCGTCCAGCAGATGTACAGGGCCAGGGCGCACTGGAGCGAGGCGGTGATGCCGTCGTTGGCCAGCATGCGGTCCATGGAGTCGGGGCCGACGATGGCGCGCCAGGCGAAGATGAAGAACCCGGCGACCAGGAACACGGCGGCCACGGTGAGGCAGACGGTGTAGGCGGTGCTGTGCATGTCAGCGGCCTCCTTCGAAGATGGCGATCATTTGGCGCTCCAGTTTCTGCACGTTGGCGATTTCGCGGGCGATGGCGGCGTCGCCTTCGGCGTCGAGGACGTGGATGGTCCATTCGCGGTTGGCCAGGTCGATGTCGGTGACGGTGCCGCCGGGCTGCAGGTTGTAGGCGCAGGTGGCCAGGTACAACACCAGCTCGTTGCTCAGGCGCATGGGCACGCGCAGCACGGCGTTGCGCGGCTGCGGCGCGCGGCGCAGCGACAGCCACGCCACCTTCGCGGACGCCACGAGCAGGTCGAAGAACCACTCGAACATGAACGCGGCGAGCTTCAGCCAGTTCACCCGGTTGCCGCTGCGCGGCACCGGCGGCAGCGGCAGCGCCAGCACGATGAGCAACCCCAGGCCCAGCCCGGCGACGAGGTTGCCCCAGCTGAGCTGGCCCATCAGCAGGATCCACATGAACGTCAGCCACGCCACGGTCAGCGGGCGGAAGCGGTGGGCGACTCCTTGGAGCATTAGCGGGTCACCTCGTTCGATTCAGCGTCCGCGGGCTCCGGCACGACCTCGGTGGTCACACCGGTGCTGGTGGGCCCGGCGGGGCGGGAGGAGTCCCTGTGCTCCAGGGAGTCGCGGCCGCCGCCGGCGCTGGTCTGTTCGCGGAATGCGTCGAGGTTGCGTGTGGGGGCCGAAGGGTCGTCGATAAGCACGGCGCTTCTGTAGATGGACAGGTCCTGGGCGGATTGGGCGGCGCGGTCCGTGATGTTGGAGATCGGGCCAGCGAGGAACGTGATGCTTGTCGACGCAAGCACCAAGAACGCGGTCGACAATAGCATGCCGGTGGGCACGCGGCCGACGTCGTCGCGGTCGCCGGAGGAGACGGTTTCGTCGCGCGCGGCCAGATTCGCGGGGCGCGCAAGGACGACGTCGCCTTCGGGGGCGTCGGCGCGGTCGCGGAGGAAGCCCTTGGACCAGACGTTCATCATGGCGTAAAGGGTGAGCAGCGAGGTGACCACCGCGCCGCCGATGAGCACCCACGCCAGCCATGAGCCGTCTTCGGCGCCGGCCTGGATGAGCATCACCTTGCCCAGGAAGCCCGACAGCGGAGGGATGCCGCCCAGGTTGAGCGCGGGGATAAAGTAGAGCACCGCAATCACGGGCGCGGTGTAGAGCAGCGAGCCGAGCCGGCGCAGCTGCGCGGAGCCCGCCTGCCGCTCCACCAGGCCCACCACTAGGAACAGAGAGGTCTGCACCAGAATGTGGTGCACCGCGTAGAAGATGGCGCCGGACAGGCCGGCAACGGAACCGAGGGCGACGCCGAAGATCATGTAGCCGATGTGGCTGACCAGGGTAAAGGACATCAGACGCTTGATGTCGTTTTGGGCGATCGCGCCCATCACACCCACGATCATGGTCAAAAGCGCAATGACCATCAGCGTGGAATCTAGGGCGCCGTCGGTGAACACGGTGGAGCGCACGCGGATGAAGGCGTACACGCCCACCTTGGTCAGAAGGCCCGCGAAGACGGCGGTGACGATGGAGGCGGCGGTGGGGTAGGAGTCCGGCAGCCACGCGTCCAGCGGGAAGATCGCCGCCTTGATGCCGAAGGCCACGATGAAGGTGGCGAAGATGGCGGCGCGGGTGCCGTTGGGCAGCTCCTCCATGCGGATGCCGGCCTGCGCCATGTTCACGGTGCCCACCGAGGCGTACACCAGCGCGAGCGCGAACAGGAAGACCATGGACGACGCCATGGAGACCATGACGTAGCCGATGCCGGCGCGCACGCGCTGCGGCGACGCGCCCAGGGTGAGCAGCACGTAGGAGGCCACCAGGAACACTTCGAAGCCGACGTAGAGGTTGAACAGGTCGCCGGCGAGGAAGGACAGGTTCACGCCCATGCTGAGCAGCATGTAGGTGGGCAGGAAGACGGCGACGGGGTCGTCGTCGTCGCCGTCGCGAAGCCCCTGCGAGATGCCGTACCACATCACAGCGAACAGCACGATGGAGGAGACGAACAGCATGATGGAACTCAGCCGGTCCGCCACCATGGTAATGCCCACCGGCGCGTCCCAGCCGCCCATCTGCACGGTCTGGATGCCGTGGGTGTCGGCGACGATGATCATCACCGCGGCGATCACGGTCAGCACCGCCAGGGTCCCCAGGGCGATGAAGCGCTGCAGGTTCACGCCGCGGAACAGCACGATCAGCCCGGCGGCGAACGCGGGCAGGATGATCGGCATAACGATCATGTAGGGCATGGCGGGCAGCACCCAGTCGGCGAAGGCCATGAAGCTATTTCGCATCTTGGCCTCCCTTGACTTCCTTCACCGGGTCCTCGAACGGCTTGGGGCCGAACTCGTCGCCGGACGGGCTGGCTTTGCCGGTCTGCGCGTCGTCGGACTTGTCGCGGTCCGGGGAGGCGGACTTCGGCCGCGCGGCGATTGCGCGATCCTCCTCGTCCCGCTCCACGATGTCGTCGGTGCGGTAGCGGTACTGGCGGTAGGCCAGGGCGAGCATGAACCCGACCATGGCCATGGAGATCACAATCGCGGTCAGGATCATCGCCTGCGCCAGCGGGTCCGCGCTGTCGGCGGCCGCTTTGGAGTCGCGCCCGATGATCGGCGGGGAGCCGGCGGGCCCGCCGGACTGCAGAAGCAGCAGGTTGGCGCCGTTGCCGATCAGGGTCACGCCCATGATCATGCGGGTCATGGACTTGTCCAGCATCAGGTACACGCCGCACGCGATCAGCACGCCGGAGCCGATGAGCAGGAACAGGTTCGCTTCCATTTACTCGCCTCTCTTTCCGCGTTTGCTTATGGACGATCCGCTGGCCGCCACCGCCCTGCGCTCGTTGTAACGGGCTCTGCGGTTCCTGGACATGAGCCTGCGGCGTTGCTCGTTTTTGGCCTGCAGCTTGCGCGCGCGGTCGCGGGCGCGCTGCTTTCGAGTGTCCTCCTCGCGGTCCAGGTAGGCGCCCATGGAGGCCAGCACGTGCATGATCAGCCCGACGACGATGATGTAGACGCCCGCGTCGAAGATCAGCGCGGACGGCACCGTCACGTCGCCGATGAGCGGCACGTCGAACTCCGCGTACGAGGAGGTCAGCGGAGGCATCCCGAAGAACATTGGGGCGACCGCGGCCGCGGTGGTGAACATGATGCCGATGCCCAGCACCTTGCCCGGGTGCACCGGGAGCGTTTCTTCTGCCTCTCGACGTCCTCCCGCCAGATACCGCAGCGTCAGCGCAAGCGCCGCAACGAGCCCGCCGGCGAACCCGCCACCCGGAGCGTTGTGGCCGGAGAAGAAGAAGTAGGCCGACAGCAGCATCATCGACGGGAAGAGCAGGCGCGTGACCACATCAACCAGGATGGAGCGGTTCTGCGCGGTCTCCGTCTCCACGCCGGAGGCGAGCCAGCGCGCCTTGGTGGTGGACAGGGTAGGCCGGCGTGACTCCGGGTCGAAGTGGAAGGTGCCGAAGATCAGGCTGGCGATGCCGGTGGCGGCGACCACCAGCACCAGCGTCTCGCCGAACGTGTCGGCCGCGCGCAGGTCCACCAGCAGCACGTTGACGGTGTTGCGGCCGTGGCCGATCTCGTAGGCCAGCTCCGGCATGTACTTGGAAATCGGCTCGGCGACGCGTGCGGACATCGCCGTCATCGCCACCGTGACCACGGAAACGCCGGTACCAATGGCCAGCCAGGCGCGCAGGCGGTTGTCCTCGTTGCGCTGCTCCGTTTCCGTGGGCATCTTGCGCAGGACCAGCATGAACACCACCATCACGATGGTCTCCACCAGCGCCTGCGTCAGCGCCAGGTCCGGCGCACCGTGCAGCACGAAGATCAGCGCCATGAAGTAGCCGGTCAGGCCCACCAGGATCACGCCGGAGAGGCGGTTGCGCTGCACCGCGGCGAAAAACGCCAGCCCCGCCATGACGGTGACGGCCAGGCCCTGCCAAACGTTGTCCCACACCTGCATCCGGATGTTGTTGGAATCGCCCAGGATCAGCGCGGCCAGCGGCACCACGGCCAGGAACGTGAAGATGACGGCCAAGTTGATGGTCAGCGAGCCGCGCTGCGTGGACGCAGTCAGCTTCAGCGACCAGCGGCGCAGCGTGTCCATGATGGTGTCCCACACCGCGTTGGCGTCGCCGAGCGCGGGGCGCTCGAACTGCGCCTTGGCCACCACGTCGCGCTGCCAGAACATGATCGCGCCGGCGAAGATGATCACGCCGGACAGCGCCAGCGGCACCGTGAACCCGTGCCACAGCGCGAGCTCGGAGCCTTCAACGTCCGGGAAGCGCACGTCGAGGTACTCGTTGATCGGCGCCGACAGTGCCGCCGGCACCACGCCGAAGCCCACCGTGCAGGCGGTGAGCACCGCGGGGGAAAGCCACAGCTTCGGGCCGGGGGAGTGCATGTCGCGCACGGCCGGGGACTGCCCGTCCGCCCACGGCTGGCCCTTGGTGGCAAACGCGCCGTAGACGAAGTACAGGGAGTACGCCATGGTGAGGATCGAGCCGACAACCAGCGCCACCAGGGTGATCTTGCCGGGCATGCCGGTGAGCAGCTCCTCGTGCAGGATGGCGTCCAGCGCCGTCTCCTTGGCCACGAACCCGAACAGCGGCGGGATGCCCGCCATGGAGGCGGCGGAGATAATCGCCAGCGTGGCCAAAAGCGGCTGCTTTCGGCCCAGCCCAGACAACTCGTGGATGTCGCGGGTGCCGGTGGTGTGGTCGATTGCGCCGACGATCATGAACAGCGTGGCCTTGAACAGCGAGTGCGCGAACGTGATGGCCAGCCCGGCCATCGTGGCCTCGCGCGAACCCACGCCGATGACGGTGGTGATAAAGCCCAGCTGGCTGACGGTGCCGTAGGCCAAAATCAGTTTCAGGTCCCGCTGCTTCAGCGCCATCCAGCCGCCCAGCAGCATGGTGAACCCGCCGGTGGACAGCACCACCAGGTGCCAGGTGTTCACCGCCGACAGGTCCGGCGCCAGACGCGCCACCAGGTAGATGCCGGCCTTCACCATCGCCGCGGAGTGTAGGTAGGCGGACACCGGGGTGGGCGCGGTCATCGCGCCGGGCAGCCAGAAGTGCCAGGGCGACTGGGCGGACTTGGTCAGCGCGCCCAGCATGATCAGCACGATGGCGGTGGAGATCGCCGGGGTGTTTTCGATGTCGGTGATCTGGGGGATGTCCGACAGCTTCCAAATCTGCGCCTTGAAGCCGAGCAGGTTGATGCCCACGAGCATGGCCAGCCCGCCGAGGGTTGTCACCATCAACGCCTGCATGGCGGCCCGTCGAGAAGATGCGCGCTCGCCGTAATAGGACACAAGCATGTACGACAGCACCGAGGTCAACTCCCAGAACACGTACATGAGCAGGAAGTTGTCGGCGATGACCAGGCCGTACATGACCGTGGCGAAAAATGTCAGCTCGAAGCCGAACTTGGCCAGGCGCCGCGGGTTGGAGTCGAAGTACCCCCAACAATAAAGCAGCACCAGCGCGCCGATACCCAGGATGATCAGGCTGAACAGCCCCGCGAGGGCATCCAGGCGGAACTCCAAGTTGAGGTTCGTCGACGGCATCCACGTGAACACCGCTTTGACCTCGCCGCCGTCGCGGAACACCCCGGTGGCGAACAGGCGCACCACCCAGATGAATCCGCCCAGCGGCACGAGCGCGAGAAGCCCGAAGGCGGCGCGGCCCACCGTGCGGATGAGCACAGGGGCGGCCAGTGTTGCGGCGGTGAGCGCAATGAGCAGTATCAGCACGAGGTGCGCAGCCCTCCTCTGGTCGTGTGCGTACAGGGCACACCGCGCCTCAAGCGGGGGAGCTCATTGAGTTCACACAGAAAATACTCACTCCAGCTGTCACTGGGTATCTAGGCGTCAACACCGGTGGCGCGGCCGTTAGAAATTCACTCTAGCGATTTTTGATGCTACTTGCCGAAACGCTGCAAGAAAGCAGCCTCCGCCACGGCGATGCGCTCGATCTCCGTCGGATCCACGGACTCGTCCACGCCGTGGATGCCACACATCGGCTCCTCCACGCCGTAGAGCGCGATCTCCGCGTCCGGGAAGGTGTTCTGCAGCGTGATGGTCAGCGGGATGGACCCTCCGGAGCCGACCACGGACAGCTTGTCGGCGCCGTAGGCCTCCTTGAGGCACTCGCCGAGCGCGGCGACGGCGCCGGCCGACGGATCCGTCGCAAAGGGCTCGTTGACGCCACTGACCTCAACCTCAACCTTGGCGCCCCACGGGGTGTGGGACTTGATGTGCTCCTCCATCTTCTGCGCGATCTCGGCGGCACTCTGGCCGGCCGGCACGCGCAGGTTGAACTGAGCCTCCGCCCGCGAGTTCACCGCGTTCATCGCCTCGGCCACCGGGGTGGAGGTGAACCCGATCATGGTCACCGCCGGGCGCGCCCACACCAGGTCGGCCGGCTCGTCGTCCGCGGTGCCGAGCAGCTGCACGCCCTCGAGCACGGTGGCGTCGGCGCGGAAGGACTCGCGGTCGTAAGCGTCGCCGTCCCATTTCGTGGTGGTGTCGACGCCGTCGATGGTGGTGCGGCCGTGCTCGTCGAAAAGCGAGTTCGCGATGACCACCAGCGCGTGCGCGGCGTCCGGAGCTCCGCCGCCGAAGCTGCCGGAGTGGACCTGGTTCGCCAGCGTCTCCACGGTGACCTTCACCTGCGCGCCGCCGCGCAGCGAGGTGGTCAGCGTAGGCACGCCTGCGGCAACGTTGCCGGAGTCCGCGATGAGGATCGCGTCCGCCTCGAACACCTCCGGCTTTTCCACGATGAGCTTGCCCAGGCCGTCCTTGCCACCGAGCTCTTCAGAGCCCTCGACCACGACCTTCAGCCCCAGGTCAGTGCCGCCGTTCTCCTCCAGCAGGCGCAGCGCCTCCAGGTGCATGGCCAGGTTGCCCTTGCAGTCCGCGGCGCCGCGGCCGTACCAGCGGCCGTTTCGCTCCGTCAGCTCGAACGGGCTGTTCGTCCAGGCGTCCGGGTTGTTCGCGGGGACCACGTCGTAGTGGGAGTACAAAAGCACCGTCGGTGCGCCGTTTTTGGGCTCCCGCTTGGCGACGATCGTGTCAGCGTCATCCACCGTCGGGTAGCGAGTCACGTCCAGACCCAGATCCTCCAGGGCGTTGACCGTCCAGGCGCAGGCATCCTCGTGCTGGTCCGCCAGCTCGGGCGTGGAGTGCACCGAGTTGAAAGAGACCAGCTTGGACAGGTCGCTGAAGATGCGGTCGCGTTGTGGGGTGTACGTGGCGTTTGCTGCGTTGTCAGTCATGGCACCACGCTAGCAGCGTTGGCCGGGCCGGTTTGGCGGTTTCGGGGGCGGTGGTGGGCGGTGTGGTCGGCTAAATGCTTACCCCAGGATGCTTACCCGGCTAGATGCTTACCCAAGGATGCTTATTGTCCGAGTAACCCTCGGCGTGCCTGCCCGCGCTACTCGAGAAGTAAGCATCCTGCAGTAAGCATCCTCGAACCGGTAAGCATCCTGGGGTAAGTATCCTTGCCCCGGCACAACCACGCCCCCTTGCGCTCCTTGCACTCAACCCCGTCGAGTGCTAAAAATGTGGCTGGCACTCACACAAACCGAGTGCCAATAAACGAACAAAAGCGGGTGAGGCTGAGACCACTCGTCAGCCGTGCCGTCGCGGGCGCCTGCTTGCACCGACGAACTGAGTGACCGTCCACGTACGCCTATTTACAAGGAGTGACACACTCACATGGCAAAGATGATTGCATTCGACGAGGAAGCGCGCCGCAGCCTCGAAAACGGCCTGAATACCCTGGCTGACGCCGTGAAGGTCACGCTGGGCCCGAAGGGCCGCAACGTGGTGCTGGAGAAGTCTTGGGGCGCCCCGACGATCACCAACGACGGCGTGACCATCGCCAAGGAGATCGACCTCGAGGACCCGTACGAGAAGATCGGCGCCGAGCTGGTCAAGGAAGTTGCCAAGAAGACCGACGACGTCGCCGGCGACGGCACCACCACCGCTACCGTGCTCGCCCAGGCGCTCGTGCGCGAGGGCCTGCGCAACGTCGCGGCTGGCTCCAACCCGATGGGCATCAAGCGCGGCATCCAGGCCGCCACCGACAAGGTGTCCAAGTACCTGCTGGACCAGGCCAAGGAAGTTGAGACCCAGGAGGAGATCGCCTCCACCGCCGGTATTTCCGCGTCCGACCCGGAGATCGGCAAGAAGATCGCGGAGGCGATGTACGCCGTGGGCAACGGCGCCGTGAACAAGGAATCCGTGATCACGGTTGAGGAGTCCAACACCTTCGGCGTGGACCTCGAAGTTACCGAGGGTATGCGCTTTGATAAGGGCTTCATCTCCGCATACTTCGCCACCGACATGGAGCGCGGCGAGGCAGTGCTCGAGGACCCGTACATCCTGCTGGTTTCCGGCAAGATCTCCAACGTCAAGGAGCTCGTTCCGGTGCTGGAGCAGGTCATGCAGTCCGGCAAGCCGCTGCTGATCATCGCCGAGGACGTCGAGGGCGAGGCTCTGTCCACCCTCGTGGTGAACAAGATCCGCGGCACCTTCAAGTCCGTGGCTGTGAAGGCTCCGGGCTTTGGCGACCGTCGCAAGGCCATGCTGCAGGACCTGGCCATCCTCACCGGCGGCCAGGTCATCTCCGAGGAGGTCGGCCTGTCGCTGGAGACCGCCGGCATCGAGCTGCTCGGCCAGGCCCGCAAGGTTGTGGTGACCAAGGACGAGACCACCATCGTCCAGGGTGCTGGCGACCAGGCGCAGATCGACGGCCGCGTGAAGCAGATCCGCGCCGAGATTGACAACTCCGACTCCGACTACGACCGCGAGAAGCTGCAGGAGCGCCTGGCCAAGCTGGCTGGCGGCGTTGCGGTGATCAAGGTCGGCGCCGCCACCGAGGTGGAGCTAAAGGAGCAGAAGCTGCGCATCGAGGATGCTGTGCGCAACGCGAAGGCTGCCGTTGAGGAGGGCATCGTCGCCGGCGGCGGCGTGGCTCTGCTGCAGGCCGCCAACGAGCTCACCGACGACCTCGGCCTGGAGGGCGACGAGGCCACCGGCGTGAAGATCGTCCGCGAGGCCCTGTCCGCTCCGCTGAAGCAGATCGCGCTGAACGCTGGCCTGGAGCCGGGCGTGGTGGCCGACAAGGTTGCCAACCTTCCGGACGGCGAAGGTCTCAACGCCGCCACCGGCGAGTACGTGGACATGCTCGCCAGCGGCATCGCCGACCCGGCGAAGGTGACCCGTTCTGCGCTCCAGAACGCCGCGTCCATCGCCGCGCTGTTCCTCACCACCGAGGCTGTCGTGGCTGATAAGCCGGAGCCGGCTGGCGCAAACCCGGGCATGGACCCGGAAGCTATGGGCATGATGTAAATCAGTCTTAGCCGATGAAAGCGCGTCCTTCGGGGCGCGCTTTTTTCCTGCTTATCGACGTCAGCTCCGCCCCACCCCCGTATTGGTGTAAAACGTCACAGGCGGACGGCAGTTTTGGGCGTGTACAGATCGTCCTTGCGGCCGAATGAGTTACACGTTCTGCCACCAATTCAATTGGTGTTCACCTTCCGGTTTCGGTCAGGGCAGGTTATCGGCCCGGTCGCGAAAAGGTTACGTTTCGGTGAACGCATACCAGCTTAAAGCTGCCTGTGTGGTGCAAATCCTATTTTGAGAATGCGCTTGACGTAGCTGGTCGATGTGGCAAAATTCCTCCTGTGACGCCCACCGGGTGTCAGTACCTGTCAAGATTTGCCAGACACACACTGGCACCTATCGAAAAGGGGAAATCAATGCCTTTCGATCTCAAGTTCATCCAGAAGCAGCTGAAGACCTTCAAGACCTTCGCCACCAACCTGGCTGATCTGTTCCAGAACACCCCGAAGACCATCAAGAACTTCGCTGACAAGGTCTCCGCGTAAGCCTTCACCTCACTCAACACAAACTTTCTTTAAAGGAGAATCATCATGGACAACGCACTGACCAACTGGGTTGCACTTTCCTCCGGTAACGGCGCCAACGGCGTCACCCAGGTTCCGGGCGCTCTGCTCGACCTGCTTCGCGAGCTGGGCAAGCTGGCTGGCAACATCGCTGAGCTGATCGGCTTGGTCGCGTAACTGTAACGCGCACTAGCCGAAGGTCCCGTCGCAAAGCGGCGGGGCCTTTTTGCATTCCCGCATACTTCTCCGGCACACCGCGCCCGCGCCGAATAGACTGAAGAACATGGCTGACAACAAAGACGACGAACTGCCGATGATCGACCTCGCCCAGACCGAGGGCTGGGTTGTGGACGACACCGACGAGGACGACCCGGTCCTGCTCATGCCGGACGGCACCGCCATCCAGACGTGGCGCGAGAACTACCCCTACGACGAGCGTCTTTCCCGCGACGACTACGAGAAGGAAAAGCGCGCCCTGCAGATCGAGCTGCTGAAGTGGCAGAACTGGACCAAGGACACCGGCCAGCGCCACATCATCCTCTTCGAGGGCCGTGACGCCGCCGGCAAGGGCGGCACGATCAAGCGCTTCAACGAGCACCTCAACCCGCGTGGTGCGCGCACCGTGGCGCTGGAGAAGCCGTCGCCGCGGGAGTCCACCTCCTGGTACTTCCAGCGTTACATCGAGCACTTCCCGGCCGCCGGCGAGATCGTCTTCTTCGACCGCTCCTGGTACAACCGCTCCGGCGTGGAGCGCGTCATGGGCTTCTGCACCGAGTCCCAGCACGCCGAGTTCCTGCGCGAGGTGCCGATGCTGGAGAATATGATCCTCGGCTCCGGCATCTCCCTGACCAAGTTCTGGTTCTCCGTGACCCAGAAGGAGCAGCGCACCCGCTTCGCCATCCGCCAGGTGGACCCGGTGCGCCAGTGGAAGCTCTCCCCGATGGACCTGGCCTCCCTGGACAAGTGGGAGGACTACACCCGCGCCAAGGAGGAGCAGTTCCGCTACACGGACACCGACGAGTCGCCGTGGATCACCATTAAGTCCAACGACAAGAAGCGCGCCCGCCTCAACGCGATGCGCTACATCTTGTCCAAGTTCGAGTACACGAACAAGGACCACGAGGTTGTGGGCCAGCCAGATCCGCTGATTGTGAAGCGCGGCCGCGACCAGATCGGCGACTAAACGCGCTTCGCTTTGCGACGCACCCTGCACCCCACGGTGCCGGGGGTCGTGGCCGTTTGGCGTGATGAAAATCACCGACCGCCCCGATGGTTCGCAGTGAAACATGTTCGGGCATCATGGCCGCGGGCGACGTGCGGATATGGGGAAGCCTGGGTAATTCCTGTGTGAAAACCGCAGGTAAGAAGGATGTCCAACTTTTAGGCCGGGAAAAGATCTGTTTATTTCTCGGGCTCCCGGGCGTAACATTTGGCCGTCACAACCAGATAGGTGGTGTGTCATCTATATTCTGTCGAGCCGAGGATCTATGACTCAATGCGCCCGCCCCACCTTTGCCACCCGCGCACGCCGTGCGGTGGTGGTGTGGGCTGCGCTCGCACTCGCGGCGGTGCTTACCGTCGCCGCGACGGTGTACCCGGGCTCGCAGGAGGCGCAGGCACAGTCGACCGCGGCCACCGCCGACGGCGTGAATTTTGGCAACTGCTCGTTCCGCGCGGGCACCGGGGTGGCGGAGAACTGGGCGAACCAGATTTGCTGGCTCGACCTGACCGGCCTGCCGACCACGAATGGCGGCACAGCGACGCTAACCAAAAAGGTCGGCGACTACACGCTGAAGTTCGACGTGAAGCTCGAGTCCAGGGGCACGACCGTCAAAGAGGCGGCGACGAAATCCCCGTGGGATCAATCCGCATTTGGTAAGACCGGCACCGGCTTCTTCGAGCGCCAGAGCTCGGCCACGGCGAACGATGTCGTCGCCATCCGCGGTGGCGGCCTTGCCCGCTACACCTTCAGCAACATCGCGATCACCGACGCCGCCGGCAACCGCGTGAGCAACTACCGCTTCGCCATGGCGGACGCCGAATCCACCGGCGCCGGCGCGTCCCCGGGCGAGATCCTGGACGTATCCAACACCAGCCCGAACAGCAAGGGAGTGACACCTGCGACGCGTTTGACCCCCGACGGCTACAAGGACGCGTGCACCGCGAAGCAAAACGGCAAGGCGATTTACGGCCCCGGCGCTGAGCCGCAGGCCAGCCTGTGGGGCACAACCGGGTCGATGCAGCGCGATTTCATTTGCTGGGTTCAGGAAGACGCGGACTACCGTGCGTCGACGAGAGCGTACGGCGGGTTCATCGTCGGTGTGAACAGCCCGTCGTCGATGGAAATCGCTATCGGCTCCGTCGGCGGATCTGGCCAGCAGGCGTTCGCACTCGGCATCGGCTTAAGCCGTGTCGAGTTTGCCAACAAGGATGCCCTGGCCACGGTGAATAAGGATGCCGAGAACTACTTCCTCGGCGCCGAGTCGAAGGCCACGGCGAACTACGAGGCCTTCTCCCGCAACAATGCGACCGGCAAAGAATCGCCGATCAAGGTCACCGAAGGCGGCACGGCAACACTCATGCGGTCGCT
This sequence comes from Corynebacterium sp. ACRPZ, assembly GCF_022346205.1. Classification (NCBI taxonomy): domain Bacteria; kingdom Bacillati; phylum Actinomycetota; class Actinomycetes; order Mycobacteriales; family Corynebacteriaceae; genus Corynebacterium; species Corynebacterium sp. ACRPZ. The sequence continues at coordinate 21,319 of NZ_JAKRMR010000011.1, forward strand.
GGATGTTAACGGTGTGCCGGAGGATACGTTGGGGTTTCGGTCGTCGTTAAGCAATGCCCCGAACCGCTACAACCCGGTGTGGAAGTGCGTGCTGACCACCTCCGGGGGCAGCGCGACGTCCGAGACCATCCGCGCGGGCGCCGTACCGGCCAGCTACAAGCTGACTAACCAGGGCGAGACGTCGACGCTTCTAGTGGATAGCCCGGACAACGACAAACTCAACTGCACCGTGAGTTGGGAACCCAAGTTCAAGCCGGCGAAGCTGGATTTGAGCAAGACGGTCGACGGCAACGCCGCGGGTTTCGACGAGATCAAGCTGCAGAAATACACCCTGCACTACGCGTGCCGTGCGCCGGAGGGCTTCGCGCAGGCGTACCCGGACGTCAAGTTGGAAGGCGACGCGGTGGTGGAGCCGGGCACCATCTCCACGGTGGGCAACCTGCCGCAGGGGACCACGTGCACCGTCACCGAGCGTGTGGCGCAGCCGCCAGCCGGCACCGATCTGAAACTGTCGTGGAACAAAGGCGTGGCAGGCGACGCGAAGGCGCCTGTGACGGTCGTGCTGCCGACCACCGGCGCAGCCCCGACGGCAGTGGGCGCGGCGAGTGCGAACAACAACTACTCGTACCGGGCCGGTTCGCTCAACTTCAGCAAGACCATCGTGGGCGACCCGGTTACCGACGGCAAAGTCGGCGGCACGTACCGCTTCCGCTTGGTGTGCGCGGGCACGGACGTCAAGCGCGAGTTTGAACTGAACCTCACGAGCGCGAAACCCTCGGCGGCCACGAAGCTCGACGGCATCCCGGTCGAGCGCGACTGCTCGATCGCGCCCCTGACCGACCTGACGCAGAAGCAGCGCGAGACCATCCAATTCATCAGCCGCGACGCGACGCTTGCGGGCCAACCGGCAACCCCGGACGCAGCCGGCGCCTACCACTTCACGCTGCGTGAAGGCACCACCCCGGAACTGCACTTCACCACCAGCTACGACTACCTGACGTTCCCGTTGTTCGTCCGCAACGAGGTCAACGGCCTAGCCGCCGGCGCCGCCGACGTGGAGCGGTTGCGCTACACCGTGCACTACCGCTGCCAGGTGGAGGGACGCACCGTCGCCGAGGGCACCGCCACCTTGAACGGCTCCCAGGGCGAGGCGCGTATCGACGACATCCCGGCCTCCGCCTCCTGCACCGTCTGGGAAGACCTGCCGGGCGATACCGCGACCACCCTGTTCAAGGGGGCGAAGGTGCGCGCCTCGGATGCGAGCGACCAGGCGACAACACTGACCAACGAGGAAGCGAAAACGCAGCCTGTGACCACGATCCGCGTGGTCTCCGGCACGGACCGCAACCAAGTGACACTGGTGAACACCTTCGACCCGAAGCTGGGGACGGTCTCGCTGCGCAAGGTGGTCGACGCGCAGGTGCAGGGCGCGCTGCCACAGTCGTACGCCTTTACGTTCCGCTGTGGCTCGCGCAACGTCGCCACCTCGGTGGCGGGCCAGTCGCGCGCGGTGGAACTGACCGGCCGCGCCACCGTCGCCGCCGACGGCACGGTCACACTGACAGCCAACGACGCCGCCGCGAACGACCAGAACGGCGCCATGGGTGTGCCGTACGGCAACACCTGCACGTTCGCCGAGGAGACCCCGAAGGTAGCCGGCGGCATCCTGTTTTCCACCGACGTGCAAGACGTGAAGCTCGGCGTCGACGCGGCGCAGAACACCGCCACGGTGACCAACACGTACCGCCCCGCGGGCAACGGCCTGACCGTGAGTCTGCGTACGGGTGGGCGCGAATCGTTGGCGTTGTCGTCGCTAAGCTATGCCCTGAACTGCGACAACGGGTTCACCGAATCGTTCGACCTCGCGCCTGGAGAAAGACGGGCGTTTACCGCCGCGCAGGTGCCGCAGGGCACGGCGTGCACGCTGACGGAAACCGGCGATAGCGCCACCCGCACCACCGCGGACGGGCGCGACTACCCGATCCAGGCGACATCCGAGTACCTCTACGCGTCGGACGCCGAGGACATCACCGCCGTGGACAACGGTGGCGAGTTCGTCATCGGCATGCAGTCGACGATGGACGTCCACCACGAGTACGACTTCATCGAAGCACCAGTGGCCGGTACGAAGCAGGTGGTCTTCAACGACCCGAACAACCTCATCTCCGAGCCGCGCCGCGCGATCAAGTCGAATCGCATCTTTCCGGTCAACCTGGTGTGCACCAACCCGGACGGCACCGCGGGACCGAACATTTCCACGACGGTGCAGCAGGGCCAAGCTCCCGGCGGCACCCGCGCCGCGGCCGGCTCGACCTGCACCATTACGGAGGGCGACACCACCACGGCGGTGGGCATCACGCTGAGGAAAGCTATCGACGTCAACGGCGCGCGCACCGACGGCGGCACCGCGAAGTTCACCGTGGACGACGCCAAGGGCGTGACGCTGCTGTTCGTCAACACCTATGAGCGCCGCACGACGTCGATCGAACTGACCAAGCGCGCCATCTTGCCCACCGACGCGATCCGCGCGCAGTACGCCAACGCGGGAAAGGACCTGCAGGAATCGCTGTACAACCACGCGTTTAGTCTTGTCTGCCGCGATCCGGAGACGGGCGATACCGCGGTGCTCCAGCAGCAGTCGGGCGCGATCAAGGGCGAGGGCTCCACGACGTTTGACGGCGTGCCGGTCGGCGCGGACTGCCAACTCACCGGCGACAAGTTCGGCTCCCTCGCCTTGGCAATGAACGACGGGCAAGACGACCTGAAGGCGTTCCTGCGCCCGGCCTTTGTGGATTGGGTTGTGGACCGCGAAGGCGGCAACGCCTACCCGGACCAGAAGCTGGACAACGACACGACCACGTCGCCGGTGTTCCTCACCGTGGACGACCCGGCGAAGAACCACGTCCGCCTGGACAACCACTACGAGTACGAGACCTCCACGGTGCGCCTGAGCAAGGACCTCGCCGGCGCGGCGGGCAACCTCAGCGAGATCCCGGACGACTACACGTTCAACTTCACGCTGCAGTGCAAGGCGATCGGCTACCAAACCAGCTCCGTGGGCGAGACGTCCTTCATCCCGGAGAAGCTGCGCCCGGCAGACGGCTACGTCATTCCTGCAAGTATCCGCAAGGGCGACTTCACCGACGGCACGTTTATCTCCGGCGAGGCGAAGGTTCCAGCCGGATCGCTGTGCACATTCAACGAGCAGGATGCGACGAACGTGCCGGAGGCGCTGACCATCGCCCCGGAGCAGAAGGTCGTGCGCGGCTACGCCCCCAACCCGGGCGAAACCGCGCCTGCGGACCTCCACTTCGTGAACAAGGTGGAGCGGCGCACCACCCCGGTGCGTCTGGCGGTGTTCAACTCCGGCTACCTCGTCGGCGCGGATGAGGCGGGCTACACCGCGCAGCTGCGTTGCGACGACCCCGCGCAGACCGCCGTGACCAGGCAGTTCCCGCTGACCGCCCTGTCCGGATCGGAGATGCCCCGCAGTTTCGAAGCCCCGGCGGGCGGGCAGGTCGTGGACCTGCCGGTGGGGGCGAACTGCACTCTCGACTTCGCCGGCAGCGCGGCGCTCGCCGCTCGCGGCCAGCTCGAGGTGACCGACGGCGCACGCACCCCGCTGGCGCAGTACGCCACGTGGGGGAGCGGTTCGCCCGCGCTGCCCACCGGCTCGCTGTCCGGTCTCGCCGCAGACAAGGTCGAGGGCTCCGACAAGCAGTACTCGTACAGCTTCTCCACCGCGGCGAACCTGCCGTCGGCGGAGACCGCGCTGACCGTCGGCGCGGACATCTACCACCCGCGCGCCCACTACGACGTCGCATTTACCAAGACCGCCGCCGGCCCGAGCTCCGGCACGTTCACGTTCCACCAGTCGTGCTCGGCACAGAGCGAAGAGTTCCAGCTGCACGCCGGCGAGACGCACACCATCGCGGACGTGCCGGTGGACAGCGACTGCGCCGTGGACGAGGTCGACGACGGCAACCCCGACGCCGCGTCCGTGTTCCAGGTGGTGTCCAACGGCGAATTGGTCACCCCGCTCGAGGGCGACACCGATTCGGTGCTGTTCACCGCGCAGCCGGTTTCCGACCCGACAGACCTCGCCCGCTCCGGCGACCGCTGGTCGCTCACCGCGAAGAACACCTTCCCCGGGCTGAAGGTGCAGAAGCTTATCGACGGCACTCCGCTGGGCCAGCTCACCGGCGACGCCTTCGGCACCACGCTGCTGCGCCACGACGCCACCTCCATGCGGATGACCTACACCGTGACCAACACCGGCGAATTCCCGCTGAAGGATTTCACGGTGACGGACCCGTCGCTCGCCGGCCTCGACGTCACCCGCGGCGGGGTGGTTACGCGCATCGGCGACGACGGCGCCGTGCCGGGCAGCATCTGCCCGACCACCGAGCTAGCCGCCGGCGAGGACTTCTCGTGCACCTTCAACGTCTCCATCCCGGCAAGCGCCGACGAAACCTGGCGTTACCCGGCCGAGGGCGACGCCGCCGTGACCGTCACCGCCACGGCGAACGCTGGCGGCGCGACCCAGACGGTGGCGGCGAAGGATGCGCAGGGGGCGTTGAAACCTTCGGCGTCGCTAAGCATGCTGCTCCCCGAAACCGGTGAGCAGACCCTGGTGCTGTTCCTGCTGCTCGGCCTGGTGCTGTTCGGCTGGGGCGCATGGCGGGTGAGCCGCCGCGACGAGCGCGCGGAAGGCGGTGAGCTCGTTGAGATGTAGAAAATTCGCCCGCTACAAGCGGACGGTGTACGGGCTTTCCTAAACCGGCACACGTAATTCCGAAAACCAACTCCACACACCCACCCACTCCCAGAAGAGGATTCTGAACCATGTCGAACCTGACCAAGAAGACCTTCGCGCTGGCCGCCGCGGCCGCGTTCGCAACCGCCACCCCGCTCGCCGTCGCCCCGGACCTCGCGCCGGTTGCCATCGCGCAGCAAGCCAACAACGCTATCGATGCGTCGAAGCCGGTGAGCCTGACCATTTCCAAGCAGGACAACACCCCGGGCCAGGACCAGAAAGCCATCTCCGGCACCGAGTTCAAGGTCGAGCGCATCAAGATGACCAACGGCCTGAACACCGCAAAGGGCTGGGAAGAGGCCAACGAGATCGTCGAAGGCGGCGCCACTGCCGCGACCGTTGATGAGACCATCGGCACCAAGGCCACCGGTTCCGACGGCACCGTCAAATTCGACAACCTCAAGGTCGGCCTGTACCGCGTCACCGAAATGACCAACGGCGACTACACCGTCGCCGCACCCTTCCTGGTCACCCTCCCGCTGACGGAGGAGGACGGCACGATCAACTACAACCCGACGATCGAGCCGAAGAACCAGCTGATCAACCCGACCAAGGCCGTCTCCGACACCAACAAGAACGTCGGCGACACCGTCACCTACACCGTCAAGGCCCCGGTCCCGGCCGGTGACGTGCTGCAGGACGGATCTCGCACCATCTCCGATTACCGCATCGAAGACCAGGTGCCCGCGGCATTCACACTTAACGACGGCTCCGCCGAGGTCACCCTCCTGAACAGCACTGAAACCCTGGCCGAGGGTGACTACACCGTCACCTACGAAAACAACCGCCTCGTGGTGAAGTTCACTGACGCTGGCCGCACGAAGTTGGCGAACCTGCGCAAGGACAACCCGGAGCTGCAGGTCCAGGTTGTCTTCGGCGCCACCGTGAAGACGATCCCTGCGAACGGCACCGTGGTCAACACCGCCGAGGTGTATGTGCCCAACCGCGATGGGTCGATCAAGTCCGTGCCGGAGCGGGACATCATCGACGGCAACAAGTCGAACTCCGACGAAAACAAAGAGAAGAACGACACGAAGACCCAGTACGTGAACGTGGTGTTCTCCAAGACCGTCAACGACAAGAACAAGGACAACGAGAAGACCGGCGCCGGTGCCGAGTTCCAGGTTGTGCCTTGCCAAGACGGCAAGGTCTCTAATGATGCCGTGGCGCTCAACGCTGCGAACGAGGCCGGTAACTCCCAGGCCGGCAACACCTTCACCACTGTCGGCGGCGACGACTCCACCCCGGCGTCCGTGACTGCGTTTGCGCTCCAGTTCGACCCGGAGACCGAGTACTGCGCCGTGGAAACCAAGGCGCCTGAGGGCTTCCTGCTCAACCCGGAGCCGCAGAAGCTCGTCAAGGGCAAAGATGTGAACGGTCGTCCGGTGTACACCGTGACCACCAACGACGTGACGGACAACATCTGGGGCCGCCTGCCCGCGACCGGTGAGCGCACCATGCTCTACATCCTCGCGCTCGGCCTCGTGCTGTTCGGTGGTGGCGCTGCGTACCAGCTGAGCCGCCGCAACGCTTAAACCGCGCAGATGGTGAAACACCGATGGTGAATATGCCCGGCGAAGGCGCATTTTCACCATCTGCCATTCACCATCTGTGGCCCACGCAAGCCCCCACCACGACAAGGAAGGACACCATGCACTCACGCAGGGCACCCAGGCTTGCCGTCGCGCTCGCCGCTGCCTTCCTTGCCTGCGCGCCCGCCGCATCCGCCGCCGACCTCCGGGTCGATCTCCGCGAAAGCGTCGGCGCGGACTGGTTCGCGCGCATCGGGGACCGCGACGTCGAGCTCTTGCTTATCGACGACCTCCGGCCCACCCCCGAAACCCTCCAATCCCTGGACATCCCGGCGATCGCACGCGACCACCCCGACCGCCTGCGCAAGGTGGACACCAAAGCGTCGGAAGATGGCACCGCCACATTCACGGGCCTTGGCACCGGCGTGTACCTGGTGCGGGTGGCGGACAACCCCGGCACGCATGACGCGCGCGTGTCCTACGCCCCATTCGTGGTGGCGGTGACCCCTGACAAGCCGGCGCAGGTGGTGGCCCCGAAGGCACAAGAACTGGGGATCAGCGTGGGCCCGCTGACGGCGTGCAACACCCCGGAATGGAAAGATGCCGCAGCGCCGGGCACCTACGTGGAGTACGATTTCGTCTCCACCGTGCCGAACCTCTCCACCGACGGCACGTTGAACCAGTACGCGCTGACCTTGGAGTTTTCGCGCGGCCACACCGTGCAGTGGGACAACGGCGGTCCGCGCAGCGTGGTGGCGCGAGGCGACCACGTGCTGCACTTCGACGCAGCGGCGGCGACCACCTCCAAGCAGATGCCTGGCGCGGCGCGCAAGGACCAGCCGGTAAACAAGCTCCAAGCCCCGCGTCTGACCATTCACGGCGCGGGTAAGAGCACCGAGCTGAAACGCGGCGAGGACTACAACGAGCAACAGCAGGGCAACGACGAGGCGACCTTCACGCTCACCAGCGCGGGCCTGGCTAAGCTCGCCCGCGCGAAGTCGGCGGACCCCGCCACCACGGTGGAAACTTGGGTGCCGGCGAAGGCGAACGAGAAGAAGCCCTGGGGCAGTGGACCGGTACGCAACGCCACGCTCGGGGACCTCGCAGCCGCCGCGACGCTAACGGCAGACGGCATGGACGCCACCCGCGCGCCTGTCACCGTCGAGCACGTCAACCACATCAACGTGGTCCAGCGCGCCAGGTGCTTCGACGCTGCCGCCGCAACGACCACCGCCACCGACAGCGACCAGCGAAGCACCGAAACCGAGACCGAAACCGCAACTCAGACCAGCGCGGCCCCCTCCGACGCCACCGTCACCGAGGTGGTCACTCGAGAGACCACGCGGGCGGACGGTTCCACGGCCACTGTGACTGAAACCGTGGTGAGGGAAGGTGAGGGGGACGGGACGCCGTCGATAGGCGAGCGTGTCGGCAACCTCGCATCCACCGGCGCGGGCGTCATCGGCATCACTGGCGTGGCGGTGCTGTTGATCATCCTCGGACTGATTCTGCGCAGGCGCAATGACGACGAAGAAGAGTAAGCGCCGCAGCAATCTTTTCTCCTGGATCGTGCTGATCTTGGGGGCGTTGCTGTTGCTGTACCCGATCGCGTCCACGCTGTCCGCGCAGTACCGGCAGATCAAGCAGAACGAAGAGTACGCGGGCGCGGTGCAGGAGCTCAGCGACGACACCAAGGCCCGCGAGCTCGCCCGCGCACACGAGTACAACGACCGGTTGCTGGCTGCTGGCCCCCACGCGCGCGCCCCGCGTGACGAGGACCCCGGCTTCGACGACTACATGTCCCAGCTGACCCTGCCGGAGAGCTACCACGTGATGGCGCGCGTGCGTATCCCGCGCATCAACGTGGACCTGCCCGTGTACCACACCACCAGGCCGGACGTGCTTTACGACGGCGCCGGCCACATGTACGGCTCCACCCTGCCCGTCGGCGGCGACGGCACCAACGCGGTGATCTCCGCGCACACCGGCATGGTGAATGCGGCGATGTTTGACCAGCTGCCCATGCTCAAGCCTGGCGACGACATCTTCATCGACGTCATGGGTGAGCGGCTGCGCTACCGCATGACCTCGCGCGACGTGGTCAAGCCCGACGACTACGACGCAGTGACCTACGAGCCGGGCAACGACAAGATCACACTGATCACCTGTACCCCGTACGGGCTGAACACGGACCGTCTGTTGGTGCACGCCGAGCGCGCGCCCCTGGACCCGGGCACCCCTGAGCCGACCGTGGACGCCTTCGTATGGTCCTGGTGGATGATCGCGGTGCTCGTGCTCATCCTACTGGTGCTCCTGCTGATCCTGTGGAAACGCTGGCGGGACCGGCGGAAGAAGCGGCGCGGACGCGGCCCGATCGGTAGCTAGGCAGCAGCGCGGTTCGAGTTCGCACTGCGGGACCTCTCAGATGGCGCTACTTTTTGACGCATGATGTCCCGCCGCGCACTCGCCGCCACCACCGCTGCCGTTTTCACCGCCACCACCGCCGTTCCCGCCGACGCCGTCCAGCCGGAGGCGTTCCCCGAATCCACCCGCTCGTACCTGTACTTCGAAAGCTTCGACGGGGTGGACAACCCCGCCCACTTCACGCACGATCTGCCGGAAGGCTGGTCGCAGGACGTCGACGGGGTGACTTCCGGAGAGGCCCGCTGGAACGGCTGGACCGTCTCGGATGTGCGCCACTGGACCTGGGCCGCCGGCACCGACGAGCGCCACTTTTTCACCCAGGGGCACGACCAGTTCGCCATCATCGATTCGAAGCAGCAGCGCCTTGCCGAGCGCGACTCCATGGACGCGCGCATGACCACCGAGCCGATCGACATCGCCGGCCAGAGCAAGGTCGCGCTCGAGTTCGACCAGCACTACCGGCAGGGCAAGAAGGGGCAAACCGCGCTGGTTGCGGTGGGTTTCGATGGTGGGAAACCGGAGGTCGTCGATAGGCTAACTAGCGATCGCTACTCCTCCCACGAGTACTTCGAGCTCGACGTGCCGGAAGGTGCGAAGACAATGCAGGTGACGTTTAGCTACCTCGGGGGCAACGACGACTACTGGTGGGCAGTGGACAACGTCGCGGTGCGCGCGCCGTTTACCCAGGCCGCGGAGAAGCCGAACACCGTCATCGACGTCATCTCCGATACGCAGGACGACCCGGAGGACTTCAAGCTGGCCGTCCGGCGCCTCAACGCTATGCCGGAGAAGGCGAGCGCGCTGGTGATCAACGGCGACTTGGTGGATAACGGCAGCCAGGAGCAGTGGGACAAGTTCCTCGCCGCGCGCAAGGAGGTCCCGCATGATTCGGGTGTGGAGCTGTGGACCATTGGCAACCACGAGATGTACGGCAAGGAATCCTCGGAGGTGCACATGCAGCGCTTCCTCAAATACTCCGGGCAGGACAAGCCGTGGAACGAGGTGGTGGTGGACGGCACCCCGCTGATCAGCATTAACACGGAGTACTACTCCGACATCGACCGCGGAGGCAAGGAGCCGTTCCAGCGCATCTCCGCCGAGCAGCTGAAGTGGCTGGACGAGCGCCTCGCGCACTGGGACGCGCAGGGCGTGACCGCGCTGGTGTTCACGCACCCGCTGCTGCCTGGGACGGTGTCGATGAGCCATTCCGCCTGGTACCAGAACGATTTCGAGGATGAGCAGGCAATCTCGGATGTGCTGTCGAAGTACAACGACATCGTCGCGTTCACCAGCCACTCGCACTCCTCGCTGAAGCAGAACAACTGGTGGGGCACCAGGCGTTACGACGGCACCCCGCAAGGCGCCATCGGCTTCCCCGTGGTTAACACCGGCGCGATCTTGAACGAGTACCTGCCGGACGGCGACCACGACGAGGAGATCGTGGACGACAAGGCCGCCACCGGCCTGCGCGTGAAGGTCTACGACGACCGCATCCGCGTCGAGGCCTGGGACTTCAAGGACGGCCATGGCCTGGCCAACCCCAACGGCGAGGCGAAGATGATTAAGTACCAGGACTTTTCCAAGCAAAAGCGCGTGGCGGCGCCCGCGGTCGACGCCCCGGCCAAGCCCAACCCGGATACGCCCACGGATACCGCTGGCGGTTCCTCCACCGGCGAGAAGATCGCGGTAGCTATTGGCATTCTCGCCGCGATTGGCGGGGCGTTTGCGGTGCTTGCGCCGCGTGTGCATGAAGTATTGGGTGGCCTCGGCCTGCCGGCAGTGCCTTTGGAGCTGATCCGCTGATCCACTGGCCCGACGGCGATAAACGGCATCTTGCAAGTCACATTTCGGGCGGGGCAGCGGCCGCAGGCATGCCCCTGTCGATTGTGCCCAGGGACATTGATCGGATGGGTGGTTAACCCGCTGATAGCGGTGCACCCCCGTGCTGTACCCCCTTCGGACTCTGATTACTGAGAGAACCTCACTTTTTGACGCATTCATGCTTCCTGATTACGGCAGTACAGCTGGCAAGTGTGGGAAAAACCTAGAGGTAGACGCGAAGTAACATTGGGCTAACACCCTTTCGAGCGTAGGTATACCTGACCTGATGTTTCTCAGCGCTTTACGGTTTTGACAGCTCGCGTGAAGCGAGTATGGACACCGATTTACGGTTCCGTTATGGTCAGCGTTGGCGCCCAAGCTGGGCCCAGAGGTGGCGTGGACGAGTTTGTCGTCTCCCAGCTCAACCTCCCATCGCTGACCGCTACTCGGGCCCAGCGAATTTCGATTCTCCGAAAGGATTTTCCATGGCAATTGCCATCAAGAAGACCGCCGCGATCGCCATCGCCGCGGGCCTGACTTTCGCCGGCTCCGCTGGTATCGCCGCGCAGGACGCGCTGGCGCAGACCACTAACACCGTTGCACCGACGCCGCGTGCGACCGAGCAGCTCGCCGCATCCTCCACCATTCCGGAGGGTGACAACTTCTCCCTCGTGGTTAACAAACGCTACAACCCGACCGAGCTGCGCATCGGCACCGGCCAGGCTGACGACGGCATTTCCGGCGAGGCGCTTCAGGGCGCGAAGTTCCAGGTGGAGAAGCTCCAGGGCGACATCCGCGACCAGGCGGAGTTCAACCGTCTGGCGAAGCTGACCCAGGAATACAACAAGGCCGGCGTCGCAGAGAAGCCGGAGATCACCAAGGATACCGGGTTCACCGCTCAAAAGATCGCTACCGACAGCAACGGCCAGGCAACCTTCTCTAACCTGCCTGCTGGCGTATACCTCGTCACCGAGACCGAGTGGGAGAATGCACGCCCGGCCGAGGCTGGCTACGAGTCGAACGGTACGGAGACTCTCGTCCCGGCCGACCCGTTCATCGTGTTCCTGCCGATGACCAACCCGGCTGGTGACGGCTGGATCTCAAACGTCAACGTGTATCCGAAGAACTCCTTCGCACGCGTTGAGAAGGCAGTTGAAGATGAGGGCAAGCACGTCCTCAACGAGGATCAGGTGACTTACACCCTCACCGGTATCGTTCCGTCCGCCCAGGAGGGCAAGAAGCTCGACTGGTTCGGCCTGCGCGATGCTTACAACAACACCGAGATCAAGCCGGACTACGAGAACCTGGCGGTCAAGGTCATCAGCGTCGACGGTGCCGAGAAGGACCTGACCAAGGGCACCGATTTCGCTGTTGGCGCGGATGAGGGCTACGCCTCCGTCGCGGACGAGAACCTCGCCGATGGCGCGAACGCTGGTTTCTTCGTCGGTGTGGATCCGTCCGTGCTCAAGCCGGGCGACCGCGTGATCGCAACCGTGACCGCGGACCTGCTCGATGGCGCGAACGCCGACCAGAAAGTGGAGAACTCCGTTCGCGAGTACTTCCGTCACTCCACCGACGACAGCAACTTCTCCGAGGTTCCGCCGGAGACCCCGCCGAACACCCCGCCGGGCGACACCCCGCCGAACGAGACCCCGAACGACAAGGTCGTTTCCTACTTCGGCAACATCCAGGTGTTCAAGACCGGTGAGGAAGACGGCAAGCGCACCGCGCTCGCGGGAGCGAAGTTCGAGGTGGGCAAGTGCAACGCTGAAGGCACCGCAATTGACGGCGACGCAATCGCCAATGGCGAAACCGATGAAAACGGCACCCTCACCTTCGAGGGCCTGCACGTCACCGACTACGCCGACGACGCTGTGGTTGAAAACCCGGGCAAGTACTGCCTGCGTGAGACCGCCGCGCCGGCCGGATACACCTTCGACAAGGATGCTGTCTACCCGCTCGAGCTGACGCGCGAGACCAAGAACGGCCGTCAGCCGGCGAACTTCCTCACCACCACCAACGCGAAGTCCGCGAACTTCGAGGCTGCTGGCGACAAGATTGCGAACGGCGTTGCGGTGAACAACCTCAAGAACAGCGTCCCGTTCCTGCCGAACACCGGTGGCATGGGTGTGCTGATCATGGCCCTGGCTGGTCTGACCATCATCGGCGGCGGTGTCTACGCGGCACGTCGCAACTCCCAGTCCGCATAAGCGAAAGCGCGGACCTAGGTCTAGCGGCTGATAACAAACGCTAGGCCGGGAAGCGCCCCGGCGAAACAACCGGGGCGCGCACGCCCGCCGGCAGGAGGGCGAAAAATTCCTGCCCCAGTTTGAAACCGGAGGTCGTCGATAGGCGACGGCCCCACAGAGAGGACACGACAGGTGACTACCGCAGTGAAGGCGAAGCACCGGCAACAGCCGGCGCAGAAGTCCTTTTTCCAGCGTGTCGGCCTGCCTGTCCTCATCATTCTTGTCGGGCTACTTGTGCTCATGTACCCGGTGATTTCCACGCAGTGGAACAACCGCGTGCAAGAGCAGGTGGCCAAACAGTACGAGGATCAGCTGTCGGTCGCGCCGCCGGAGCAGGTGAACCGGGCGTACGACGCGGCGGTGGAGTACAACCGCACGCACACCGATGGCCCGATCCTGGATCCGTGGCTGGCGCGCATCAGCGAGGACAACGCCGAGTACAAGGAGTACGAGCGTCACCTCGCGGGTGTGTCCGCGATGTCGCAGCTGGCGATTCCGTCCATTGACGTGCGCCTGCCCGTCTACCACGGCACCAGCGACAACACGCTGCAGAAGGGCCTCGGCCACCTGTACGGCTCGGCGCTGCCCACCGGCGGCGAGGGTTTCCACTCGGTGATCACCGGCCACACCGGGCTGACTACGGCAACGCTTTTCGACGACCTCGTGGACGTCAAGGAAGGCGACGCCATTTACGTGTCCACCTTTGGCAAGCGTCTGAAGTACCAGGTGTACAAGACCGAGGTCGTACTGCCGGACGAGACCGACAGCCTACGCGCGGAAGCGGGCCGCGACCTGCTCACGCTGGTCACCTGCACCCCGTACGGCATCAACACCCACCGTCTGCTGGTGCACGCCGAGCGCGTGCCGCTGGATCCGGACGAAGCCAAGGTGCTCGACGAGTCCACCTCCACCGTCCAGTGGTGGATGTGGGTGCTCGGCGCCGTGGCGCTCGCTGTCCTGCTGGCGCTGATCTGGTGGATCATCCGCGAGAAGAAGAAAAGCGACCGCAAGGACGCCATGACTAGAGAGGTTCTGTCCTAATGCGCACTTCGAAGTTTGTGGCGGCGCTCGGCGCGGCGTCAGTCCTTGCGTGCGGGTTCTTCGGCCCCGCTGCCGATGCGAAGGTGATCAGCGGCAACGACCGCGACATCCCCGCAGCGAGCGTGGACACCACCCAGCCGATCTCGTTGGTGGTGAAGAAAGCAGCGACGAACCCGTACGACGATGTGCCGGCAGGGGAGAAGCCGCCGGCCATCGCCGGTGCGACGTTCAAGTTGTCGTTGGTCAAGGGCGTGGATGTCACCACGGATGAAGGGCGCGCGGGTGCCAAGAAGCTTTCGCTTGACGACGCTAAAGCCAAAGGCCTCACCCCAATCGCCACCACGCAGACGAGCGAGAAGGGTGCAGCCGGCTTCGACAACCTGAAGCCCGGGCTTTACCTGCTGGAGGAAGACGCCCCGGACGACGGGCACGAGTACCACGTGTCCAGCCCACAGCTGATCATCCTCCCGCTCGGTGACGTGCGTGGCACCCAGTTCAAGTATGAGAACGTGGTGGTGACCAAGTGGGACGGCAGCGACGGTGGCGAGCCGCCGACCTCTACCCCGACGCCGTCACCATCGACGTCGACGACGACGGAGCGCACGACCGAGAACACCACGGAGAAGACCACCGAGACCTCCACAGAGCGCACCACGGAGTTCACCCCGGTCGAGTCCACGATCACCTCCACCATGCCTAACGGCTCGACCACGGTGATCACCACCCGGCCGTCGACGTACGTGACCACCCAGCCGAACGGTTCTGTCACCACGGTGACGCAGCCGCCGGCGGATAAGGAACGCAGCGGCGACCTGGCCTACACCGGCGCGAATGTCCTGTGGGCGGCGGGCCTGGGCGGCCTGCTGATCCTGGTCGGGTTCTTCCTGGCCCGAGGCAGCAAAAACGAAGAGCAATCACGGTAAGACAGCGGATTTAGGAAAACGATTATGCGAAACATCTTGAAGCCTGCAGCGCGAACTGCTAGCTCGCGCACGCGTCGCTCGCTCCGTGGCATCGCTGCCGTGGTTGCCTCCGTGGCGCTTGCCGCTGGTCTGGGTTCGTACCCGGTGGACGCGCAGGAGACCAGCGCCGAAACCACGACGAGTGCGACGGCCGAGACCGTAGCTTCCACGACGACTACGGCGGAGACGCCTACTTCTGCTCAAGCGTCTTCCGAGGCGCCTAAGCCGGTCGTGGTCGAGCCGAACTCTGTGACGGTCGAGCGCGACGGCGATGTTGACCACATCACCATCCGCGACACCGACGACAACCCGTGGGACTCCGGGCGCAAGGCGTCTGACGAGTACATCTGGGGTGTGAAGCGCATTGGCGACGGCGATATCACCCGCATTGTGAAGGTTGTCGCTGACGGCGAGGAGCTGGACCCGCAGTACTTCGGCTACGTCAACGGCGAGGGCTTCGACGTCATCGGCATCGACGAGGACGCCTTCTGGACGATTCCGCCGATGAAGCTCGAGATCGAGGTCGAAACCACCGAGGCCGGCGAGTACGCGATTGCGGAACCGGATGAGGTTCCGACGGCACGCGAACTTTCGGAGACCGGGTACGGACGCATCGACCAAGCCGCCGCCACCGTGAATCCGGAGGGCGCGGGGATGGCGCGTGCGAGCGTTAGCGGCTATTCGGACTCTTCGCTTGACGTCGAGAATCTGCAAGTGACTTTCCCGAATTCGAATCCGCATCTCGAGTTCACCATTGATGAAAGTACGCGAAATTACAGAATAACCAGGGTAAGGGTGAGCAAGAAGAAAGATAATTCAGACACCGTTGACATTGCTGGCCCTCTCCGGATGAGTGTCGTCAGGGATGGAAAGCTTATCTATTCCCGAACGCTTGATAAGGCCAATTTAGATTTCAGGCGTCTTAACTCTGCCAACAAGTCGTACGAGACTGAGTTTGAGTTGGTGCCTAACTATGAAGACGTCGTGTTGAGCTCCGGGGACGTTGTGCAACTCGATCTTTCAGGACCTGGAAAGGGGACCTACGATGTACGAATGTGGGGCAACCAAGTGTACTACAAGTGCCCTGCAGAAAGTTTCGTGAACGACCCGAAACCAGCTCGAACGTTGACGCCCGAGGAGCAGGCGGGAACTCGCATCTACGTTTCTACGTCGGAAGATGCTAACGGAGGGACAACTGATCGTGGGAAAATGGTCCGAACTGTACTAAACCTTGAGAAGCAGGGATCCGATAAATTCCAGCAGTTGGGTAAGAGCGAGTGGATCTACAACGCGCTGGCCTATAACCCCGCGGATAACTGGCTTTATGCGGTCAGTCAGTACCGGGGAGCCGACAAAGATTGCTTCCCCGCTGCACACCTTCTTCAAATCAACCCGCTGTCGGGTGCAGTGACCAATCTAGGTCCCTTGACCGGAGTGACTCTTCCGAATGAAGGCGCGACCAAGAATAACGACGCAGAACTTCTGAACTCCGGTGTCATCTATAACGGCTATCTGTACGTATCAAACTCCGCAACTTCGGGTACTAGACAGCTCTACAGAGTCGCCCTGCCCGACAACCAGAAATTTTCTACGGGGCTACCCCCGGTGGAAAAGATGACCAACAATGGCAATGCAGTGCTAGCCCTTTCCGAGGACTATGCCCAGCTTGCATCCGCGCCAAATTATGCCTGGGGTCTAGTCAGTACGGGCGCGTACAACGCCAAACCCGGACTTAGCCTTCCTAACGGGGTTCCCGTTATGGAGCGAATCAATCTAGATACAGGTGAAATTGATTACTATGAAGTGAAGGGTGAGCGTGCAGAGGCTCTCAATGGAGAGAAACTTAAGGTTCAAACCACCTGGGGAAAAGCTTGGACATACGGAAACGGTAATCTAGGTTTCGGTGTGGGTGGAAAAAGCAACAGCTCCGTCAAAACCGTTCAGATTAGTATTCAGTACCCCGATAATCCGGTTATCCGAGTCGAACAGCTTCTCGATGAAGCCCCATTTTCGTATAACACTGATGCGGCAAGTAACGGCCTGCAGTACCCCACGCCTGAAAGCGATCTGTCTGTGAGGAAAGTGCGACTTTCACCAGATGACCCAGAGACGGCTCAAGATTACGCGCAATTGAGTAACCTGCCGGACGCTGAAAAGTACAGCGACATTTGGCGTATTGAGGTTAGAAATGGTCGCACATACAATTCGGGATCTACACTCATCGAGAACCTACCCGAGGTGTACGAGCCGGGAACGTTTGGCCTGGTCGGAACGGCGGCGTCCGAAGGGCAAAGCCAAAACATCAGAAACCCGAAATCTTACAGAAAGTATGCAGGCGAAGGCTACGTATTCCAGATCGGTTTGCCGGAAATGCAGCCAAATGCGTGGTTGAGGCTGTACGTGCGAGCAAACTCAACGACGGGCAAATGTGGCCCGAATCTCGCGGAAATTGTGAATAACGACAAGGATTCGAACCCGGGGAACAACTCTTCGGAAGCAGCTTGCCCTAAGCCGGAACCTGAAAAGGTCGCTTTTGAAATCAAGAAAGTCGATTCAGGCGGAGGTCAAGTGCCTTTAAACGGTGCGGAGTTTGTGCTGTTTGACGTTACAGCCGACAATAATGGAGTTCTAGATGAAAACGAAATGAATTGGGACCGCTCAACGTGGCAATCCGACCCCAATGTATTTATTTTCGAAGACAGTGCTTCAGGAATCTATAAGGCAGTGGATGGGTTGGAGATCGGAAGGATTTACCGTCTGTTCGAGACCCGATCCCCGTTAGCCGCCGACGGCTCTAGGTATAGCCTTCTGACCGCGCCCATAGTCTTCCGCATTAGTGCAGCGGAGGATGGTAAATCCGTCGAGTTTCTCGAGGACAGGAACGGCATTGAATCCTGGTCGTCTACTCCACCGATCGCGGTCCCTTCAGTGAAGATTGACGGACTTTCAGCATCGATGGAACTTGCCAACGTTAGGCAAGGAAATCTCCCTGCCACGGGCGGGCACGGGGTCGGCGCTCACGCGCTATTCGGCGCGATTCTCCTGTTGATCGGTGCGATTGTGGCAAGGAGAAACTCTCTAGCGCGCCTGACGTAACCCACCGACAGTATTCAAACCCAGTGCCCACATGGCGAGCAGCTCGTTGCGCCTTCTGTCGTGCTCGGGTTCAATCGATTGGCGCCGTCTTCCTGTGGCGCCCCGCTTCACTTATTTCCAGAGCTTCGACGGGGTGGACAACCCCGCCCACTTCACGCACGATCTGCCGGACGGCTGGTCGCAGGACGTCGACGGGGTGACTTCCGGAGAGGCCCGCTGGAACGGCTGGACCGTCTCGGATGTGCGCCACTGGACCTGGGCCGCCGGCACCGACGAGCGCCACTTTTTCACCCAGGGGCACGACCAGTTCGCCATCATCGATTCGAAGCAGCAGCGCCTTGCCGAGCGCGACTCCATGGACGCGCGCATGACCACCGAGCCGATCGACATCGCCGGCCAGAGCAAGGTCGCCCTCGAGTTCGACCAGCACTACCGGCAGGGCAAGAAGGGGCAAACCGCGCTGGTTGCGGTGGGTTTCGATGGTGGGAAACCGGAGGTCGTCGATAGGCTAACTAGCGATCGCTACTCCTCCCACGAGTACTTCGAGCTCGACGTGCCGGAAGGTGCGAAGACAATGCAGGTGACGTTTAGCTACCTCGGGGGCAACGACGACTACTGGTGGGCAGTGGACAACGTCGCGGTGCGCGCGCCGTTTACCCAGGCCGCGGAGAAGCCGAACACCGTCATCGACGTCATCTCCGATACGCAGGACGACCCGGAGGACTTCAAGCTGGCCGTCCGGCGCCTCAACGCTATGCCGGAGAAGGCGAGCGCGCTGGTGATCAACGGCGACTTGGTGGATAACGGCAGCCAGGAGCAGTGGGACAAGTTTCTCGCCGCGCGCAAGGAGGTCCCGCATGATTCGGGTGTGGAGCTGTGGACCATTGGCAACCACGAGATGTACGGCAAGGAATCCTCGGAGGTGCACATGCAGCGCTTCCTCAAATACTCCGGGCAGGACAAGCCGTGGAACGAGGTGGTGGTGGACGGCACCCCGCTGATCAGCATTAACACGGAGTACTACTCGGACGTCGACCGCGACGGTAAGGAGCCGTTTCAGCGCATCTCCGCCGAGCAGCTGAAGTGGCTGGACCAGCGCCTCGCGCACTGGGATAAGCAGGGCGTGACCGCGCTGGTGTTCACGCACCCGCTGCTGCCTGGGACGGTGTCGATGAGCCATTCCGCCTGGTACCAGAACGATTTCGAGGACGAGCAGGCAATCTCGGATGTGCTGTCCAAGTACAACGACATCGTCGCGTTCACCAGCCACTCGCACTCCTCGCTGAAGCAGAACAACTGGTGGGGCACCAGGCGTTACGACGGCACCCCGCAAGGCGCCATCGGCTTCCCCGTGGTTAACACCGGCGCGATCTTGAACGAGTACCTGCCGGACGGCGACCACGACGAGGAGATCGTGGACGACAAGGCCGCCACCGGCCTGCGCGTGAAGGTCTACGACGACCGCATCCGCGTCGAGGCCTGGGACTTCAAGGACGGCCATGGCCTGGCCAACCCCGACGGCGAGGCGAAGATGATCAAGTACCAGGACTTTGCAAAGCAGCACCGCCTATCGACGCCTCCGGTACAGCCCCCGGCAGAGCCCACCCCGGAGACAGATGCTGATTCCGTTTCGGCGGAGGGATCCTCTGCTGGCGCGAAAGCCGCCCTGGTCATCGGCATCGTCGCGGCGCTTGGTGGGGCCTTCGCGTTCATCGCCTCGCAGTTTGGCGACCAGCTGCGCGGGTTGCTCCCGGGGCTCCGGTAGCGCTGAGGGGAACACTCGGCTGCGCGTCGACGCAGCGTTTGTTAAAGTTTGCCCCAACATCAAGGGGGAATGGTGGGGAAACGTAAACGGTTGAAATCGCGCGAAAGGGCTACACCGCGGCTTTCGTCCGACGCATCGCACTCGGTTGAGTTCTTCATGCGTCCTGATGATGGTGCAGTGCCGTCTCTTGAAACCTTTGCCGCGTGGCCAAATAAAGCAGCGAGGAAGCTCTTACCTGTCCTCGCTGCTGTAGCAGAGGCTCCTCCGAAAAAGTTCGCTGGTGGTGGTAAGTGGGAAGCAATGCATGGCACCTGCACTGGGATGTATGAGGTGAGGGCGAGGATCGACGGCGTGCACTACCGCCTGTTCTGCGTGCTCGATGTTCTTGCGGAGAACGTGGACCGGCCACTGTTAACCGTCATCGACGCAGATTCGAAGCCGAATGGCGAGGTATTCGCGGAGAGCCGTTATGTGGAATTAAGTGAGCTTCGAGACGAGTACTTCAGGCCCGACGAAAACGGTCGGCCAGTTCGGTCTCTTGCCCCGGCTAGCCTGGTTGCGAGTTATATTGCTCGGACGTGAACCTACGAATGTGTTTCCAAGCGTTCAGCATCAGGCTCTAGCGTGAGACGTAGATTTACAGATGCTGCCAAATCTGCGAGCGTGCCAACAGTTGGATTCACTTCACGCCCAGACGAGGTAAGCAACCGGCGAACGGAAGAGTAGGGGATGCCGGAATCTTGAGCCATGCGCTTTTTGGTGAGCCCCAGATTTTCGCGGTGCTCCTCAATCGTGTTGACGATCCGGTCGTAGGTTTGGATCCGTTTCAGCTCACGCTCATAGACTTCAGCGAACGCTGGGTCCTTCTCTGTTTGTGCCCGCAGCAGTGCGTTGAATGTATCGCTCACAGGACTCCCCCTTCTTGTCACGGTTTGTATCATTTATGGTACAGAAGTTGACCGCCTGGGGCAACGGCTAGCATGCTTCGGGCCGGCACTGACGCGCCCGCGCTCGAGCCTCCCACCGCCGAAGCCCCGCGCCGGACCGCTTGATTCCGCGGTGGGTGCAGCAGTAGGGGACTAGAAAGACGCAGCTCAAGCGTTTAAGCTGAGTTCCACTTGAGCCGAGAGGCCAGAAAGGAGGGCAAGCGAGATGAGGGTTACGTTAGCGCAGGCTGCCGACTACTTTCGCTCTGATTTCGATGAGATCGCGCGTGTCGTTGAAAGCGGTTGCGTGGCTCTGGATGAGCAGGGGACTGTCAATCTCATGCTTGCCCAAGCGTTGGCGCGCTATGTGTCCGACGAGTTTGTTGAGTTTTTCGGTACGGATCAGGCTTTCGTTGCTCGGGATATCGGCTTTGTTGAAGCGGAGTACTTCAACCACGCTGATCGGCTGCTCCCGGCTGAACTCGGACTGTTGGATGCCAGTGCGTTGGGGCTTGCCCCAGGGGGTCGGAGGTACGTTCAGGCAGCTGGTTTGAGGGACCTCATCAACGCAGGAATTTTAGGGCTGAGCGATCAGACATCGCGCGTAGGTGTCCTCGTCAGAGAGCCAGATTGCTCAGAAAAGCAAGCGCTCGCAGATGCCTACATGCTTGGGGGAGCACGTGTGCAAGGTGCAGTCCGGACATACATCAGAGAGAACGCGGCGAGCGCGGCATAGGCATGGTGGGCGGCGTGTACCCCGGGCTACACCAGGTCGCAGCTGTGTTGGATGGTGAGGACTGGTTGCTCGTAGGTGGGGCAATGACCCAGCTGCATTGCACCTTAAATGATGTTGGCTACGGAAGATCCACGGAAGACGTGGACGTCGTCGTTGATCCGATGAACCATTCGACGCTGGTCGGCGTGGCGGAAGCGCTGGAGAAGGGAGGGTACGAGCAAATCACGCCACTGAGGCGGGAAGGGTTTCTCCACCAGTTTCGTCACCAAGAGGGGCCCCAAGTGGACGTGATGGGAATCGACAGCGACCGCACGCCCGACCGATGGCGTGGATACAACGTTGTGAAATGCCCTGGTTCCAAGTCAGCGCTCGGGCGACTTGCAAGCGGCACGCCGAAAGACGTGCTTGAGGTTCCGGTCAGCGCGGCACATACGGTCAGGTTGCCTAACGCCTGGTCCGCCCTTGCGATGAAGGGCCATGCCCTGCGGCTCCCCGATGCGAACCGGGAGCGTCATGTCCAAGATGCGCTCGCCTTACTCGCGTGCGCGGATAGAACTGAGGCGAAACGAGAGCTGACAAAGTCTGAACGCGCTGGGGTAAACAAGATCCTCTCCAGCTCGTACCTGTCCGAGGTTGAAAATTGGATGCCCCTTGATCAGACGCATTGGGGCGAGGCGCTGCAAGAGATGAGACGTTTACGGCCCCAGGGGGTCATCCCGGTACCACCGCCGCTCCAGACCGAGATGCCACTTGGACGATAAAAAGAACACAACCGCCCTAGGTTTCCGGCCTCTCATCCCGCGCACTACGATCGCACCCACACCGAACCGGGAAGGAGGCCTGTCATGGCGGCTCGCCATTCCCACGCGTCACGGCGCGGCAGGTCCGTGATTGGACCTTTGGTCGTCGTCACGCTGCTGGCCCTCGTCTACCTGTGGTGGACCGGCAACGACCAGCCGGCCGACGAACCCGCGCCCGAGCCGCCCGCCGCCGAGGCCCCCGCGCCGGCGCCGCAGCAGGAGGCGCCGTACATCGCGGACAGTCGCCCGCTGGAGATGTACATTCCCGCAATTGGCCTGGTCGCGGACTTCGAGCCGAATGATTGTCGCGCGCACGACGGCACCATCGACCCGGCCACGCTCGACCTCGCGTGCGCGTACACCTCACCCGACCGCCCGTACGCGCTGCCGGGCTCGCAGGCCGAGGACATTGTGGTCATCGCGGGTCACACAGGTTCCGGGGTGGAGGCAGTCTTCGACAAGCTTTACGACGGCTCCGCCGACCACCACACCGTCCGCGCCGGCGATGTGCTGTACCTGCGCACCGAGGCCTCCGGCGAGGCGTGGCTGAAGTACACGGCGACGGACTTTCACGATCCGGTGAAAGCGTCACTAAGCAGCGATACCTCCATCTGGGGTGACGGCCCCACCCCTGGCAGGTTGCTGACAATCAGTTGCATCCAGCCGCCGTTCTACCAGCAGTCGGTGCGAAATGCGGTTGTGGGCTGGCAGTTTGCAGGTGTCGCCGGGCCTATCGACGGTTCCGCTGAACCCGCCCCCTCTATCCCTCGGGGATAGCTTTTGGGCCCCGCCGTGCGGGTATTTTGTACCGTTCTGACAGGGTGTGTGGAGGGTCCGGTTGTAACGTAACCGCGCCACCTGGCCGATGCATTAGGTGGGTGGGATAAACAACCGAAAGTGAAGGAGCAGACAATGCGTTTGAACAAGACTGCAATCGCACTGACGACCGCCGCCGCACTTGGTGCTGGCGTAATCCCGACTGCGGGTGCTCAGGAGAGCAACGCGCCGAAGCTCGACGACGGCGTGCAGCAGGCCACCGACAGCCCGAACGATGCCGATACGGGCATCTTCGGCAACGGCACTGGCGACGGCGCCGCGCAGGCGACCGGCAACGCTCCGGAAAACCCCAACGACCAGCTGCTTCCGGGCGCCCCGGAGGGCTCGGAGCCGGCCTCGTCGAACTCCCTGGGCACGAATGAGCAGGCTGCGACCGAGACCGAAACCGCCACTGCCACCGCGACGGCCACGGAAACGGCAACGGCGGGCGACTCGGGCGCTGCCGCGGGCACTGAGGGCACTGCCACCGGCACCGCGACGGCAACTGCGACGGAGACCGCGACCGGTACCGCCACTGCCACCGCCACGCCGACCACCAAGGACAACACTGCCGCGATCGTGCTCGGCTCCCTGGGTGCACTCGCCGGCCTGGGCCTGATCATCGCCGGTGTGCAGTACTTCGTGAACAAGGACGGCGACCTGGTCAAGGACCCGAACCGCGTCGACCAGCCTGCCTCCCCGGAGGAGAAGGCCGAGTCCGACCAGGTGAAGAAGGACCACGGCGAGGAGATCGCCCAGCAGGTCGAGGCCAACGGTGGCGCCCCGGCCGCAGGTAACGCAGGCACTGGCAACGCTGGCGCCGCAGCGAACGGTGCCGGCAACGCCGCCACAGCGAACGGCGAGCGCGGCATGAACGCCTCCACCGGTGTGGCAGAGCTGCCCGCTGGCCTGGTCGCGCTGCTGATCCTGTCCATCGTGGGCGCTGCGGGCTACGCCTTCAGCCGCCGCGAGACGGTCTAAGGCTCTATAGCGCCGAAGTGCTCTGAGATCGTCGGCCCCGCTTTGCGATTCGTCGCAAGGCGGGGCCTTCGCTTGCCCAGCCAAGTAATCTGTTGCTCATTAGGTTGATTGACCTCGGTGGAAGGAGGTGTGGTTGTGGAACGGCACTATTCGTATCCCAAGTTCGCGGACTGGTTGCGCAACGAAATTCAGACCGAGAACGACCCGTCTTTCGCTGTTCGGGTTCTCAAACGGGTGGTCTCTGACATCCGAGATATACCCGAAGACGAAGAGTTCTTGCTCGCGCACTCTGCTCCACAATCGACTGGAGACACCGATTGGGATCGATTGATTAGAGCCGCAGCTGAGATGACGTACTCCGACCGATTCGCGGGATCGAAACTGGAATGGTTTGAGGAGCAGGAGGAACCTCCGCTGCAGTGGTTTTACCCAACAAGCAGGCGTTCGAGGTTTGCTTTTAACCTTGAAAGGACGCCTGCGCCGTTCCGGGATAGGAAAGTATGTCTGGGGGAAGGCAACCTCCGCACAGCCAAGGACCATGACCGGCCATGGAACGTGTACAAACTGTCATACACAGGAGGCAGCGATGGAAGAGAAGCAGATTTTCCTCTCCGAAGAGGACTTTCGCCAAGTGCAGCGGATTCTGGAGGGGTCAGCTGAGACAACGAAACTTCAGAAGTTGTTCGATGCAGAAAGCCCGTTCGGCAAACCGATGAGTTTCGGGAGCGGTGACCGCGGACGAAACCGCGCCGTAAACCCCTACTGTGGCTCCACGGGGTTGCCCTGCCACACGGTCATGGCCGGCACCTCGTCGCCACGCATGACCAGCGAGCCCGGCCCCACCGTCGCGCCGGTGCCGATCGCGGACCCCGGCAGGGACACCGAGTGCGCGGCCAGCGTCGCGGATTCCAGGATCGACACCGTGTCCAGCGACATCACGCGGTCCTGGAACAGGTGCGTCTGCACCACCGTGCCCGGGCCGACCGACGCGCCGCGGCCCACCACGCACAGGTCCGTCTCCGGGAACCAGTAGGACTCGATCCACGCGCCGCGGCCCACGCGCACACCGAGCGCGCGTAGCGCCAGGTTCATCTCGCCGGCGCCGGAGGCCCAGTTGAAGAACCACGGCGCGGCGACAACTTCGACGAACTGGTCCTGCAGCTCGTTGAGCCACACAAACCAGGAGTACAGCGGGTGCTCACCCGCGCGGTGCCGCCCGACCAGCACCCACTTCGCCACCACGGCGGAGGCCACGGCCAGCGCGCCCACGGCCATCCACACCAGGCCGCCGAGGAGGTACGTCCAGAAGCCGAAGCGCTCCAGAAGCGTCACCACAACAGCGGCGAACACCGCCGCCAGCACGGCCTGTGTCATGGGTGCGAGCAGGCGCAGCGTCTCCACAAACCCGCGCTTGCGCATCAGCGACGCGGACGGCTTGTAGGTCGCCTCGCCGGCGGCCTCCACCTCGACGCGGCGCATGCGCTCCGGCGGCGAGCCCCACCAGTTCGAGCCCGCCTTGGACTTTTTCGGCGACGCGGACAGCACCGCCACCAGCGACTGTTTCGCCAGCTTGCGGCCGGGCGCGACCATGCCGGAGTTGCCCACGAAGGAGCGCTTGCCCACCACGGTGTGGTCGGTGCGGATCCAGCCGTCGCCGAGTTCGTAGGTGCCGACCATCGTGTCGTCGGCAAGGAATGCCCCGTCGCGCACCTCGGTCAGCTTCGGCACCATCACGGCGGTGGACACCTCGGCGCGCTCGCCGATCTGCGCGCCCAGCGACCGCAGCCACACCGGGGTGGCCAGGCCTGCGTAGATGGGGAAGTAGCGGGTGCGGGCGTCGTCCATAAGCCTGGTCACGGTCCACAGCGCCCAGCCGTGCACGCTGCGCACCGGGAACACGCCGGGCTTTACGCCTATCGACGCCACCCTCACGGCCAGCCACGTCAACAGCAAACCGCAACCGATGTAGACGAGTCCGCCGACCGGGGCGAACACGAGAAGGCCCCACACCGACGAGGTATGCGCAATGTGAGCCAGCCCCACCGTCGCGGCGGCGCCGGCGACACCGGCCGCAGCCGGCAGCAGCGCGAGGAACAGCGACGTCAGGCCGTAGCCGAGCGCCCACAGCGGGCGACGCGGCGGGCGCTCGTCGGGGAAGCGGTGCTTGGAGCGGCCCACCTTGCGCGCGGGCGAGCCCGCCCAGCGCGAGCGCTTCTTCACAGGTTTGCGGCCGGTGACCGTGGAGCCCGCCTCCACGTGCGCGCCGTTGCGGATCTCGGTGCCGGGCATGAGCGTGGAGCGCGCGCCGACGCGGGCCTCTGCGCCAATGGACACCTCGCCGACGTGGAATTCGTCGCCGTCGAGCCACACGCCCGACAGGTCCACCTCCGGCTCGATGGCGGAGCCCTCGCCGACCGTGAGCAGGCCCGTCACCGGCGCGAACGCGTGCATGTCCACACCCTTGCCGATCTTGGCACCCAACATGCGGGCGGTGATCTTCGCGGCGTTGGCGCTGGAGATGTTCAGCGCGCCGGAGGCGACCAGCCAGCGCTCGGCCGCCCACAGCCGCACGTGCTGCGCGCCGCCGCGTGTGTACACGCCGGGCTTCACCCGCCCGCGGATCAGTCGGGCGCCCAGCGCGCCGATCGGGATGCGCCCGAACGGGGTGCACAGCACCACGAACGCGGCGGCGAGCCAGGGCCAGCTCAGCTCGGTCAGGCCCAGCAGGTTCGCCGCGATGGCCACCCAGGTCACCGCCGTGGCTGCCTTCAACGTCATCACCGGCACCAGGGCCAAACTCTGCGCCACGCGGGTGCCGGCGCCGACGGGCTCTACTTCGCGTTCGCGCTTGGCGGTGCGGTTGGAAAGCGTGAGCTCGTCGATAAGCGAAGCAAGCGTTTCTAGCCTGGGGTGGTCGTAGAGGTCGCGCACCGCGATGGTGGGCACGCGCTCGCGCAGGCGGGTGATCAGCGCGGCGGCCGCGAGCGACGAGCCGCCGAGCTCGAAGAAGTCCGCGTCGCGTCCCGGCACGTCCAGGCCGAGGACCTCGACCCACTGCTCGGCCACCCACGTTTCAGTCTCGGTCAGGCCGACCGCGTCCACGCTGGCGGGCAGCGGCCACGGCAGGGCCTTCTTGTCCACCTTGCCGGAGGTGCGGATCGGCAGCTCGTCCATGACGTGCAGGCGCGGCACCAGCGCCGCCGGCATAACCTCGGCGAGGCGCTCGCGCATGTGCGGAACGTCCAGCTCGGTGCCGTCGTTGGGGGAGACGTAGCCCACCAGCACCTTGTCGCCCGACGGCAGGGTCTGCACCGCCACGGCCGAGTTGTACACGCCCTCGAGCGCGGCGACGTTGGCCTCCACCTCGCCCAGCTCGATGCGGCGCCCGCCGATCTTCACCTGGTCGTCCGCGCGGCCGATAAAGGCAAGGCCGTTGTCCGTGAGCTTGACGTGGTCGCCGGTGCGGTACGCGCGCTCCCAGTCGCCCATCGGGGCGTACTTCTCCGCGTCCTTCTCCGGATCCAGGTAGCGGGCCAGGCCCACGCCGCCGATGATGAGCTCCCCGTCTTCGGCGACTGCGAGGTCCCAGCCGTCCAGCGGCCAACCGATGGTCACCGCCTCACCGGGAAACAGCTGCTTCGCGCTGGCCACCACGGTCGCCTCGGTGGGGCCGTAGGTGTTCCACATCTCGCGGCCGTCCGCCAGGCGGTCGGTCAGCTCCTGCGAGCAGGCCTCGCCGCCCACGATGAGCAGGCGGATGTTGTCCAGCGCCTCCTTCGGCCACAGTCCGGCCAGCGTCGGCACCGTGGACACGACGGTGATGTCGCGGCGGATCAGCCACGGGCCTAAGTCCTGGCCGGAGCGCACCAGCGCGCGCGGGGCCGGCACCAGGCAGGCGCCGTGGCCCCAGGCCAGCCACATCTCCTCGCAGGACGCGTCGAAGGCCACGGACAGGCCGGCCAGCACGCGGTCGTCCGGGCCGAGCGGGTTGTCCTGGCAGAACAGGCGCGCCTCCGCGTCCACGAACGCGGCCGCGGAGCGGTGCGTTACCGCCACACCTTTCGGTTTTCCTGTGGAGCCGGAGGTGAAGATGATCCAGCAGTCGTGGTCCGGGGTGACCTCGCCCAACGGGGCCGGCTGCGCAGGCTTGAGCACGCGCAGCCCGTCGTCGGTCCAGATCGCGTCCACGTCCGCCTCGCCGAAGACGGTCTCCGCGCGCTCGTCCGGGTCGTCCGCGTCCACCGGCACGTACGCGCAGCCCGCGCGCATCGTGGACAGGATCGCAAGGTAGAGCTCCCTGCTTCCCGATGTCATCCGGACCCCCACGCGGCCCCCATCACGCACGCCCATCTTGCGCATGTCGGCGGCGCGGCGCTCGATTTCCTCCACCAGTTCGGCGTAGGTGAGCACGCCGTCGTCGGCGGAGTTCGCGCCGCCGTCGTCGATGGCGGCGGCATCGGGGTGCTCGGCGGCGGTAGCCGTGAGGACGTCGATGAGCGTCCGCTCCGGCGGGGCCAGGTGGCTGCGAAGGAGGGGGTTGTCGGGCTGAGACATGCGGATAAGGCTAATAGCGCAACGAAAAACCGCAAATTATGGGAAACGCCAACTATTTGCGCCCGCCCACGTTCTAGTCGTCGCCGTCCAGCGCCTGGGAGAGCTTGCGCAGGCTCTTCAGCTGCTTGTTGGAAGACGCCTCCAGCGCGCGGTCCTCCGCCTCAGCCACGTCCGCGGCAAGTTTCGCCAGCACCTTGGTGCCTTTCTTGGTGGCGGCGACGATCTGGCGGCGTCGGTCCTTCGGGTCGCGCTCGCGGGTGACCCAGTTGTTGTTCTCCAGGTTGTCGATGAGGCGGACCATGTCGGACGCGTCGATGGTGAGCAGCTCCGACAGCTGGCGCTGACTCATCGGCTCCCCGTCCACGCACGTGAGGATCCAGTACTCGCGCATGGTGGAGTCGTGCTTGGCCAGGGTGCGCTCGACCTCGTCTTTGGTGTGTCTGCGCACGCGTTCGACCTGGAAGTGGGGGGACTTGGCCAGTGCGGACGGCAGTTCGGGGAGCGTGGGCATGGCCTTCATCATAACTATGTTTAGGCGCCCAACAATTGGGAACGCCTAAGACTGCCTAATTCTGGTGGGGCAGGCCTTGTTCGACCCAGGCTGTGGTGCCGCCGGCGACGTTGATGACGTTGTCCCAGCCGCGGGCCTGCTCCAGGTATTCGCCGGCTTGCGCGCTGCGGCCGCCGGACTTGCAGATCAGGTAAATGTCGCGCTCTGGGTCGATCTCGTCGGTGCGTGCGACGAACTCGGACAGGGGGATGTTCACGGCGCCCTCGGCGCGGACGGCGGCGTACTCGTCGGGCTCGCGCACGTCGATAAGCTGCGCGCCTGCGGGGACTTTATCTACGGAAACTTCCTTCATGGCTCGTATGATAACTGCCGTGAAGTACCACGTCCGCCGCATCGTCGCACTGCTGATTCTGTTCCTTCTGGTGCGCGCAAGTTTCAAGGCACTGCTTCACGACGAACCTTCGGACCCCCCAGCGGCAGCACCGGAGACGTCGGTGTCGGCGGAGCCCCGTCGGCAAGCTGCTGCTTCGATCGCGCAGGGGCGACCGGTGGAGATGGTGGTGCCGGTGCTGGGGCTGCGCGCCGGGTTCGAGCAGGCGGATTGCCGCGTGGTGGACGGCAAGATCGACCCGAAAAGCATGGATAAGGCGTGCGCGCTGACGGGGGAGGGCTACCCGTACGAGCTGCCGGGCACGGACGCCGGCGACATCGTGGTCGTGGCGGGGCATACCGGCGCGGGCGTGGATGCGGTGTTTAACAAGCTTTACGACGGCAAAGCCGAACGCCACACCGTAGCCAAAGGCGACACGCTGTTCCTGCGCACGGAAGCCTCGGGCGACGACTGGCTGAAGTACACCGCGACCGACCTGCACGATCCGGACAAGGGCGCGCTGGCGGGCAACGCGGAGATCTGGGGGACGGGGCCGATGCCGGGGCGGCTGCTGACCATTTCCTGCATCCAGCCGGCGAACCTGCTGGCGGACAGCGTGCGCAACGCCGTGGTGGGGTGGCAGCTGGCCGGAACGGCGACCGATGACGAGGTTGAGACGGCCTTCGAGCCGCGGTAGTCAAGATTTTTGCGTCTCTTTTGCGGGGTTTGACCTGCGGCTTTACAGGTGTTGTCCAAAAAGTCTGAAGTTTTAGTTGAGACTTGTGTGAAACGTGTTTACTGTTGTGGCGTAACCTTCGACCTGAGGTTTAGACTTTCCCGATAGGAGCCCCAATGAAGCGCACCGTCCGCACGCTCGCCGCAGCCGCAATGGCCGGCGCGATCGCAATTTCCGTGACCCCCGCCGCCGACGCCCAGACCGCCATCGACCCGACCGAGATCGCCACGAAGGCTATCGAGGCTCGTTTCCCGGCCGTCATCGTTGCCCCGAACGGCACGTACTACGAGCTGGTCAACGGCGAATACAAGGGGGCCGCAACCACCCCGGCCGGCGCAGAGAACGCCGCGGAGGTTTCCCTGGCAGACAACGGTGACATTGTCGCCACCCTTGCGGACGGCTCCGGTGAGACGATCGTGCTGGGGAAGGCCGAGCCGGCCGCTGAGTCCACCACCACCACTCCCCAGGCCCCGGCGCCGAAGGCGACCGGCGAGGCTGCCGCTACTGCAACCTCCACTTCCACCGCGACCACGCTTACGGTGCCGGCGGGTACGGACACCACCGTCTCCGCAACTGTGGATGCAAACCTGGGCGGCGCCGGCGCTGGCGCGGGCAGCTCCAACGGTGCAGCTGGCGAGGCCAACGCCGAGCTGTCCCCGGGCGCGATCGCGGGCATCGCAGCCGCTGCGATCGGCATCCCGGTCGTCATCGCTGGCGTGACCTACTTCCTCAACCAGGACGGCGAGACCCTGGTCGGCTCCTCCGAGCGCGTGAACCAGCAGCCGACCCCGGAGGAGAAGGAGAAGTCCGACCAGCTCCGCGCTGAGCACGCCGACGAGATCGCAGCGCAGCAGGTCGCTGCCGCCGCTAACCGTGGCGTCGAGGCTGAGACCGGCTCCAACACGCTCGTGCGCACCCTGTTCGCGCTGGTGATCGCTTCCGTGCTGGGCGCTGCCGCGTTCGTGGCTGGCCGCCGCTTCCTGGTCTAGGCGACCCCCTCTTCTTCGCTTGAGGTCTGGTTACTTTCGCGTAACCAGACCTCAAGCGTTTTGCGTATCTAAAACCCCTGGTCGCGCCCGCCGCTGAGGTCTGGTTTGCTGCTGAGGTCTGGTTAGTCCCAAGCAGGAAGAAAACAGCTGTTACTGGAGTGAAAAATGGGGGCAAAGTGTGTAAACTCTCAACCAACGCTTGAGGTTTGACCCCTCGAGCTTCCCCGAACTTCCTAGGAGTCCGTCATGAACCGCACCACCCGCGCCGCCGCTGTCGCAACTGCTGCCGCCGCAGCTCTGCTCGCTGTGCCGGTCGCCGCAACCGCGCAGGATCTGCCGGCCGAGACCGCCGACGCACGCGGCGAGCAGTACTTCCTCAACGAGGAGGGCTCCCACTACGTGCGCACGCTCCAGGAGGCGGCGCAGCCGTATGCGCAGCTGGACAGCGGCCAGCAGGAGCGCGCGGTCGCGGTCGCGGATGCCGCGGTCGCAGGTTTGATCGGCTCCGGTGTGATTCGGGACCAGCCCGCCGACCAGCCGACGGGCGAGCCGGTGCCGACCGACCCGGAAGCTACGGAAGCCACCGAAACGCCCGCCGAAACGCCCACCGAAGCGCCCGTCCCATCTCCGGAAAACGCGCCGGAGGAGCCGCTCGGCGCCGAGGACGTGGATCCCGCCGACGACAACCCCGTCGCCCACGGCCTGGTGAAGTTCCCGCCGGTGCTCACGCTGGACGGCAAGACGTACTTCCTGAACAAGGACGGCCACACCTTCGTCGCCGATGTCACCCGCGTCAACGCGGACGTCACCCCGGAGGAGACTGCGGAATCCGAGGCGATGATCCAGGCCAACGCTGGCGAGATCGGTCGTCAGGGGCTTGAGGCCGCGCGTGCTGCAGGCGAGGCTGTAGAGGCTGCCGTCAACGACGAGATCGCATCCCCGTACGCCGCACCCGCCCGTGGCCTGGAAGCGGAGACTGGTTCCAACACCGTCGCCCGCGCGCTGTTCGCGCTTGCGCTGGCAAGCGCACTGGGCGCAGGCTTCTTCGCGTTCGCCCGCCGCCGCCTGATCTAGCCGCGCAGATTTGCGCCAGCTTGGAGAATGGTGTTCTCTGAGTTGGTGAATTATAGACATCTGCTCGCATCCTGCTGTGCCGCCGCCGTCGCGGCAGGCACGATCGCCACCCCGGCCCAGGCCGCCGTCGACCCGATTGGTCGGGAGTGCCGCGCCGCCACCGCAGCGGCGAACATGGGCCAGCCGATCCCGAACATCGGCAACTACCTACTCAGCGGCAACGAGAACGCCATCGACAACGGCGTCCTGCGCATCTTCGCGCCGACGAAGTACAAGCCGTACATCACCCAGGCCACGGACCAGTGGGTCAGCGCCACCGGCGGCCTGATGCGCTTCGAGTACGTGGACCAGCCCGGCTACAAGGTGGTCACCGTGCGGGAGGCCAACCTGGGCGGCTACGTCGTCGGCCGCGTGCAGGGCAACGTGAACAACATGGAGCTTTTGCTCAACCCGGACATTCTGCGCAGCGGCTACTACGAGAGCCTGGTCATGACCATCGCGCACGAGCTCGGCCACGCCATGGGCCTGGCGCACTCCTGCGACGGCGCGCTGATGAAGGACGGCACCAACCGCGGCAAGGTGGCCAAAACCCCGCAGCCGCTGGATGCCCAGGTGCTCATCCAGGCGAACGACCTGCGGGCAGCTCGCCTATCGACGACTACCGCTACCCCCACCCCTGAGCCCACCCCGACGAACAACGGCAACGTCTACGAGTGGGTCGGCGAGCGCAACTCCACGACCATCGAGGTCGCACCGACTCCGATCCGGACGACGGTGGCGTGGGAGCCGAAGACGCAGCCCACGACTAGCGAAACGCCCACCGAGCGACGCACGACCGTCATCGAAACCACGGTCGCGCCGGAGCCCACCCCCGAGCAGCCGAAGCGCGTCTCGCCGCTGGCGATCATTCTGCCGGTGGCCGCGGCCGCGATCTCCGCGATCGGCCTCGGTCTCGCGTTCATGCGCAGCTGGTTCTAGCAGCGCAAAACAAAAGCCGGGCCGACGCGAGAATGCGGGCCCGGCTTTAGCCGTCGATAAGCAAGTTAGTTGACGGTCTTGGCTTCCTTGTCTTCCTCGAGGCTCTCGCGGGAGTTGTCGCCGACGCGCTTGAACTCGTCGAGTGCGGCCTGCAGGATCTTCTCCGCCTCGGCCTTGTCGCCCCAGCCGGAACCGGAGACTTCCTTGTTCGGCTCGAGGTCCTTGTAGTGCACGAAGAAGTGCTCGATCTCGTCCTTGACAAAGTCGGAGACGTCGGAGATGTCCTGGTAGGACTCGTAGCGCACGTCGTCGATGACGCAGAGCAGCTTGTCGTCGCCGCCGGCCTCGTCGGTCATCTTGAACACGCCGATCGGGCGCGCGATCACGGTCACACCCGGGAAGACGGGCTCCGGGGTGATCACGAGTGCGTCGAGCGGGTCGCCGTCGTCGGCAAGGGTGTTGTCGATGAAGCCGTAGTCCGCCGGGTACGCCATCGGGGTGAACAGGTAGCGGTCGAGGAAGACGCGACCGGTCTCGTGGTCGACCTCGTACTTGTTGCGGGAACCCTTGGGGATCTCGATGATGACCTCGATAGCCATTACTTCTCCTTTGTTCGGTGAATGTCTGCACGCCATCATACTTCGGCTACCATTTTGGCCGATGAAGGTATGGACTTGGGTCGCAGGCGCCGTCGCGCTCGCTGCGGTCGGCGGTGTCGCAGGCTTCGGCATCGCGGCGCACGAGCAGCTCTCCGAGATCACGCACGCGCCGCCGTACCAGCTGCAGTCCGCCCCGTCTGTGTTGGAGCCTGCGGTGCCTTCGCCTATCGACGACACTTCACTGCGAACGACCCTGGCATCGCTTGCCGACAACCCTGACCTGGGCGTGTTCCACGGCCACGTCACGCAGGCGGGCACCGGCGAGGCGGTGTTCGACCGCGCCTCCGACGAGGCACTGAAGCCGGCGAGTGTGACCAAGGTGCTCACCGCGTCGGCGGCGCTGCTGAGCCTGGGCGCACAGGACCGCATCACCACGGAGGTGGTGCGCGGTGCGAACCCGGGGGAAGTAGTGATCAAGGCGGCAGGCGACGTGTGGCTGAACAGTGAAGCTCTGGATGAGCTCGCGGCGCAGGTGGGGGAGGCCGGCACGGTGCTCATCGACACCTCCGCCTGGGACGGCATGCCGGAGCTCATGCCGGGCTGGGACCCGTTGGACATCGACGGCGGGTTCGTCGCGCCCCTGCAGCCCGCGATGCTGTCCGGCGGGCGGTTAAACGGCGAGACCTCCGGCGACGTGCCCCGCTCCCACACCCCGGCGCTCGAGGTGGCGCAGGCGCTGGCGGAGCGCGTCGGCGCGCAGAACGTCGGTGAAGGCCAGGGCGACGGCGAGGTTGTCGCCGCGGTGGAGTCGCCGACGCTGGTGGAGCGGCTCGAGCTGATGATGAAAAACTCCGACAACGTCTACGCCGAAGCCATCGGGCGCGAAGTGGCGCTGGCGCGCGGCACCACGGACGCGCCGGGCGCGACCCAGAGCGTGCTGGAGGAGCGCGGCTTCAACACCGCCGGGCTCGTCCTGCACGACAACTCCGGGCTGTCCGCGGACAACCGCATCGCGCCGAAGCTTTTGGACGCGCTGCTGTACGACGCCACCGCCCAGCCCGCGCTGCGTCCTCTGCTGTCCGCGCTGCCCGTGGCCGCCGGCGAGGGCACGCTCCTGGACCGCTACAGCGACCTCGCGGGCCGCGGCTGGGTGCGCGCGAAAACGGGCACACTCGACGGCACCGCGTCGCTGGCCGGCACCGTGACCAGTGTGAACGGCAACGTCTACACGTTCGCCCTGATCTGCAACGACGCCGACGTCCTCGCCGCGCGCCGCGCCATGGACGAGTTCACCTCCGCACTGCGCGAGTTCTGATGGACCCATTCTGGCCGCGCCGCTCGCCGCACTTCCTTGCCTGCCGACGAGCACTCCGCCCCTTCGACGCCCCCGCCATCATCGGCCTGTCCGGCGGGCCCGACTCGCTCGCCTTGGCCGCCGCGGCAGCGGCAGAGAAGAAGGACGTCCGCTGCGTGGTGGTGGACCACGGCCTCCAGGACGGTTCCAACGCGGTGGCGGAACGGGCGGTACAGACAGTCAAAGCTTTCGGCCTCGCAGCCGAAGTCGTCCGCGTCGAGGTGGGCGAGGGCAACCTGGAGGCGGCCGCGCGCAGCGCCAGGTACGAGGCCCTGCTGGCGTACGGGAGTGATGTCTGGGTCGGCCACACCGCCGACGACCAGGCGGAAACGCTCCTGCTTGGCGCGCTGCGCGGCAACCCGTCCGGCATGGCTCCGCGCAATGGGCGCATCGTCCGGCCGTTTCTGGGCATCCGCCGCGCGGACACCGTCGGCGCCTGCGGGGAGCTCGGCCTCGATCCGTGGCACGACCCGATGAACGCGGACCCGGCCTTCCGCCGCGTGGCGATGCGCAACCAGGTGTTGCCCCTGCTCAGCGAGCTTCTCGGCGGCGACGCCGTCCCCGCGCTCGCGGCCACCGCGGACCGGATCGCGGCGGACCAGGCCCTGATCGCGTCGCTGACCGACCTCGCGCCGACTACCTGCTGTGCGGAGTTGAAGGCGGATGCGGAGCCGGTCCGGAGGCGTCGATTAGCAGCATGGCTCTTGGAGGAAGGCGTGCCGGTGCAAGGGGACCAGCTCGACGCGGTGGAAGCCTTGGTCGTCGATTGGCGCGGGCAAGGACCCGTTGCTGTCGCGGGCGGGCGCGCAGTGGTGCGTGAGGGCGGACAGCTGGCTATTTTGGGGGAGTTCCACAGTGGATAAAAGTAAAGAGGGGCTCTGCCACTGAGCTACACCACCAAGGTGGGCCGGGAATCGAACCCGAGTCTCCCTCTTTCGTGGAAATCTTGGTCGTGAAC
The DNA here is from genome assembly GCF_022346205.1 of Corynebacterium sp. ACRPZ. Classification (NCBI taxonomy): domain Bacteria; kingdom Bacillati; phylum Actinomycetota; class Actinomycetes; order Mycobacteriales; family Corynebacteriaceae; genus Corynebacterium; species Corynebacterium sp. ACRPZ. Next base: position 57,407 of record NZ_JAKRMR010000011.1, read on the forward strand.
CAACGGAGTCTCTCTCGGAGTTCCTGCACGCGATCATCGCATGGTTGCTCAAAAATTTGCAACGGTGCTTCGAAAAGGAAAATTGACCATTGTGGACTAACCCCGCCGTGTATATGGTCTGCTTGCATACAGGAGGTGCTGCATGGACAAGGTGGCAACGCAGGTCTTTGATTCGGGAAATAGCGATGCGGTTCGCCGTCTTCGGGAATTTCAAGCTGCGCATGGCATTGAGGGTGGCATCCTTGAAGACTGCGACGGGCTCTTCGATGACGCGGTGCTAAGCCGCGACGAGACCGAGCTGAACTGATCGGAACGTTTTAGCTGACCCGAACCCCGCAGATGGTTGTACCTACCGCCTGGCAGGTGGCAAGATGTGGAAGTTACGCGCACGTAAACGCAAACTGAAGCGCTAGAACCGCGAGAGGGAAGGGCCAGCCCATGACCGAGTTGCACGACAAGAAGGACTTCAATGTCCCAGCGAACCGCTACGGCGATGATGTCGAGGCGATCCTGATCCCGGAAGACGTGCTCCAGGAGCGCATCCAGGAGCTGGCGGACATGGTCTCGGAAAAGTACCGCGACTCGGAAGAAGACCTGATCTTGGTCTGCGTGCTCAAAGGGGCGGTGTTCTTCCTCACCGACTTCGCGCGCAAGCTGTCCATCCCGGCGGAGATGGAGTTCATGGCCGTGTCCTCGTATGGCAACTCCACCACCAGCTCCGGCGTGGTGCGCATCCTGAAAGACCTGGACAAGGAGATCGCCGGCCGCGACGTGCTCGTGGTGGAAGACATCATTGACTCCGGGCTGACCCTGTCCTGGCTGCTGCGCAATCTGCGTAACCGGAACCCGAAGAGCCTCGAAGTCGTTACTCTTCTGCGCAAGCCCGATGTGCAGACGGCGAAGATTGATCTGCTGGACATCGGTTTCGACATTCCCAACGAGTTTGTCATCGGCTACGGCCTGGATTACGCCGAGCGTTACAGGGACCTGCCGTATGTGGGCACGCTGCACCCGCGCGTGTACTCAGACGCTGACTAGAACAAAGGTTTATGAGCAAAAATAACAAGGTTTTGCGGTGGGGCATCATCGGCGCCATCGCGTTGATCGTCCTCTACCTGCTCACGCTGATCGGGGACGATTCCCGCGCCTACCAGCGCGTGGACACGTCTGTTGCCATCGAGCAGCTGCAGAACCACAACGCTGAAGAAGTGCAGATCGACGACCGCGAGCAGCGCGTGCGCATCGACCTGCGCGAGCCGATCACCGTGGACGAACGCGAGGGCGTCGAGGCAATCTCCGCGCAGTACCCGGCTCGCACCACCCCGGAGATCTTCGGCGCGGTGCGCGAATCCGGCGCGGACAAGTACGAGACGAACGTGACGCAGGAATCCTTCCTGATGTCCATGCTCGGCTTCATGCTGCCGATGGTCCTGGTGTTCGGCCTGATCTTCTACTTCATGTACCGCATGCAGGCGGGCGGCGGCGGGCCGTTCGGCATCGGCGGCTCGAAGGCGAAGCAGCTGACCAAGGACAACCCGACCAACACGTTCGCGGACGTCGCCGGCGCCGACGAGGCGGTGGACGAGCTGCACGAGGTGGTGGACTTCCTCACCGACCCGACCGTGTACGAGGAACTCGGCGCGAAGATCCCGCGCGGCGTGCTGCTCTACGGCCCGCCCGGCACCGGTAAAACGCTGCTCGCCCGTGCCGTCGCCGGCGAGGCTGGCGTGCCGTTTTACACCATCTCCGGCTCCGACTTCGTGGAAATGTTCGTCGGCGTGGGCGCCTCCCGCGTGCGCGACCTGTTCAAGCAGGCGCGCGAGAACAGCCCGTGCATCATCTTCGTCGACGAGATCGACGCGGTGGGCCGCCAACGTGGCTCCGGCATGGGCGGCGGCCACGACGAGCGCGAGCAGACCCTGAACCAGCTGCTGGTGGAGATGGACGGCTTCTCCGGCCGCGAGGGCGTCATCCTCATCGCGGCGACGAACCGCCCGGACATCCTGGACCCGGCGCTGCTGCGCCCCGGCCGCTTCGACCGCCAGATCCCGGTGACCAACCCGGACCTGGCCGGCCGCGCGCAGATTCTCAAGGTGCACGCCAAGAACAAGCCGCTTGCAGACGACGTCTCGCTCGATGCCCTGGCCAAGCGCACCGCCGGCATGTCCGGCGCCGATCTGGCCAACGTGCTCAACGAAGCCGCGCTGCTGACCGCCCGCATCGGCGGCAACGTCATTACCGCGGACGCGCTGGAGGAGGCGACGGACCGCGTCATCGGCGGCCCGCGCCGCTCCAGCAAGGTCATTTCCGAGCACGAGAAGAAGGTCACCGCCTACCACGAGGGCGGACACACCCTGGCCGCCTGGGCGCTGAAAGACATTGAGCGCGTGTACAAGGTGACTATCCTCGCCCGCGGCCGCACCGGCGGCTTCGCCATGACTGCCGACGAGGACGACAAGGGCATGTACACCCGCGACGAGCTGTTCGCCCGCATGGTCTTTGCCATGGGCGGCCGCTCCGCCGAGGAGCTGGTCTTCGGCGCGCCGACCACTGGCGCGTCGAACGACATCGAGCAGGCGACCAAGATCGCGCGTGCGATGGTCACCGAGTACGGCATGACCTCCGCGCTCGGCGCGGTGAAGTACGGCCAGGAGCAGGGCGATCCCTTCTCCGGCCGCGGCTCCGGCGGCTCGCTGGAGTACTCGCCGGCGGTGGCCGCGAAGATCGACGAGGAGATGCAGATGCTTCTCGACGAAGCGCACAAGGTCGCCTACGCCACCCTCGAGCGCTACCGCGACGAGCTGGACACACTGGCCTCGAAGCTCCTGGAGAAGGAAACGCTGCGCCGCGGCGATCTGGAGGCCATCTTCGACACCGTCGAGCCGGTCCGGCCGCCGCTGCCGGCGCACGACGCGCGCTTCGGGCGCCAGGCTGACCGCGAGCCGGTGAAGACTCCGGTGGAGATTGCCAAGGAGCGCGGCGAGGAGCCGCCGAAGCGCTTCTCCATCCTGGAGGCGTCCAAGGCCACCCGCGAGCGCCGCCGCAAGGAACGCGAGGCGGAGCAGAATCCGGTGCCGAAGAAGGGCTCCACCCGCTGGCAGCAGCCGAAACCCAACGAGCCGCAGTACGGCGGCCCGAAGCCGCCGGAGGGCTGGACGTACAAGGGAGCGCCGAAGCAGCAGCACCCGGGCACCCGCAACTACCCGGCGGAAAACACAGAGCAGATCGGCTTCCGCCTGCCGGAGAACGAGCGCCCGGACCACGCCTCGCGCGGCCCGGAGCCGGAGACGACGCCGGATGCGGAGACCACCCAGCTGCCGCGCGAGGAACGCGCGCCGAAGCACAGGAGGGACGATGACTAACCCGAAGTTCGACCGCGAGCGCGCTGAGGCCGCGGTGCGCGAGCTGCTCATCGCGGTCGGGGAGGACCCGGACCGTGAGGGCCTGGTGGAAACCCCGGCCCGCGTCGCGCGCGCCTACGAGGAGGTCTTCGCGGGCCTGCACGAGGACCCGAAGGTGCACCTGGAGAAGTCGTTCTCCGAGAACCACCGCGAGCTGGTGCTGGTGCGCGACATCCCGATCTACTCCACCTGCGAGCACCACCTGGTGCCGTTCTACGGCGTGGCGCACATCGGCTACATCCCCGGCCCGGAGGGCAAGGTCACCGGCCTGTCCAAGCTGGCGCGGGTGGCGGACATGTACGCGAAGCGTCCACAGGTGCAGGAGCGGTTGACGGCGCAGATTGCGGACGCGATCGTCGAGAAGCTCAATGCTTCTGCGGTTATCGTGGTCATCGAGTGCGAGCACCTGTGCATGGCCATGCGCGGGATCCGCAAGCCGGGCGCGACCACCACCACCTCGGCGGTGCGCGGCGGTTTCCAGAACAATGCGGCTTCGCGCGCGGAAGTGCTGAGCCTGATTAGGGGATAGAAGATGACTACCGTTGCCGATCTGACCGTGCCGGGGCGCACGAGCGTGATGGGCATTGTCAACGTCACGGAGGATTCGTTTTCGGACGGCGGCAAGTGGCTCGCCGTCGACGACGCCATCGCGCACGCCCACGAGCTGGTGCGCCTGGGCGCGGACATCATCGACGTCGGCGCGGAATCCACCCGCCCCGGCGCCACCCGCGTCCCCGCCGAGGTGGAAGCGGAGCGCGTCCGGCCCGTGATCCGCGCGCTGCACGCGGACGGGATCCGCACCTCCGTCGACACCATGCGCGCCGCGACCGCGCTGGCCGCGGCCGAGGAGGGCGTGGATCTGATCAACGACGTCTCCGGCGGCCTCGCGGACGAAAACATGTACCGCGTGATGGCGGAGACGAAACTCCCGGTGTGCCTGATGCATTGGCGCGCGGACGCCTTCGTCAACGCCTCCGGCGCGGCGGACCACGGCGGCGATGTAGTGGGGGATGTGCACGAGGTGTTGGCGGAGCTCGTCGATAAGGCGACCGCCGCCGGCGTGGACGAAAGCCAGATCACCCTGGACCCGGGCCTGGGCTTTGCCAAGACGGCCGCCGACAACTGGGCGCTGCTGAACTCGCTGCCGGAGTTCATCGCCAGCGGATTCCCCATCCTCGTCGGCGCGTCGCGCAAGCGCTTCCTCATGGAAATCCGCCAACAGCGCGGCCTGGAGCATTCGCCTATCGACGCCGACCCCGCCACCGCAGCAGTCACCGCACTTGCAGCCCAGGCCGGGGCCTGGTGCGTGCGGGTGCACGAGGTGGCGGTCTCGCGCGACGCCGTTGACGTGGCGGAAAGGTGGAAAAATGGCTGACCGGATCGAACTGAAAGGCCTCAAGTTCCACGCCAACCATGGCGTGCTCGAGCACGAAACCGAGTTCGGGCAGGCGTTTTCGCTGGACATCACTTGCTGGCTGGATTTCGCCGGCGCGGCGCGCGACGACGACCTCACGCAAACCGTCAACTACGCCGAGCTGGCGGACGCGGCTTTAAAGATCGCCACCGGCACCCCGCGCCAGCTGATTGAGACGGTGGTGGTGGAGATCGCCGAAACCGCCATGCGCAGCTACGACGCGCTGCACGCCGTGGAGGTCACCCTGCACAAGCCGCACGCGCCGATTCCGGCCGTGTTGGACGACGTCTCGGTGGTCGCCCGCCGCTCCCGGAAGCGGATGTAGCCAATGCGTGCCGTGCTGTCCTCCGGGTCCAACATGGGTGACGCGCGCGCCCACCTGCAAACGGTGGCCGAGGAGTTCGCCCGCGAAACCCTCGCCGCGAGCTCCATCTACGCCACCGCGCCGTGGGGAAACACCAACCAGCCGGACTTTCTCAACCAGTCCCTGCTGGTGGACGTGGACGACACCCCGCACGAACTTTTGGCCCGCTGCCAGGAGCTGGAGCAGCGCGCGCACCGCGTCCGCGAGGAGCGGTGGGGCCCGCGCACGCTGGACGTGGACATCATCTGGATTGAGGGCTACACATCGGACGACCCGGAGCTGACCGTGCCGCACCCGCGGGCTCACCTACGCCAGTTCGTGCTCGAGCCCTGGTTCGAGGTGGATCCGGGTGCGGTGCTCAACGGAGCGTCGATAAGCGAGCTGCTCGAAAACTTCGAGGACCAGGGGGTGCGCAAGCTATGAAGCGCACGCCGTACGAGGGGTTGATCGCGGTCGCCGGGTTCTTCGCCGCCGCAGCGGTGATTTTGGTGCGAAGGTTCTACAACCTGCTGGAATCCTTGAGCATGGTGGTGCCGCTGTCGCTGTGGGTGATGGCCGTGATCGCCGCGTGGCTCGCGCTCGTGGTGCGAAAGCGGCGCAAGGAGGGCAAAGTTGGGCTGGACCGCAGCCAGCTCAACCCCATGCAGGCGGCGAACTTCATGGTCTTTGGCAAGGCGAGCGCCTGGGCCGGCGCGGTGTTCGGCGGCATGTACGGCGGCACGCTGAGCTACGTGGTGACCAAACTCGGCGTGCTCGAGGCAGCACCTGGCGACGTCCCACCGCTGGTCGCCGGCACCCTGGGCGGACTAGCCCTGTGCGCGGCCGGAATCTGGCTGGAGAAAAACTGCGAGGTGTCGCCGCCCAACGAGGGCCAAGGCGTTAGCTAGAGTGTTGGGCATGAGTGCCCAGAATGCGTCCCCAGACCGCGCGAGCCTGTGGGTCATCGTGCCTTTTGTGGTCGCTGTCATCGGCACCGTGGTCATGCTGTTCACCAACTCCGCTAACGCGCTGAAGATCGCGCTGATCTTCGCGCTGTGGGCGGGTGCAGCCGGGATCCTGATCAACTCCAAGGTGCGCCGGGACCGCGACGCGGCCACGACCGAGGCTGCGGCCGCCGAGCAGCGCATCAAGGAGCAGGAGCAGCGTCACCGCGAAGAGCTGGAGGCCAAGACCGCGCCGTCCGTGGACGTGAAGACGCTGCGCGAGCTGCAGGAGCAGATCCAGGCGCTGCGTGCTCAGCTGGAGGAGCTCAACGGCCGAGTCTTCGAGTACGAGCCCGCCGCCGTGCAGGCTCGCGCCCGCCGCATCAGCGAGTTGGAGTCGAAGAAGGAGCCAGAACCAGAACCAACTCCGGAACCCGCCCCGGAGCCGAAGCCGCAGCCGGCGCAGAGCCCGTCCACGGACGACACCGTCGTGATCAGCCGCGTGCGCCCCTCCCGCCCGACGGGTGCGCCGAGCTCGGACGCGATCGCGGGCCGCATCGGCACCCAGCCGTCGGCCCGCCCGGCGCGCAACCCGCTGTCCGACCTGATCAGCGAGCGGGAGGCGGAAAAGGCGAAGGCGGAGCAAACCCCAGAGCCGAAGCCGGAGCCAACCCCGGAACCAACCCCAGAGCCGCAGCCTGAGCGCCGTTCTGGCCGCCGCCGCGCCGATGAGCGTGGAGACGGCGCGGTTTCCGTGGCTGAGCTGCTCGCCCGCCAGGGGAAGTAGATGCCGCCTCGCCTGCTGGTGGGGGCGGTGTTCGGTGTCTCGCCGCTCGCGGAGCGCTTCGAGCGCGCCGGCCACACGGTGCGCGCGCTGGACATCGAGCAAGATCCCGGTGCGGTCGCGCACGTGGATCTTGTGCTTCTCGACGGCCCGCCGCCCGACATCCGCACCGCCTGCGAAATACTGGCCGACCACGCCCGCCCGCGGCAGATGTTTCTGCACACCGCGCTGGACGAAGGCCAGCAGCTGCTCGACGACGTGGAGGTCGCCCAGGCGATCACCATGTGCGCCCACAACATCTTCGACAACGTGTGGGTGACCTCGGCCGCCGACGAACTCGGCGAGACGGTGGTGGGTCTGCTCATCGCGGAGATCGGCGGGGTGAGCTTGCGCATTAACGACGACGCACGCCCCGCGATCGCCGCCGCCCAGGAGCTGCGGGCGATGGAGGCCGTCATCCGCGACGACGCGCAGGCGATCCTCGCCGATGCGGTGCCGGGGTTCGACGCCGTGGCGCAGCAGTTCCTTCTCGCCCCGCCGGCGCCACGGCACGCCCACGACATGCAGCAGCTGGACCGGCTCCTCGCCGCGTTGCCGGATCCTGGCGTTCGCCGCCTGTTTGTAGATCTGGTGCGCAGGCGCGGCGAGGTGGACCAGGACACCGACACCGAGTTGTGGGTGATTCAGAAATACGAGGGAGGATAAATGGCTTTCGAACCAGGCCAGGCAGTGGTGGTCACCGACGAGAAGCTCTTGGCCACCTACGGTCGCGCGTTCCGCAAAATCGGCAAGTCTGTGGTTGTGGTGCCGCTGGGCACGGGCATCCACGGCGGGCACGTGGAGCTCGTCCGCGCGGCGAAGTCGCTGCTCGGCTCCTACGTGGTGGTCACGTTTGCGGGCGAGGAAGTGCCTGAGGTCTTCGCCCGGGAGAAGGTGGACGTGGTCTTCCACGGGGCGCTGGCAACGTCGGTGCGCGTGGATTCCGGCGTGGAACCGCTGGAAAACCCGGAGCTCACGCAAAAGGAGGTCGCGCGGATCCTCGCCGCGATCAACGCCACCCACGCCACGGACGTGGTGCTTGGAGAGAAGGACTTCGAGGTGCTGGTGGCCACCCAGTACGCGGTGTCCGGCCTGCGCATGGAGTGCAAGCTCCACAGCGTGCCCACGGTGCGAACACCGGACGGTTTGGCGCTGTCGAACAGGAACGCGCTTGTCGCCGTCGATAAGCGGGATGCTGCTCTCGCGCTCTCGGCCGCGCTGACGGCTGGGGCGCACGCCGCGGAGCATGGAAAGGCCAAAGTCCTGGAGACCGCGCGCGGTGTCCTCGAGGCCGCCGGTGTGGCCCCGACGTACCTTGAGCTGCGCGACCTAGCCATGCGCGAGGCGCCAGCAGAAGGCGACGCGCGCCTGCTCGGAGCGGTGGATTTGGGCGGGGTGCACCTGACGGACAACGTGGGGCTGCCGCTGGGGGTCGGCTTCAAACACGTCGAAGCATGACACCCGGTAGACTCACGCGCATGTCCAACGCCACCATCGCCGGAATGCTCGCAGAACGCTTCGGGTTCACCTTCACCCCGGAGCAGGTTGAACAGACCGGGAGCACCGAGACGTCCACGCTCTACACCGCCACCGACGACACGGGCCACGGTGTGGAAGTGGAAGTCTTCGACACCGCCGTGGATTCCGCGATCGGCGACGAAGTCAACACCCTGAACTCCCGCCTCGCGCTGGCGGCGCACCCGGGCGCCTTCCAGCCGCGCAGCGTTGGCACCACCGAAGACGGCAAGCTGTTCGTCCTGCGTGAGGCGCCCACCGGCACCCCGCTGTCGGACCTGATCGCGGAGAAGGGCGCGACGTTCACCCCGCAGGAGGTGCGCGACCTGCTCGCCCCGGTGGCCGAGGCGGTCGACGACTACGACCTGAAGGGCCTGGCCGGGTTCGTCTCGCGCTCCATCACCCCGGAGCGCCTGTTGGTGCAGCCGCAGTGGTCCACCACCCCGGTCAAGCTCACCCTGGTAGGGCCGAGCACCGACCCGGCGCAAAGCGACGAGGCGGCCGCGAAGGGCAACGTGGAAAAGTTCGCCAACGTGGTTGCGTTGATGACTGGCGACGAACCGCGCTCCGGGGCGCGCACCTGCGCTGGCGTGCTGGAGACCGCCCCTGCCGAGCATGTGGCTATTGAATCCCCCGACCAGTCCGTCGCGCCGCGCCCGCAGGACGGCTACCGCAAGCCGCCGGAGCCCTACGCCTACGGCACCGACGGCAACTACGTGCGCACGGTCCCGACGAAGCAGAAGAAGACTGCGCCGTGGCCGTGGATCATCGCCATCCTCGCGCTGCTGCTCATCGCGCTGGCGGCGCTGTGGTACTGGAGCACCCACCGCGGCGAGGACTGGGCCGGCGCGGAGGCGCAGATCGCGCAGGAATACCCGAAGGTCGTCTCCGAGCGTTCGGGCCAGAAGGGCTGGAAGGAGCTGGTCTGCGAGCCGGGTTCGCTGGACATCGACCAGGTGGGCAAGATCCGCTGCGCAAACGATGAGCTCGGCGTTTCCGTCGCCCAGTACGCCTCCGAGTCCGACCGCGATGATGCGGTGCCGGACCCGAGCGAAGCCGTGGTCCTGGGCTCCGGCGAGTGCACGATTTACTCCTACGAGCTGCCGGACGCGAACCCGCCGGCGTACGTGATGACGCCGCAGGACAAGCCGGAGTACCTGTTCATCGTCAACGGTTTCGACGCGGAGAACCAGCGACTGGACCTCCCCGTGTGCGAATAAGCTACGATTATTCGCCGTGACTACGCAGGACTTTTCAGAGCAGCAGCAAATCCGCCGGGAGAAGAGGCAGAGGCTTATCGACGAAGGGCGGGACGCCTACCCCGTCGAAGTCGATCGCACGACGTCTCTGAAAGACCTGCGCGCGAAGTACGACGGCACGCTGGAGCCCGGCGAGGAAACCCAGGACGAGGTTGCCGTCGCTGGCCGCATCATGTTCCAGCGCAACACCGGCAAGCTGTGCTTTGCCACCCTGCAGGAAGGCGACGGCACCCAGCTGCAGGTCATGCTCTCCCTGGCTGAGGTCGGCGAAGAAGCGCTGGCGCAGTGGAAGGCCGACACCGACTTGGGCGACATCGTCTCCGTGCGCGGCCGCGTCATCGCCTCCAAGCGCGGCGAGCTGTCCGTGATGGCGAAGTCCTGGCACATGGCGTCCAAGGCGCTCAACCCGCTGCCGGTGGCGTTCGCGGACATGAACGAGGAGCAGCGGGTGCGCCGCCGCTACACCGACCTGATCATGCGCGAGGACGCGCGCACCAACGCCATGACCCGCATCAAGGTCATCGCCGCGGTGCGCAAGTACCTCACGGGCTTGGACTTCGTGGAGATTGAGACGCCGATGCTGCAGACGCTGCACGGCGGCGCCGCGGCACGTCCGTTTGTCACCCGCTCCAACGCGCTGGACATCGACCTGTACCTGCGCATCGCGCCCGAGCTCTACCTGAAGAGGGCCGTGGTCGGCGGCATCGAGCGCGTCTTCGAGATCAACAGGAACTTCCGCAACGAGGGCGTGGATTCCTCCCACTCCCCGGAGTTCACCATGCTGGAGACCTACCAGGCGTGGGGCACCTACAAGGACGGCGCGGCCACCATGAAGGGCCTCGTGCAGTTCTGCGCCGAGGAAGTCTTCGGCTCCCAGAAGGTCACGCTCGCGGACGGCACGGAGTACGACTTCGGCGGCGAGTGGAAGGTTCTGGAGATGTACCCGAGCCTGAACGAGGCGCTGCAGCGCAAGTTCCCGGGCCAGCCGGAAGTGACCATCGACACCGACGTGGACACCCTCAAGGGCATTGCGGAAACAATCGGCCTGAAGGTGCCGGAGAACGCCGGCTGGCTGCACGGCAAGCTGGTGGAGGAGATCTGGGAGGAGCTGTGCTCCGACCAGCTCTACGAGCCGACCTTCGTGGTCAACTTCCCGGTGGAGACCTCGCCGCTGACTCGCGACCACCGAAGCCAAAAGGGCGTGACCGAGAAGTTCGACCTGTACGTGCGCGGCTTCGAGCTGGCCACCGGCTACTCTGAGCTGGTGGACCCGGTGATCCAGCGCGAGCGCTTCGAGGACCAGGCGCGCCTGGCCAGCGCCGGCGACGACGAAGCGATGCAGCTTGACGAGGACTTCCTCGCCGCGATGGAGCAGGGCATGCCGCCGACAGCCGGCTGCGGCATGGGCGTGGACCGCCTGCTGATGGCCCTGACCGGCCTGGGTATCCGCGAGACGGTCCTCTTCCCGATGGTGAAGCCGGAAGCGTAAAGGGGCGCCCCGTGAGTGTGACCCCGTACCCCAACTACCCGGGAGACCAGGGTGGGAAACCGCTCATCGAGCCGCACAAGAGCAAGACCACCGCGGCGCTGCTGTTTTTCTTCCTCGGAATCTTTGGGGCGGGCAATTTCTACCTCAACCAGTACGCGCGCGGCGCGTGCAAGGTGTTCCTGCTTCTGCTTGCTTTGCCGCTGGCGTGGATGTTTGTCGGGCAACTCATTTTGTTTGTCTCAAGCACGTGGGTGCTAGTGGAATTTATTTTCGTGCTTGTCGGCGTGGAGGGCTATGACAGAGACAGCCGGGGTATCCCGCTGAAGTAACAATTATCCGCAGTTGTGCGTGGTGGTTATAACCAACTAACGTTTGATGCGATCAATCTTTGTGGTTGAAAGGAGCATCAGCATGGCAACCACCAAGGCGAGCCTGCAGGATCAGGCCGCCGACATCCTCGCCGGCATCGGCGGGGCGGAAAACATCGCGTCCATGACGCACTGCGCGACACGTTTGCGCTTCGAGCTTTACGACGCTTCCCTGGCCGACAAGGACCGACTAGAAGCAAACCCCAAGGTCATGGGTGCTGTCCCGCAGGGCGGCAACCACTACCAGGTGATCGTCGGCGGCGACGTGGCCAGCGTTTACAACGCGATGAACAAGCTGCCGGAGCTGGCCGGGCGCGACGTGTCCAACGAGGACTTGAAGGCCCAGCAGCGCGACAAGGCCAAGGGCAAGGTCCCCTGGCTGGACGCGTTCTTCGAGTACCTCTCCGACTCCTTCCGCCCTATTCTGGGTGTGCTGCTCGGTGCGTCGCTGATCATCGCGTTCGCCGCGGTGCTGGACGCGTTCGAACTAGTGAACTTCCACGCGGAAGTGAAGAGCCCGGGCTGGCAGTTCGTGGATGCCATGTGGAACTCCGTGTTCTTCTTCCTGCCGGTGGCGGTGGCCTACAACGCGGGCAAGAAGCTGGACATCGACCCGTGGGTGCCGGCCGCGATCATGCTGGCGCTGTTCACCCCGAACTTCATGGAACTGGCCGACCACCCCGAAGCGCGCGTGGTGGAGCTCTTCGGCGAGCCGACCGATGTTGTCGACGTTTTCGGCATGCCCATGATCCATAACGGCTACGACGGCAACGTCTTCGTGCCGCTGATCATGGCCGCGGTCGCTGCGTTGCTTTATAAGGGGCTGCAGAAAATCATCCCCTCCGCGGTGCACATGGTCTTCGTGCCGTTTTTGACGCTGCTGGTGATGATCCCGGTCACCGCGTTCCTCATCGGTCCGTTCGGCTACCTGCTCGGCGCCTGGATCGGCACCGGTCTGGCCTGGATGAACGGCAACGCGCCGTTCGTATTCGCCCTGCTGATTCCGATGCTGTACCCGTTCCTCGTGCCGCTGGGGCTGCACTGGCCGCTCAACGCGCTGATGCTGGTCAACATTGACACGCTCGGCTACGACTTCATCCAGGGTCCGATGGGTGCGTGGAACTTCGCCTGCTTCGGCGCCACCGCCGCGGTGCTCGCGCTGTCCATCCGCGACCACGACCCGCTCATGCGCCAGACGTCCGGTTCCGCGCTCGCGGCCGGCCTGCTCGGCGGAATCTCCGAGCCGTCGCTCTACGGCATCCACCTGCGTTACAAGAAGATCTACCCGCGCATGCTCGTGGGCTGCTTCGCCGGCGGCCTGACCATCGCGATCCTGGGTACCCCGTTCGGTGGCGTGAAGACGAACGCGTTCGTGTTCACTTCGCTGCCGACCATGTTCGTGTTCGACCCGAAGTGGGTCTACATGCTCGCCATCGCGGTGGCCTTCTTCACCGCGTTCTTCATCATCCTGATCACGGACTACCGCACCCCGGAGGAGAAGGCGGAGGCGCTCGCCCGCGCCGCTGCCGCTCGCAATGCCGACGAGGCCGAGGAGGCTGAGCTGGTCGAGGACGAGGTCACGGCCACGGATGACCCGGCGAAGCTGACGTCGGCAAGCGATGCGGATGCCACTGTGCTCGCGCCCGTTGCGGGCGAGGTTGTTGCGATGGAAGCGCTTTCGGACGCCGCGTTTGCCTCCGGTGCCCTCGGCCAGGCCGTCGGCGTCACCCCCGAAAACGCCAAGCTCACCGTCGTCGCCCCGGTGGCCGGCAAGGTCATCTCCGTGGCCAAGACGGGTCACGCCTACGGCATCAAGACCGATAATGGTGTGGAGCTGCTCGTCCACATCGGCGTGGACACCGTCAAGCTCGGCGGCGAGGGTTTCACCCCGCTGGCGGAGAAGAAGCAGATGGTCAACGCGGGCGACCCGCTGGCGGAGGTTGACTTCGCCGCAATCGCCGGCCACGGCGTGGACACGACGGTAATCACTACAGTGGTGAACTCGAAGAAGCTTGGCGGCGTCAATGACGTTGCGGACGGCACGGTCGTCGCCGGCGATCCTATTCTCGAGGTCACAACTGAGGTGAACACGAATGTCTAACCGCACCGTCCTGCACGGCATCGGCGTTTCGGCCGGCACCGCGTCCGGACCTATCGCCGTGGTCACGCCCGCAGTGGGCATCGACGAGCACGAGCCCGCCTCCACCGATCCGGAGGCCGACAGCGAGCGCATTCGCGCTGTGCTTCACGACGTCGCGGCGTCGCTTTCCGCACGCGCCGAGCACGCCAACTCGGACTCAGCGAAAGCCGTGCTGGATGCGACGGCTTCCTTGGCAACCGACAAGGGCTTAATCCGCGGCATCGACAAGGAGCTGAAGAAGGGCACCGGCCCGACGAAGGCGATCCACGACGCGGTGGAGCTCTACGCCAACAAGCTGCGCAAAATCGGCGGCTACATGGCAGAGCGCGTCACCGACCTCTACGACATCCGCGACCGCGCCACCGCGCGCCTGCGGGGCCTGCCGGAGCCGGGGATCCCGGACCTGACCGAGCCGTCCATCCTGATCGCGCACGACCTCGCGCCGGCGGAGACGGCGACGCTGGACAAGAACCTGGTGCTCGGCATCGTCACCGAGGCGGGCGGTGCGACGTCCCACACCGCCATCCTGGCGGCGCAGCTGGGCATCCCGTGTGCCGTGCAGGTCAAAGGCATTGCGGAGGCGACTGTCGACGCACCGCTGGTCGCCCTCGACGGCGGCGTCGGCGAAGTGATCGTCGCGCCGAACGCATCCGACGTGGACGAGCTCGAGGAACGCTCCCGCCGCCGCGCGGCTGCCCTGGCCGGTTCCTCCGGCGAGGGCGCAACCCGCGACGGCTACAAGGTGAAGCTGCTGGCCAACATCGGCACCGCAGATGACGCGGAGAAGGCGGCCGACTACGACCTCGAAGGCTCCGGCCTGTTCCGCTCCGAGTTCCTCTTCCTCGACCGCGACGCAGCGCCCAGCCTGGAGGAACAGACCGAGACCTACACCAAGGTGCTCGAGGCCTTCGGCAACCGCCGCGTTGTGGTGCGCACCCTGGACGCCGGCGCGGACAAGCCGCTGTCGTTCGCGGACCTCGGCGAAGAAGAAAACCCCGCCCTGGGCCGCCGCGGCCTGCGCCTGTCGCAGGCGCGCGAAGACCTCCTTGCCACGCAGCTGGAGGCGCTTGCGGCTGCCCAGAACAACGTCCCCAACTCCGAGCTGTGGGTCATGGCGCCGATGGTCGCCACCGTCGAGGAAGCCAAGTGGTTCGCCGAGCGCGCTCGCGGCGCCGGGCTGAAAAAGGTCGGCGTGATGGTGGAAACCCCGGCGGCCGCCATCCGCGCCGGCCAGGTGCTGGAAGAGGTGGACTTCGCTTCCATCGGCACCAACGACCTGTCGCAGTACACGATGGCCGCGGACCGCATGCAGGGCGAACTCGCTGAGCTGCTCTCGCCGTGGCAGCCCGCGGTGCTGTCCATGATCCGCGAGACCTGCCGCGGCGGCGAAGCCACCGGCAAGCCGGTCGGCGTGTGCGGCGAGGCAGGCGGCAACCCGCTCATGGCTCTCGTGCTGGTGGGCCTCGGCGTGAAGTCCCTGTCGATGGCCCCGGGCAAAGTCAACGCCGTGCGCGCGGCGCTGCGCCTGCACGACCTCGACACCTGCCGCCAGATGGCCAACTTCGCCGTCGACGCCCGCACCGCCACGGGTGCCCGCGAGGCCGTGCTGAACCTCGCGGATCCGGTGCTGAAGGATCTGCTCTGATCCACGGAGTCGACGTCGACGGGCAAGGGCGTTGCGCTCACTGGCACTCCGAGCGCGACGTCGTTGCCAACACGTGCGGCGAATGCGAAAAATTCTGGGCCTGTTCGCTGTGCCACGATGAGTTGGCCGATCACGGGTTCGTGCCCGTCGATAGGCAACTGCCCTCCGTGATGTGCGGCGCGTGCGGGCGCATGATGACGTACGCCGAATACGGCGCGTCCTGCCCCTCCTGCGGGCACCCTTTCAACCCTGGCTGCAAGGCGCACGAGGATGTGTATTTTTGGCCTGTTCGCTAAGGGTGAACATCGCCTCTCACCTGCGCTTATCGACGACCATGCGGGTATGCGCGCACAAAGCAGGGAAGTGATGTCGGGCCCCGGCGTTATGGTGGTGGACAACTGATTTAGGAAAGAAGGGGTCAGCCACATGTTCGAGCGGTTTACCGACCGGGCCCGTCGCGTCATCGTCCTTGCACAGGAGGAAGCGCGCGAGCTCAACCACAATTACATGGGCACCGAGCACATCCTGCTCGGCCTGATCAAGGAGGGCGAGGGCGTCGCAGCGAAGGCGCTCGAGTCCATGGGCATCAACCTCGACGACGTGCGCCGCGAGGTCATCGACATTATCGGCCACGGCACCCAGCCGGTGACCGGCCACATCCCGTTCACCCCGCGCGCGAAGAAGGTGCTGGAGCTTTCCCTGCGCGAGGGCCTGCAGATGGGCCACAAGTACATCGGCACCGAGTTCCTGCTACTCGGCCTCATCCGTGAGGGCGACGGCGTGGCGGCACAGGTGCTGATCAAGCTTGGCGCGGATCTGCCGCGCGTGCGCCAGCAGGTTATCCAGCTGCTGTCCGGCTACGAGGGAGGCGAGGGCCAGAACCCGGAGTCCCCGCAGCAGGGCCAGCCGGGCTTCGCGGGTGCCGGCGCGGGTCCGCGCGCTGGCGGCGGCCCGCAGGGCGGCGAGCGCTCCAATTCGCTGGTGCTGGACCAGTTCGGCCGCAACCTCACCGCGGCCGCGAAGGAAGGCAAGCTCGACCCGGTTGTCGGCCGCGACAAGGAGATCGAGCGCGTTATGCAGGTGCTGTCGCGCCGCACCAAGAACAACCCGGTGCTCATCGGCGAGCCCGGTGTGGGTAAGACCGCCGTGGTGGAGGGCCTCGCCCTGGACATCGCCAACGGCAAGGTCCCGGAGACGCTGAAGGACAAGCAGGTCTACTCCCTGGACCTCGGCTCCCTGGTCGCGGGTTCCCGCTACCGCGGCGACTTCGAGGAGCGCCTGAAGAAGGTGCTCAAGGAGATTAACCAGCGCGGCGACATCATCCTGTTCATCGACGAGATCCACACCCTCGTCGGCGCAGGTGCAGCCGAGGGCGCCATCGACGCGGCGTCGCTGTTGAAGCCGAAGCTGGCGCGCGGCGAGCTCCAGACCATCGGTGCGACCACGCTGGACGAGTACCGCAAGCACATCGAGAAGGACGCGGCCCTCGAGCGCCGCTTCCAGCCGGTGCAGGTGGACGAGCCGTCCGTGGAGGACACCGTGCAGATCCTCAAGGGCCTGCGCGACCGCTACGAGGCGCACCACCGCGTGTCCTACACCGACGACGCGCTCAAGGCGGCTGCGACGCTGTCGGACCGCTACATCAACGACCGCTTCCTGCCGGACAAGGCCGTCGACCTGCTCGACGAGGCCGGCGCCCGCATGCGCATCAAGCGCATGACCGCACCGGAGGACCTGCGTGAGGTGGACGACCGCATCTCCGAGGTGCGCAAGGAGAAGGAAGCGGCGATCGACGCCCAGGACTTTGAAAAGGCCGCCGGCCTGCGCGACACCGAGCGCAAGCTGGGGGAGGAGCGCTCAGCCAAGGAGAAGAAGTGGCGCTCCGACGATTTGGAGGAAATCGCCGAGGTCGGCGAGGACCAGATCGCGGACGTGCTGGCCAACTGGACCGGCATCCCGGTGTTCAAGCTCACCGAAAGCGAGTCCAGCCGTCTCCTCCACATGGAAGACGAGCTGCACAAGCGCATCATCGGCCAGGACGAGGCAGTCAAGGCAGTCTCCCGCTCCATCCGCCGCACCCGCGCCGGCCTGAAGGACCCGAACCGTCCGTCCGGCTCCTTCATCTTCGCCGGCCCGTCCGGTGTGGGTAAGACGGAGCTGTCCAAGGCGCTCGCCGAGTTCCTCTTCGGCGACGACGACTCCCTGATCCAGGTGGACATGGGCGAGTTCCACGACCGCTTCACCGCCTCGCGACTCTTCGGCGCCCCTCCGGGATACGTCGGCTACGAAGAGGGCGGCCAGCTCACCGAGAAGGTGCGCCGCAAGCCGTTTAGCGTGGTGCTTTTCGACGAGATCGAGAAGGCGCACAAGGAGATTTACAACACGCTGCTCCAGGTACTCGAAGAAGGCCACGTCACCGACGGCCAGGGCCGCAACGTGGACTTCAAGAACACGGTGCTGATCTTCACCTCGAACCTGGGCACGTCCGACATTTCCAAGCCGGTCGGCCTGGGCTTCACCGGCGACACCGCCGCGGATTCCGATGCGCAGTACGAGCGGATGAAGGGCAAGGTCCACGACGAGCTGAAGAAGCACTTCCGCCCCGAGTTCTTGAACCGCATCGACGAGATCGTTGTGTTCAAGCAGCTCAGCCAGGACGAGATTGTCAAGATGGTGGACCTGCTCATCGGCCGCGTGGACAAGAACCTGGCCGCGCAGGACATGGGCATCGAGCTGACCGAGAACGCGAAGAACCTGCTCGCGGTCCGCGGCTTCGATCCGGTGCTGGGCGCCCGTCCGCTGCGCCGCACGATTCAGCGCGAGATCGAGGACATCCTGTCGGAGAAGATCCTGTTCGGCGAGATCGGCGCCGGCGAGATCATCACCGTGGACGTCGAGGGCTGGGACGGCGACGTCGAGTCCGCGCGCAAGGAGCGCGGAAAGGCCGCGCCGGACGCGAAGTTCACCTTCACGCCGCGCCCGCGCCCGCTGCCGGCAGAGGCCTTCGACGTGGAGCCGGAGGACGAAGTCCGCGACATCGAGCCGGAGCGCACCCAGCCGGAGTCCGAGTCCTCAGAGTTCCCGGATGAGCGCGACGATCAGAAGGGCAGTGAAGGTAAGGAAGGCGGTGACGGCAACGAGGGCAACGGCCCCGAGCCGGTGTAAGCCCACAAGCCCAGGGTGCCGAGGACTGCGACAACGATCGCAGTGATCTCCACGGCGTTGAGCCCCTCGACCACCTCATACTCGGGGTGGTCGGAGGGGCACACCTGTTTCATGGGCTTGCCCTTGAAGCGGTCGGATAGCCAGTCCGAGACGTTGCCCGTCTGCAGCACCAGCGGCAGCGCGTGACCGGAACCCGGCGCGCGCGGGGTGAGCTCGCGGCGGCCGGACGACAAGGGCTGCGTCGGCGAGCCCGGCACCACCACGCGCCGGTACTCCACATCGGCGCCGATCGCGCAGTAGTCCTCGGCCAACTGGGTGGCCTGCGGCTCCGGGACGAGGTCGTCGTCCGGGTTGGTCAACACCATAATCGGGGCGTTCGGCTTCACCTTGCCCAACTTGTTGCGCTCGAGGTACTTGCCGATGCGCTCGTCTTCCTCCGCAATCTCCGCGAAGGTCTTGCCGTCGACGAAGATGTCGCCCGTGATCTTCGGGGCGCGCATCGACGCGTCCACCACGCACGACGTTTTCAGATCCTCCAACAGTTTCTTGCCGTCGTCGGTGAGGTACTCCTGGATGGCGTCGCGGAACTCGGGGTAGGTCTCCGAGTAGCTGGCGGCGGCGAAGCCCGCCACGGCGGTGAGCATCGACGCGGACGCCTGCTGCAGCACGGCCAGCGGGTCGGCCGGGGGAGCGCCGGCAAACGTCCCCACCACGTTGAGCTCCGGCGCGTAGTCGCCGACGAGCTCCGCGGCCGCCGCAGCGGCGCCGCCGCCCTGCGAGTAGCCCCAGAACGCCACCTTCTCGCCGCGTTTGGACACGGCGCGGGCGGCATCGATGACCGCGCGGCCCTGGTCGACGCGGTTGAGGTAGGTGTGCAGGCCGTCGGTGCCCAGCCCCATGTAGTCGGTGACGACCACGCGGTAACCGTCGTCGAGAAGCATCTGCACCATAGGTGCCTCGTAGTTGATGTTCACCGTGCCGTCGAGGCCGAGCGAAGACAGCATGGAGGACGCCGCCGACGGCGCGCACTGGTCGCCCAGGCCGCGCGT
Organism: Corynebacterium sp. ACRPZ; assembly: GCF_022346205.1. NCBI lineage: Bacteria > Bacillati > Actinomycetota > Actinomycetes > Mycobacteriales > Corynebacteriaceae > Corynebacterium > Corynebacterium sp. ACRPZ. The sequence goes on from NZ_JAKRMR010000011.1 coordinate 76,962, forward strand.
GCCCGGAGCGAGAACAACCAGGCCCTTCGCAAACGGACGGTCGTACAATGCGCCGGTGACCGGCACTTTCTCGCCGCGTTCGTTGACGGAGGTGTAGCGGATGCGCTTGCCGTTGGTGCCCGGCACCCGCTTCTTCGCGTTGAGCTCGCCGGCAGCGTCGCCCGCCGCGCCGCCCAGCGCATGCGAGGACAGCTCCGGGATGGACGACAGCGACGACGCGTTGCCGATGACCTCGAACGTCGACGAGCCAACCGACGACAGGGACGACAACGATTCCGCGCTCAAATCCTCAGCGTGAGCAGAGGGGCAGATCAGGAGCGGGACAGCAAAAAGACACCACCGTTTACGCATGGGAAGCAGTGTAAGCTCCCCTCCATGGGAATTCAGTACCGCAAGCGACAAAAGATCAGCGACGGCAGCTGGCTCAACTACTCCAAGTCCGGCGTGTCCGCATCACGGAAGATCGGGCCGGTCACCTTCAACTCCCGCGGCGGCGTGTACGTGAAGCTACCCGGTGGGCTGCACTACCGCGGCAGGTGGAAGTAGCCCTTCTCGTCCTGCTCAGCTAAACCGTCTTCGAGAAGGGAAAATAGCGCGCGGGAAAGCTGTGCGGGGTCGTGCCAGAGGGCGTCGATAAGCTTTTGCTCAACGGGGCTTTCAGACTCGCGCAACAGCCGCATGATCTTGCCGCGCACTTGGCGGTCGGTGCCAACAAACTTCTGAGTTCGCTTCTTCACCTCGGCCTCAGGCTTGCCGGCTGCGAGCCACGCGCACTCAGAACTCACCGGGCACTTTTCGCATTTCGGCGCCCGCGCGGTGCACACGAGCGCGCCGAGCTCCATCAGGCCCACCGAAAACTCGGGGCCACGCTGCTCCGGCAACAGCGCCGCCACCTGCTCGATTTCCTTTTTGCCGGGCGCCCCGAGTGCGTCGCCGCGCTCCACGCGCGCCACCACGCGCCGCACGTTCGTGTCCACAACCGGCACGTTCTTGCCGTACGCGAAGCACGCCACGGCCCGCGCGGTGTAGTCGCCGATGCCGGGGAGAGCCAGCAGCTTATCGACGTCCTCCGGCACCTCGCCGCCATGCTCATCCACGATGACCTGCGCACATTCCTTCAGGCGCAGGGCCCGGCGCGGGTAGCCCAGGCTGCCCCAGGCCCGCAGGATCTCGTCCGTGCCAGCCTGCGCGAACGCCGCCGGGGTGGGCCATCGTTCCATCCATTCCTGCCAGATGGGGGCGACCCGCTCGACCTGAGTTTGGTGGCTCATCACCTCACTGAGCAGCACGCCCCAGGGAGAAGTACCCGCCACACGCCACGGCAGCTCGCGGGCGTTGGCTCGGTACCAGTCGATGATCTTGTTTGGGCGCAGTTTCGTCACAATGCGTGCAACAATAGTGGGCATGACTGACGTAACCGATCTCCAGGCCGCCGCCACACCCCGCGAGGTGTGGGAGCTGCTGAAAGCCGGCAACGAGCGTTTCGCCACCGGCAACACCGCGGACCCGCGCCGCGACCCAGCCACCCGCCAGCAGCTCACCTCCGGCCAGAACCCGGCGGTGTGCGTGGTGGGCTGCTCGGACTCCCGCGTGCCCATTGAGCTGCTTTTCGACGCCGGCTTCGGCGACATCTTCGTCATCCGCACCGCCGGCGGCTGCGTGGACTCCGCCGTATCCGCGTCCGTGGAGTACGCCGTGGACGGCCTCGGGGTGGACCTCGTGCTCTTCCTCGCCCACGAGAAGTGCGGCGCTGTGGGCGCCGCGGTGTCCGCGCTCGAGTCCGGTGACATCCCTCCGGGGCTGACGCGCGTGTTCGTGGAGAAGATTTCGCCGGCCGTGGCGGAGGCGAAAACCCGCGGCGAACAGGTGGAGCAGGCGCACGCCCGCAACGGCGCAGAGCACCTGGTGGCGCGCATCCCAGCCGTCATTTCTGGGCTGGAGCACAAGACGGTCGGTGTGGTCGGTGCGCGTTACCGCCTGTCCGACGGCCGTGTCGAGACCACCTACGAAAACTTCGGCGATTAAGTTATAGGCATGTCGAACCAGCGCCCACTGCCTCCAGAGATTTACATGCGCCGCCGCGTGGCGGCACTCGTCATCCTGCTGGTGGTTGTGGCGCTTTTGGTGTGGGGCCTGTCCGCGTTCGCCCGCAGCGGAAAGACGGACGAGACGGAAACCACCCCCGAAACCGTGGCGGAAGCCCCGTCCACCACCCTGGCCACCGAGCCGACGGTGCAGCTTTCCGAGGAGAGCACGACACCGACATCCTCGGAGGCACCCACCCAACCGACCGAGGAAACCGCCGCCGCCCCGGTGAAGAAGGGCAGCTGCGAGCTGGCTGACCTGCAAATCCACGCGTCCAGCAACCAGCCCTCGTATGCGGTTGGGGTCCAGCCGGTGTTCTACATGGAGGTGGAAAACCCCACCGACACCGACTGCGTAATCAACCTGGACGACGACCTGCTGCGCTTCGAGGTCTACGACATGGCCACCAACGACCGCATCTGGTCTGACACCGACTGCTACCCGCCGGTGGCGGCAGGCAACGTCGAGTTCGCGCCGGGCGAGAAGCGCCGTTGGGAGGCCCGCTGGTCCGCCACTGCATCGCAGCCGGGACAGTGCGACAATCGCCCGGAAGTGAAGGCCGGCTCCTACTTCCTGCACGGCGTGATCGGGGACAATGCCTCCGACGCCAGCCCCTTCAACATCACCTAAGCCGCTCGAGCGCCTGCGAATACGCGGGCGATCCCGAGAACACCCCAAAGTCGCGCAGGTAGTTAACGGCCCACCCCATCGCCTCGGCATCGCAGGCTTCGCGCGCCCGCTGGTGCACGGACTCAAACACCATCGCGGATTCCTCGAAGCGCCCGCAGCAAAACAGGGACACTGCATTGTCGCAGAGCGTAAACAGGGTCTCTTTCGGGTTATTTGTTTTCGCCGCGACCGGCAGCGCCCACGACGACAGGTCCACCGCTTCCTCCGCCCGCTGCGTCTTCTGCAGCGCGGTGACCACGTTGCCGACGTACTGAGAACCCAGACCATCCGACGCGCCGCTTCCCGCGTACTCGGAAAACGCAACTTCAAGACGATCTCGTGCAGACGGCCAGAGCTGACCGAACCCGGGATCCGCCGCGGAGGCGACCCACTGCGCCACCGCCGACGCCCCCTGCAGACGCCACCACGGCGAACCGTGCCCAGCGTCCACGATGTCCTGGGTAGGGGAGACCAGGTACAGCGCCGCGTCGAACTCGTCGGCGTTCAGCAGCCTGCGCATCACCAGCGAATACCGGCGCAGGGCGGTGTCAGGCTCTTTGCCGGCCGTGTCCAGCAGCAGGCAGGCCGCGGCGTCGCGCATCGCGCCCAAGTCCATGTAGTTCGCGGCCTTCACCAGCGCGAGATCTATCTCTTCCATGCCGGGGCACATCCGCTCCGGCAGCTGCGACAGCGCGTCCAGAAACGCCAGGGTGTCCAGGGGACGCCGCGCCTCGTCGGCAAGCAGCGCGAGCTGGAACAGCACCACGTAGTCCAGCGACGGGTGGAACGCCACCGCCCCGGCCGCGTCGAAGATCTGGCGGGCCTGCTCCGTGCCCAGGTCCAGGTCCTGCAGCACCATCACCTGCTCCACCAGCTGGTCCGGCTCCGGCAGGTGCGTCTCGACGGGGGCCGTCAACGAAAACACCACCGTGTCCGCGAAATCCGCCAGGTTGAGGCAAGACTCCTCCACCCGCTTGTACCGTCCCCCGAACGCCTTCGCCAGCGACGCCACCTGCGGGTCCGTGCCCGGCCAGCGCGGGGAGGTGAACCGCACGAGCGGATATTCCCCCAGCCCCGCCTCGGCCGCGACCGCGAAGAATTCCCCGAGGGCGCCCATCGCCTCCACCGGATGCTCGATGAACGGCTCCGTGCCGGAGACCAGGCCCAACGCCTGGTCGTGCAGCCCTCCCCGCAAAAGAAACGTCGCCGTCTCAATTACTGCAACAACATGGTTTGAATCTGCCGTGTGTTCGCGGAGCACGTGAATAGCCCGCTGAATTTCCCCCTCATTCATGGGGTCTACTGTAGCAAGGACAGCGCCTCCGCGAGGGTGGAGACGGGGCGGACCGTCAGGCCGTCGATAGACAGCTTCTCACCGGCAGGCACGATCGCGCCGGTGTAGCCCATGCGCGCCGCTTCTTGGAGGCGCCGGCCGAGGTTGGGCACGCGCCTGATCTCTCCCGCCAGCCCCACCTCGCCCACAACCACCGTTTTCGCAGGCAGTGGCTTCTCGTGCAAGCTCGACCAAGTGGCAAGCGCGACCGCGAGGTCCGTGGCTGTTTCCGTGATCTTCACCCCGCCGACGGTGGCCACGTACGCGTCCTTGTCGTTCGTGCGCTCCCCGCAGCGCGCCTGCAGCACCGCCAGCACCATGGGCACACGGTTGAAATCCAGGCCGGTGACCACGCGCCGCGGGCTCTTATTCACCGGGTCCACGGTTAGCGCCTGCACCTCGGCGAGGATGGGGCGCACGCCGTCCATCGCCACCGTCACCGCCGAGCCATCCGGCGTTTGCCCGCGGTGCGACAGGAACAGCCCCGACGGGTCCGGCACCTCCCGGATGCCGCCGGAGGTCTGCTCGAAGCAGCCGACCTCGTCGGTGGCGCCGAAGCGGTTCTTAATGCCCCGGAGCATTCTTAGCGACGACTGCCTGTCCCCCTCAAAGTTCAACACCACGTCCACCAGGTGCTCCAGCACGCGCGGGCCGGCGACGTTGCCGTCCTTGGTCACGTGCCCCACCAGCAGCACCGGGATATTCGTGGTCTTGGCCAGCGTGGTCAGCGCCGCCGTGACCGCGCGGGACTGGGCCACGCCGCCCGCCACACCTTCGACGCCGGCGGCGTGCATGGTCTGCACAGAATCCACGATCAGCAGCGAGGGCTTCAGCTGCTCAACGTGGCCGAACACCACGTCCAGGTTGGACTCGGCGGCAAGATACAACGTGTCCACAAGCGCCTCCGTGCGCTCGGCGCGGGCGCGGACCTGGCCCGCAGACTCCTCCGCCGTGACGTAGAGCGCCTTGCGCCCCTGCTTCGCCCACCGCGACGCCACCTCCAGCAAAAGGGTGGACTTGCCCACGCCGGGCTCGCCAGCCATCAGCACGACAGAGCCGGGCACCACGCCGGAGCCGAGCACGCGGTCCAGCTCCAGGATGCCGGACTTCACCGTCTTCGTCGCCGCGGCCTCGACCTTCGTGATCGGGCTCGCGGGGGCGGACGGCGTCAGCGAGGACGTCTTCACCGGGCCCGAAGCAACCGGCGCCTCCTCTTGGAGCGTGCCCCAAGACCCGCACTCGGGGCAGCGGCCGAGCCACTTGGGGGAGGAGTAGCCGCACTCGGTGCAGGTGTGGATCACGCGGGGTTTCTTTGCCATGCGCCACACCGTATAACACGGCCCCGACACGGCGTTCGAACACGAAAAAACCGCTGGTCAAACCAGCGGCAAATTCTTTGAAAAGAGGCTTAAACCTCGCGGTCCACCTGGCCGGAAGCCAGCGTCGGTGCGGACACGGTCGCATCCACGTCCACCGAGCCGGTGTCGAACTTGAAGGTGACCGGGACGTTGCCGCCGTAGGCGAAGCCCTGGTTCACCAGGGAAGTGGCGGTGTACTCGATGCAGTTGTCGTTCTTGTCCTGCGGCATGCGCTCCAGGCCATCCTTGGAATCCGCAACCAGCGCGCAGTTGTAGGCGATAGCGGAGGTGCTGGAAACGGTCGCCGGCTTGCCGTCCACCTCGACGGACTTCAGGGTGTGGTCCTTCATGGAGGTGTCCTGGTTGGTGGCGGTGAACTTCAGGGCGGCCTGGCCGTCCTCTGCGAGCACCACGGTCACGTCGTGAACGGCGACGGAGCCGTCCTCGGTGGAGGCGCTAGCGCCGTCAACGGCCGCCACCTGGTTCGAGGTCTGGGTGATCTGGCCGGCGGAGCAGCCGACGAGGGCCAGGGTTGCGCAGCCAGCGACGGCGGCGGCAGCGACGCGCTTCAGGGACTTCACGGGGGTGTCCTCCATCATCAAACTCATTCGAGGGTTTTCTCCGCCTTACTCTAGCGTCTGCACAGTAAGTTTTCCCACTTGCTCCCCCTATTGGGCGAGCCGACCTTTGGTCGTCGATAAGCAAAATGCTCGGTGGTAGGGTGTTGGGGTCTGAACTTCGCCTAACGACGCAAGGAGCCGCAATGGAATTCAAGGTCGGAGAAGTGGTCGTGTACCCGCACCACGGAGCGGCCCGCATCGCCGACATCGAGCAGCGCGAGATGCGCGGGGAGACGCTCGATTACCTGGTGCTGCAGATTCTCCACTCGGACCTTGAAGTGCGCGTTCCGGTGAAGAACTCCGAGCTCGTCGGTGTGCGCGACGTGGTCAACGAGGAAGGCCTGCAGAAGGTGTTCTCCGTGCTGCGCGAGACCGACGTGGAGGAGGCGGGCAACTGGTCCCGCCGCTACAAGGCCAACCAGGAGCGCCTCGCGTCCGGTGACATCAATAAGGTGGCCGAGGTGGTCCGCGACCTCTGGCGCCGCGACCAGGGCAAGGGTCTTTCCGCAGGTGAGAAGCGCATGCTAGGCAAGGCGCGCCAGATTCTCGTCGGCGAGCTCGCGCTTGCGGAGCCGGTGGACGAGAAGAAGGTCGAGGAGATGGAAAAGCAGATCCAGGCCATCATCGACGCGCAGGTCAAGGCCGGTATTTCCGAGGATCCGGGCCAGGTCGACGACGATGACGAGGTGGATCTGGACGACCTCTCCTTCGACGACGAGGACGACGACAAGTAAATTGCGCCGCGAAACAGTGGCGGTCGTCGCCGCCGCCGGCCAGGGAACCCGGTTGGGCGCCGAGGTGCCCAAGGCGTACGTGGAGCTCGGCGGCCGCACGCTGCTCGAGCGCTCCGTGGCCACGATGTCCGAGGTAGTCGACCATGTCGTCGTGGTAGTCAGCCCGTCGATGGAAGCGCGCGCCCGCGAACTTCTCGCGGACTATACGGTCCAATTCGTGCACGGGGGCGCGGAGCGCGCGGACTCCATCTTCGCTGCGCTCAAAGCAATTACGCTTGACGACGCCTGCGTGGTCGTCCACGACGCCGCCCGCGCGTTAACCCCCGCCGCGATGGTCTCGCGCGTGGTCGACGCGGTGCTGGGTGGCGCTCCCGCCGTTGTGCCGGTGGTGCCGGTGGCGGACACGGTGAAGCGGGTATCGGGACAGACTATCGAAGCAACCCTGGACCGGTCCGCGTTGCGCGCCGCCCAGACGCCGCAGGGCTTTGACCTGCGGATGCTGCGCGAGGCGAACGAAAAGTACCTCGCCGAAACGCCTGCGTTTGTCGCCACCGACGACGCCTCGTTGATGGAGTGGTTCGGGGTGCCGGTGGTGTCCGTAGAGGGGGATCCCATGGCGTTCAAAATCACCACCCCGCTGGACCTGAAGCTCGCGGAAAGCGTGGTCGGCGCAGTCTAGGGCCCGTGTCGGGGTCGTTTGCTATAGGTATGCGTGGGGGATTCTCGCGTTTTTAGGCGTTCGAAAAAGTTGCCGAAAAAAGTTTTGAAAACCCTTGACTCTGGTTGCTGGTCGGCATTATGTTCGATATTAGTTTCGGGAAGGAGGGTGAGACATGAGCGGAACATTTGTCACAGAAAAGGACGGTTGTCCGGTCGCAGCTGCAGGCCAGGCGATGCGGGAAGCGGAGTTTGCAATCTTTCACCGGTACGCCAAACCGTTGGTGGAAGTAGAGGACTTCGAACTAGAGGCCTATTCCATCGCGATGGCAGTCGGCGAGAGCCAGAGTTGGGCTGAAAGCGGGATCCTCGGGTACTCGGTGCTGGCGGATCTGCCGAAGCTGTGTGCGCTGCAGGAGGAGACCCGCAGGTTGGATGTTCGGAGGTTGTCGGCCATCGAGTCCACGCTGAACCGTCTAAATGACCTGGCCACGCCAGACATTCTCGCGGACATGGATGAGTACCTGGTCAAGGTGTTCACGCCGAAGCGGGTGGGGGCGGAGTTGCCGTCGCCAAGCTCGCTGCGTCGCCGCCTGCGCGAGCGGATCCAGCGCATCGATTCCGACCTCGCGCCGAACCAAAAGAAGATCAAGGAGCGGAAGAAAGAAAAAGACATGCCGTTCGGCACCTGCCGGAGCCACTTCTACGGACAGGACGACGGCGACGCGGGGCTGAACGTCGAGGGCGATCCCGCCACGGTCGGCCTGATGGAGCGCTACACCGAACAAGTGGCGCGCGAGCACAAGCTCTCGCGGGACGACGCGATCAAGGCCATCCTCACCGGTGACATTCGCGCGACGCCCAAGGTCGTGCTCTACATGTTCACCTCGAAAACGCCGGGCAGCTCCTACTACATTCCCAACTTCGGCTGGACGGACGCCGACGGCACCGCCGCGGTGGAGCAGATGCTGGAGGACAACCCGCCCCACATCGTGGACCTGGACGAAGCCGAGCACGCCGAAACCGGGGCATACGTGCCCACCGCCGCCATCCGCGCGCTGGTGCAGGCCCGCGACGGGGTCTGCCTCTGGCCCGGCTGCAACGTGAAGGCCGAAAACTGCCAGCTGGACCACCGCATCCCGTACGACGAGGGCGGCAAGACCACCGCGTCCAACCTGTTCAGCCTGTGTGCACACCACCACAACATCAAAACCGATCGTCGCGTGTACTACGTGCCAGACCCTGTCACCGGCGAAATTGTGTGGCTGCACGCGGACGGCACCTTCCAGGTCTCGGCGCCGGAAGGGTTCATCACCGACTACCTGCAGCCGACGAACCCGAGATGGAAGACGACGCTGGAGAAACGCCGCCAGAAACGCAAGGACCGCGCCGAGTTCTACAACCGGTGTCACTCCGCGGTGGAGAAGTACGAAAACGACCTCGACTACGACGCATGCATGGCCACCATCCACGCCCTGGAGGACCGGTTCGGCATGACATTCGAGTACCCGCCGAAAAAGCAACCGGAGGACCCTTTGGATATCCTCGCCGCGCTGGAATGGCACTGGAGAGAAGTGGAGTGCGCGGAGATGCACGAGTACTACGCCATCCGCGACTATCCGCCGGACTCTGAAGTAGCGTCGTACCTATGACAAATCTTCGAGTAGGCACGGCGTTCGACGCCCACCAGATCCAACCCGGCAAGGAATGCTGGATCGCCGGCATCCTCCACGAAGGCCAGGACGGCTGCGAGGGCCACTCGGACGGCGACGTGGTCAGCCACGTCATCGTCGACGCCGTGTTGTCTGCCTCCGGCCTGGGCGACCTGGGCTCCTTCGTCGGTGTCGGCCGCCCGGAGTACGACGGGGTGAAAGGTATCCAGCTTCTGCAGGAGCTCAAAGAGCTTCTCGACGCCCACGGCCACAGCGTCGTCAACGTCTCCGCCCAACTGATCGGCCAGACCCCGAAGATGTCGCCGGTGCGCGAGGAGGCGGAACGGGTGCTCTCGGAGGCCCTCGGCGCCCCGGTGTCCGTCTCGGCGACGACTACGGACCACATGGGGTTCACCGGCAGCGGGGAGGGCCGCGCGGCCATTGCGACGGCGTTGGTGGAACGAAAGTTCCCTATTTCGTAACTAAAGTTCCCTACCAGAGGTTTTAGCTTCCGTTCAGAGAGTTTTCGGCTTATCGTGACCGCATGCGAAAAATACGTACAGCGCTCGCTGCGGTGCTTGGAACGGTCGCGGTGGCCCACGCCCCCATCGCGGCGGCGGTCCCGGCGATGCCGCAGGGGTACCCCATTGAGAACCTGGACACGGAGTGCAGCGCCGGTGTCACGCCCGAGTGGCGCTACGGCGAGACCGCCCGCCGCTACCTCGCGGACGGCACCCTCCAGTTCACCAACCGCACCGACCAGACCGTGCCCTACACGGCGACGGTGGAGACGGGCACGAACCGCAAGATTGAGGCCAACTCGAAGGCGGCCCTGCCCAGCGGCTGGGACACCACCGCGAAGGCCGACATCGGCCTGAAGGAGTCCAACGGCTGGATCGAGGGCGAGACCTTCGGCCCGATCGAGCTCGGCCCTGGCGAGTCCTTCCGGGTGGATTACGGCGTGCTGGAGAAGGACTTCATCTCCATGTTCGTCACCTGCGACAACGGCGTGCTGCGCAACGGCCCGGGCGCGAACGTCATCCGTGGCACCGGCCCGGCAGAGCGCTACGCGTTCGCGTACTTCATCAAGGCGGACGGCTCCGTGTCCAACCTGGCCATGGAGATCCCCGCCCGTGCTGAGGGCGCGAACTCGAAGCCTGCCGGCGACACGTACACCGCCACCTCTGGTCCGAGCTTGGAGAAGGTGGCGGGGGAACGGGACGCCGTCGTAAAGCCTGATGCTTCCTTCCGCCGCGACGACGAGTGGCCGAAGCTGAACGAGCCCGCTCGCGAGGGCGACAAGTCCTGGTACCCGCACGACATCGAGGCGGTGGCGCCGACCTTCCGCAAGCCGGGCTACTCGCAGGACTTTCTCAACTGGTCCAAGGGCGACTACACCTTCCGCCCGGTGACGGATTACGTCGTCGGCGCGGAGAACAACCAGTACCTCAACTGGATGGGCGAGGACGGTCGGCTGCCGGAAGGCTGGCTCACCTCTGTTGGTGCGGTCAAGCGCGCCTACATGCCGGTGAACACCCCGCTGAAGCCCATCGACCTGAAGCCGGGCGATCGCGTCCGCGTCGAGTACGGCACCACGATGACGCGCATCAACTACAGCGAAATCTCCGCCGGCCGCGACGGCAAGTACTCCCGCGTGGTCACGCACCCGCAGTCGGCGGCGCCGTCCGGTTTCTGGGCGGAAGCCACCGTGACCAGCAAGGACGGAACCAAGCAGGTCATCGACGTCACCCCGGACGAGTACCGCAACCTCCCCGTACCCACCCAAACCTACCTCTAAGGAATAACCATGAAACGCACCATTGCTCTGCTCACCACCGCCGCTGTTATCGCTCTCGCCCCGGCCGCCAACGCCCTGCCGCAGCGCACCTACGACGAGACGAACCCGACCACCATCGGCGACAAGTGCGCCAACCCGGGCGACCGCGGCCAGACCGTGGAGATCGTCCGCAGCTACTTCGACGGTTCCGCAGGCACCTGGACCGTGGCCAACTACAACGACGAGCCGCTGCCCGTGACCCGCTCGATCACCGAGACCAAGACCAAGACGTGGAACGTCACCGCGGGCCTGAGCTTCGACGTGGCCAAGCTGATCCAGTTCACCTTCTCCACCAGCTACACGAACGAGCAGTCCTACGAGGTCGGCGAGAAGGTCGGCCCGTACAACATCGCCCCGGGCAAGACCGCCGTGCTGCAGGCCGGCTGGATCGTCTCCGACTTCAAGGGCCAGGAGACCGTGTGCGGTGCAAACGGCACCTGGGAAGCTGCCGGCAACACGTTCACCGCGACGATGCCGAAGGAGCGTCACGTCCGCGTGAGCACCCGCGACAACATCGACTGGGGTGCGTAAATGAAACGGGTGATCCCTGCGCTGGCGGCAATGCTGCTGTTTGCTGCCCCCGCCAACGCGCAGTCCTACGATTTCGAGCTCCCGCAGCGCTGGAACGAGGACCTCGCCCCGGGCAGCCATTGCGCCACCCCGGGTCTCACCGACACCTACGTCGACGCGACCCGCCGCTGGTTCAAGCAGACCGACGCCGCGAGCGTGGGCAACGACACCGAAGGACCGGTGCCGGTGGAGCAGACCGTGAAGCAGAAGCGTGTGCAGACCCTGGAGGTTTCCGGCACCTTCACACCGAAGGGTGACCTGGTGAAGAACGTCTCCCGCGCGTACGGCTGGAACTACGTGCACCAGGCCACCTGGTCGCTGAACCAGGTGGTCGGCCCGTACACCCTCGATGCCGGAAAGCAGGGACGGCTGGTGTGGGGCTTCACCATGCTCGACGGCGACGCGCAGGACGTGAAGTGCAGCGCGGACCAGGTCTGGGAGCCGGTGGGTAAGCCGTACGAGTTCAGCGTTCCGGAGGCGCGCTACTCGGAGCTCAAGGTGGACGAGTCGTCTCTGTAGACTGCGGTGTTGTGAAGCAACGCATTTTCGACACCAAGACCCGCACACTGCGCGACTTCGAGCCGATTAGGCCCGGCCACGTCTCGATTTACCTGTGCGGCGCCACCCCGCAGGCCAAACCGCACATCGGGCACCTGCGCTCGGGTGTCGCGTTCGACATCGTCCGCCGCTGGTTTTTGGCCAACGACTACGATGTCGCGTTCGCGCGCAACGTCACGGACATCGACGACAAAATCCTGACCAAGGCGCGCGAGCACAACCGCCCCTGGTGGGAGTGGGTCTCCACGTACGAGCGCGAGTTCACCCGCGCGTACGACACCCTCGGAGTGCTGCCGCCCTCCGTGGAGCCGCGCGCGACCGGGCACGTCACCCAGATGGTCGACTACATGCAGCGGCTTATCGACGCAGGCTTCGCCTACACCCGCGAAGGCTCCGTCTACTTCGACGTGAACGCCTGGGTGAAAGCCGGCGGGGACTACGGCTCGATCTCCGGCAACAAGCTGGAGGATATGACTGGCGACGACCCGGACTTCGCCCTGTGGAAGGCCGCCAAACCGGGCGAGCCGAGCTGGCCCACCCCGTGGGGGCCGGGCCGCCCCGGCTGGCACCTCGAGTGCTCGGCAATGTCCACGTGGTACCTCGGCTCCGAGTTCGACATCCACGGCGGCGGGCTGGACCTGCAGTTCCCGCACCACGAGAACGAGCAGGCGCAGTCGCATGCGGCCGGCGACAATTTTGCGCGCTTCTGGATGCACAACCACTGGGTGACCATGGCGGGCGAAAAGATGTCGAAGTCGCTCGGCAACGTGCTGTCCATCGACGCGATGCTCGAGCAGGTACGCCCGGTTGAGCTGCGCTACTACCTGGGTTCGGCCCACTACCGCAGCGTGCTCGAGTACTCGCCGGAGGCGCTGCAGGAGGCGGCGGCTGGCTACCGGCGCATCGAGGAATTCGTCAAACGCGCCGGCATGCCCGAGCCCACGACCTGGACCGACGGGTTCGCCGAAGCGCTCAACGACGACTTCTCGGTGCCCAAGGCGCTCGCCGAGATCCACAACATGGTGCGCGAGGGCAATAAATCTTCTGATCCCGCGCCTATCGCAGCTCAGGTGCGTGCGATGGCAGCGGTGTTGGGTGTGGATCCGGGGGCGTGGCCGTCGTCGACAAGCAATAGCAACGCGCTCGATGTGCTGGTGCGCGCCGAGCTGGAGCGGCGCGCGGTCGCCCGCGCGGAGAAGGACTGGGCCACCGCCGACGAGGTGCGCGACAGGCTGGCCGCGGCCGGCATCGAGGTGACCGACACGGCCGACGGGCCGCAGTGGCAGGTGAAGGAGTAGATCATGGCGAAACCGTACGAGCGGCCCGACAAGCAAAAGAAGAACAAGAAGGGCCCCACGAAGGGCTCCGGCGGGCAACGCCGCCGCGGGCTGCGCGGCAAGGGCGCGACCCCGAAGGCGGAGGACCGCGTCTACCACGCCGCGCACAAGCGCAAGCTGGACCGCCAGCGCCGCGCGCAGGGACGCCACGACCGCGAGGTCGCCGACATGGTGGTCGGCCGCAACCCGGTGGTGGAGTGCCTGAAGGCGAAGGTGCCGGCGGAGGCGCTGTACGTGGTCGCTGGTACCGGCCACGACGAGCGGCTGAGCGAGGCGGTCGGCATGGCCAACTCCAAGGGCATTCCGGTGCACGAGGTGCCACGCCAGCAGCTCGACGCGATGACCGGCAACGGCATGCACCAGGGTGTCGGCCTGAAGATCCAGCCGTACAAGTACGCCGACTTGGACGATTTGCTCGAGTCCGTGGACGGACCCGGCATGTTCGTGGTGCTGGACAACATCACGGACCCGCGCAACCTTGGCGCCGTGATCCGCTCGACCGCGGCGTTCGGGGGAAACGGCGTGATTATCCCGGAGCGCCGCTCGGCGCAGGTCACCGGCGTGGCGTGGAGGACCTCCGCAGGCACCGCGGCCCGCCTGCCCGTGGCGCGCGTGACCAACGTGACCCGCACCGTCAAGCAGTTCCAGGACAACGGCTACACCGTCGTCGGCCTCGACGCGGGCGGCGAGCACACCCTGGACACCTTCGACCAGGCCACCGACAACGTGGTCATCGTCGTCGGCTCCGAAGGCAAGGGGATTTCGCGCCTGGTGCGCGAAAACTGCGACGTCATCATGTCCGTGCCCATGGAGGACTGGGTCGAATCCCTCAACGCCTCCGTCGCGGCGGGCGTGGTGCTAAGCGAATTCGCTAGGCAAAGAAGAACTCGCGGATAAGCTCCCCGCCGGTCGGCGACTTCGGGTTATATCCCAGGCGCGGGTCGAGGTCCTTGTTTACCGGAACCATGTGCCCGGCGCCCTCGAGGGAGACGAGGCGGACCGGGTGCTCGCCGGCCCAATCGTCGACGCGGAGCTTCTCGCTTATCGACGTCTCGTGGCCGACGCACCCGTTCAGTTCCGCAAAGAACTCGGCGGAGTTTGTGGCGGAGCGGGTTTCTCCCCGGTTGTTGCCGCCGATGCCGGCCATACCGCCGTCGTAAGGCACGAGCTTGTCTTTTGTTCCCTGCACGGCCAGGAGTTGCGTCGGCTGGTAGTTGTCGGCGGTGGTCAGGGTGTTGTCTTCGGTGGGCATCGACGCGCCGAAGGTGGCGGCGCCGGTGAGCAGGCCTGGGGCGTCGAAAAGCAGGCGCATGATCATTTGCCCGCCGTTGGAGAACCCGCAGCCGATGACGGTGTCGGCGTTGTAGCGCTCGACGACCTTTGTGAGGAAGCCGACGTCGTCGATGCGCATGCGGCGCGCGTCCTCGTTGAAGCCCGCGCGCAGGTCGTTGAAGTGGTGCTTGATGCCGTCCGGGTAGACCACGGTGGGGCCGAGGCCCTCGAAGGTGCGGTCGGTGAAGTTGCGCAGCACGTTGCCGGATTGCAGCGAGCCGTGCAAGACCAGCAGGAGGGTGTTGGTCGTGCCTTCGATCTCGATCCAGCGGCGCTCGTGGCCCTGGTGGACTAGCGCGTGGCGCTCCATGCTTCCCTTTCGTCGGCGAGTTGGGTGAGCAATTGTGCCATGGCGTCGACATTTGGGACTCGGCGGGTCGCCCGCGACGGCTTTGTTCCAACTTTGATGCCGAGGTCGTGTTCCTCGAGCACCGCCATCGCGTGCTCGTCCGTGTCGTCGTCGCCGGCGAAAATGGTGCGGTCAAATGCCTGCTTGTAGGCGTTGAGCCAGGTGCCCTTCGTGATCTCCACCGCGGAAAACTCCACCACGTTGTGGCCCTGGGTTTTCGGCCGGCCTTGCGTGTCGATGGCGTTCGCCGCGGCGAGGATGGCTTTGGCTGCGGTTGGGTTTTGTACCTTCGCCACGTGGAGGACGCGCTGGTACGGCTTGACCTCCACGTAGGCGCCGTCGGTGGCGAGGGCGTTTAGCTGGTTTTCGATGTGGTCGAGGTAATTTTGGTCCTCTTGTCCAAGTTGCGGCCCCGGCTCCGCGCCGTGGGAGCCGATGATTGTTACTGGGAGGTCCGCCGGAAGGACCTGCTTGATGCCCGCAATGTGGCGGCCGGAGAGGATGGCCACCTCGGTGTCGCGGATGGCTGCGAGGCGGCGGATGGCGGCCTCTGCATCTGGGTGCATGCGCACCGCGTACGGGTCCGGGTCCAGCTCTGCGAGGGTGCCGTCGAAATCCAGGCAAACAAGGAGCCTCATCGCATCAGCCTTATCGTTTCGCCGGATTCTGCTACCAGGATCATCTCGAAGTCGGCGGGGTGGGAGACCTGGAAGGACGTGTTTTCGGTGAGGAGATGAGCGAGCTGGTCGTGGGTGTGGCGGGCCCAGCCGGAGCAATCGCCCGGGTCGCTCAGCGTGATGTCTTCCAGCGTGATGGTGTCTTCGCCCTCGAAGGAGCCGGACACGTCGGCGCAGCCGGTGGTGCCGGTGAACCTCTGGTCGTCGATACGCACGCGCGCCACCGACGCCTCAGTGGCGGGCTGGTCCTCGCTGGTGCGCAGCGAGACCACTTGCCACGTCGGTGCCGGCGCGCAGGCAGCCAGGGCGAATAGCGGCAGGATTGTTAGAGCGCGCTTCACAGCTCCTCCAGGAACGATTTCGCCCACGCGGCCACATCGTGCTCCATCACCCAGTCATGCATGTGGCGCATGCGCGCCGGATCCGGGTCGGTGGCCGCGAGGATCGCCTCCTTGATGGATTCCAGGTCAAACGGGTTGCACAAATACGCCTGGTTGAGTTCCACGGCGGCGCCCGCGAACTCGGAGAGCACCAACGCGCCGTCCGCGTCCGGGTGGGCCGCCACATACTCCTTCGCCACCAGATTCATGCCGTCCTTGAACGGGGTGACCAGCATGATGTCCGCGGCCGCGTAAAAGGTGCCCAGCTGCTCCTTCGGGACGCTGCGGTGCACATAATGCACGACCGGACGGCCCACCTCGCCGAAGCGGCCGTTGATGCGCCCGATGGCCTCCTCGACCTCCTTGCGGGTGGTGCGGTAGTGCTCGATACGCTCGCGCGACGGGGTCGCGATCTGGACAAAGGCGATGTCGTCGAGCTTGCCCTCCTCCAGAAGCGATTCGATGGCGAGCAGGCGCTGCAGGATGCCCTTTGTGTAGTCCAGGCGGTCCACACCGAGCAGCAGGTGCCGCGGGCTGCCGACGGCGCCGCGTAACGCGTTGACCTGGTGCTGCGTGGCGGTCGCTATCTCCCCCGAATCGATGGAGATAGGGAAGGTGCCGGTGCGGATGTCGTCGGTGAGCAGGCGGAAGTTGTCCTCGTCAGTGTGGCGCTGGAAACCGATCAGGTCGCAACCCTTCAGCCCCTCGAGGATCTCGTCGCGCCACGGCAACTGCTGGAACAACGCCGGGGCGGGGAAGGGGATGTGCAGGAAAAACCCGATGGTCACGTCCGGGCGGAGCGTTTTGAGCATCCCCG
This sequence comes from Corynebacterium sp. ACRPZ, assembly GCF_022346205.1. NCBI lineage: Bacteria > Bacillati > Actinomycetota > Actinomycetes > Mycobacteriales > Corynebacteriaceae > Corynebacterium > Corynebacterium sp. ACRPZ. The sequence goes on from NZ_JAKRMR010000011.1 coordinate 93,927, forward strand.
GGACAAGCTGGAGCTGGTAGTCCTGCACCCACACCGTGGCATCTTCGGCGGCGGCCTTAGCGGTCGCCTCCGCGAACTTGCGGTTCACCTCGACGTAACGGTCCCACCAGGCCTGGTTGTACTCCGGCTGGACAATCAGATCGTGGTAGAGCGGCCAGAGCGTGGAGTTGGAGAAGCCCTCATAGAAGCCCTCGAAATCATCCTGGTCCAGGGTGACAGGCAGAAGGGAAATGCCGCCGAACTCGAACGGCTCGAGCGTTTCGCCGATGTTGCCGGGCCACCCCACCCAGCAGCCCTCGCGGGCGCGCAACACCGGGGCGAGGGCAGCGACAAGGCCACCCGGGGAGACCTCGTAGTGGTCTCCCACTTTGTCCACCGGCAGGCGGTTCGCCACTACGACGAACTCGTTGTCCCCCATTTAGGCCTTCTTGGCAGTCTTCTTCGTCGACTTCTTGGTGGCTTTCTTCTTCGTCGCCTTTTTCTTGGAAGCCTTCTTGGTCGACTTTTTCTTGGTGGCCTTCTTTTTGGTTGCCTTCTTCTTGGTGGCCTTCTTCGGTGCCTCCTCCTCGGCCTCCTGCTCGAGCTCCTCGACGTACCGCTTGTACACGAAGCCCTTCGGGGCAACTCCCAGCATGGACATCAGCGTTACGCCGTCCAGGAAATCTTCGGCGTAGGTTGCCACGATCCGACGGGCACCCGAAGCCGTCTGCTCCTCAACAGCGTGCATCGCCTCGGCGGTAGGGCGCGAATCAGTGATCTTGGGTGGCACTACGGTCTCCTTCTAGCATCAGGCGTCAAGGGTTTTCATCCTACGCGATGAACTTATCTGCGTCGCCGCACCCTGAGCAGCTGCTCGAACGTGAAGCGGCCAGCGCGTTTGAACGCTTGGTACGGCACATACAGCTGCGGCCGGCGGATGCGGCGGGCGACCCACTCACCGAACACCACACCCGCGGCCAAAGCCATGCAGGTGCCGATGGCGGTGAACAAGTTCATCATGCCCAGCAGCATCTGTTCGTTCATCAATGCGTACATGCCGCGGTAGATCCACGAGCCGGGCAGGAACGGCGTCACACCCGCCACGGCCGTGATCACCGGGTTGATCAAGAACCGGCGGGAAATCAGGCCGCCGACGAGGCCCACCACAATCGCGCACGCCGCAGTGGCCGACAGCCTGCCCAAGCCCAGCGGTGCGAGCAGAATGTAGTAGCAGGCGGAGCCGAGCGCGGCGGTGACAAACGACAGGATGATCGCGGCACGCTCCGCGAAACAGCACACCGCAAACGCCGCCGCGGCCATCCCGCCGCCGACCACGGTGAGCAGGGCGTTCGAGTACGCGGCGCTGCCGGGTAGAAGCTCGATCGGCGGCAGCGGCATGCCCACCATTTCCGAGACCGCCACGCCGCTGGCCACGCCAGCCACGATGCCGCCGGTGTTCAGCATGGCCGAGAAGAAGCGGGCGGAGGCGTTTAAGGGCGAGCCGGTGACGCCGTCGAGAAGCGATTGCACAAGCGTCAGACCCGCGAGTAGCACGATGATGCCCGTCGCGATGAGCTGGCTGGGCACAATTGTGTGTCCGATCGACGCCGAGAAGTCGTAGGTGATTGCGGCCGGGACCGTGGCGAGGAAACCGCCGATGACGTTATGGAAAAACGCGGGCAGGCCGCCGCGCGAGAGCAGCTTGTTGAAGCCCATGATGAGGAAGGCCGTTAGGCCACCGACCGTCATCATCAGCAGGTCCCCGCCCAACAGCATGGCCACGAAGAACCCCATCACCGTCCAGCCAGCGAGGTTGCGGGTGTTGCGGTGGGGGATCGGGGAGGTGTCGATGTCGTTGAGGATCCGCTCCGCCATCTCCGGCGGGGTCGCGCCGGATCGGATCGAGCGGATCAGGCGGTCGACTTCCTGTAGCTTGTGGTAGTTCTCGCTGATCATCGTGACCACGCGGAACACATTCACCGGGGTGCGCTGATCCACGCCGATGATCGTGTTGAGCGTGATCGTGTTCACCGTGATCGAAACATGCACGTAGTGCAGGCCGTAGGAGGAACACACCGTGTGGATCTGCTTCGCCGCATCCGCGGACGTGGTCGCGTTGGCAATGAGGATCTCCCCGATGCGCGCAGCGATGTTCATCACCGCCGCGACCTCGGCGGGATCTGCCAAGTTAATGGGCGCGAGGACGGACGGCGGCGGGGACGTGCGGGCCTCGTCAATCGTTGCCACACGCTGCCGCGAGCCGGAAATCCTCTCCCACAATGAGTTACCTTCTGCCACACGCTCACACTATCGGTTGGGCAGTTATGTCGCAGGTGTGGGGCGTGTGTAAGATTTTGCTGCACTGCTGGAGTGGCGCAATTGGTAGCGCAACGGTCTTGTAAACCGTAGGTTGCGGGTTCAAGTCCCGTCTCCAGCTCCAATTCTTTTTGTGGGGCTTGTTGTGGGGAGACATTTCGGGGGAAGTCCGCTAGAGCCATTCAGTAGACGTACAGGAAACGTGCAGACTTGTGCGGTTTAATCGCTCTATCTTGTTGGCAACGCAGAAATTGCCGCTGAAATGGCAACGAAACGGAAAGTGATTGACATGGCAGACAACTCGCAGAACCTGAAGGTGCTCGTCGTCGACGACGAACCGAACATCGTGGAGCTGTTAACTGTTTCCCTGAAGTTCCAAGGGTTCGAGGTGGAGACCGCAAACTCCGGTGCCGCAGCCATCGAACTCGCGCATTCCTGGAAACCGGACGCCTACATCCTCGACGTGATGATGCCGGAGATGGACGGCTTCGAGCTGCTGAGCAAGCTGCGCGCCGAAGGCTTGGACGCGCCGGTGCTCTTCCTCACCGCCAAGGACGCGGTGGAAGACCGCATCCACGGCCTGACCATCGGCGCGGACGACTACGTGACCAAGCCGTTCTCCCTCGAAGAGGTGATCACCCGCCTGCGCGTGATCCTGCGCCGCGGCAACGTCAGCGAAGACTCCAACGAAGACACCACCCTGCGCTACGCGGACCTGACGCTCAACGACGACACCCACGAGGTGACCAAGGCCGGCGAGATCGTGGAACTGTCGCCCACCGAGTTCAACCTGCTGCGCTACCTCATGCTCAACGCCGAGGTTGTGGTGTCCAAGGCGAAGATCCTGGACAACGTGTGGCACTACGACTTCGGCGGCGACGGCAACGTGGTCGAGTCCTACATCTCGTATCTGCGCCGCAAGGTGGACACCGGCGACGTGCAGCTCATCCACACCGTCCGCGGCGTCGGCTACGTGCTGCGCACCCCGCGCCAGTAGTGCCATGCCGTATTCGGTGTTGACGGCGCCGTCGAAAAAGCCGCTCAAGCGACAGCTTGTGTCGGTGGTGATGGCGGCAGCCACGATCGGCATCGCGCTCAGTTCGGTGCTGATCTACTTTGTCATGCGCCACTTCCTGTTCGACCGCGCAGACGACCAGCTGCGCGAGGGCATGGCAACGTGGGCGCAGCAAACCCCCGCCTGGCAGTTCAACATCTTGAGCCTGCCCAGCGAGTTCAACCAGGCAACCTTGTACCCCGGCCACGACCAGCTGGTGCCGCGCAGGGGATCGTTGAACCCGCCGGACTACTCGAAGGTGAAGCGCCTCGACCACCCCACGACCATCCCCTCCGTCGACGACAAAGTCCAAGGTGTGAAGTGGCGGGCGATGGCGCACCAGCAGTCCGACGGCACTGTGCAGTACGTGGCCAAATCGCTGGAGACCGAGGCGAAGATGCTGCGCGCGCTCGCCTGGGTGGAAGCCGGCGTGGGCGTGCTGGCGCTGTTCGGCATCGGCGTGGCCGCGAACTACATGGTGGCCCGCGCCCTGGCGCCGCTGAAGATCGTGGAAAACACGGCGCTGGCGATTGCTAACGGTGAAACGGACAGCCGTGTGCCCGCGTGGCCGCGCGAGACGGAAGTGGGCAGTTTGTCCTACGCCATGAACACCATGGTGTCCAAGCTGCAGGACTCGCTGGAGACCGCCCGCACCCAAGAGGAACAGATGCGCCGTTTCGTCGGCGACGCGTCCCACGAGCTGCGCACCCCGCTGACAAGCGTGCGCGGGTACACGGAGCTGTACCGGAAGGGCATGGCGAACGACCCGGACATGGTGCTGGGCAAGATCGACGAAGAGTCCGCACGCATGCAGCTGCTGGTGGAAGACCTGCTGGCGCTGACCCGCGCCGAGGGGGCGCGCCTAGAGAAGAAGCCGATGGACGTGCTGGAGTGGGTGCTTTCCGCAAAGAGCACCGTCGACGCCGCGTTCCCGGACCGCTCCGTGGAGGTCATCACGGACACCCCGGAGATCGCGCAGGTCAACGGCGACCCGGACCGGCTGCACCAGGTGCTGGTGAACCTGATCACCAACGCCTACAAGCACGCGGGCCCGGACGCGGAGGTCACCGTGACCATCCGCAAGAACCTCGACCGCGTCGTCATCGACGTCGCCGACAACGGCTGTGGCATGGAGGCCAAGGACGCGGAGCACATCTTCGAGCGCTTCTACCGCGCCGACTCATCCCGCAACCGCGCCACCGGCGGCTCCGGGCTGGGCCTGGCCATCACCAAGTCCCTCATTGAGGCGCACGGCGGCACCGTGAAGGTGGCCACCGCACCGGGCGAGGGCTCGACGTTTACTATTTCGCTTCCTGCGCTTTAAGGGCTTCTCGGATGGTGTCCGCGGCGGCGTCCATCTTCGCTGCGTCGGTCTCGTCGTGACGCATCGCGGTAGACAGCGAGTAGCCCGACATGTCGTTGGCGGGGAAGACGTGGATGTGGGCGTGCGGCACCTCGAAGCCGGCGATGAGGTAGCCGGCGCGCTCCGCGTTGAACTTCTCCACGATGACCGCGCCAATGTTTTGGGCGACCTCGTTCATGTGCGCCCACAGGTCCGCCGGCATGTCGGTCCACTTGTCAATCTCCTCGACCGGCACGACCAGCGTGTGGCCGTAGGCGACCGGCTCGATGGTGAGGAAGGCGGCGACGGTGTCGTCCTGGTACACGATCCGGCCCGGGATGTCGCCTGCGATGATCTTGCTGAATACGGTGCTCATACTTATCGACGCTACCGGTAAATTGGGGTGCATGCGCATCCTTGTCATCGGCTCGGGCGGCCGCGAACACGCCCTACTCAACGCAATGCAAGGCCACGATCTCACGGTCGCACCGGGCAACGCGGGCATGACCCGCTTAGCGACGGTACGCGCCGTCGACGTCGCCTCGCCCCAGGCCATCGTGGACCTGGCCCGCGAGATTGACGCGGAGCTTGTGGTGATCGGCCCGGAGGTGCCCCTGGTGGCGGGTGCGGCCGACGCGCTCGTCGAAGCCGGCGTGCCGGTGTTCGGCCCGACGAAGGCCGCAGCGCAGCTCGAGGGGTCCAAGGCCTTTGCCAAGGACGTGATGGCGGCGGCGGGGGTGCCCACCGCGTCGGCGACCCGCGTCGAGAAGCTTGAAGACGTCGAGACCGCGCTCGACGAGTACGGCCCGCGCTACGTGGTCAAAGACGACGGCCTGGCAGGCGGCAAGGGCGTGGTGGTCACCGAGGACCGCGCCGCGGCGAAGGCCCACGCGGAGGCGGTGCTCGGGGCTGGCAACCCGGTACTGTTCGAGTCCTTCCTGGAAGGCCCCGAGGTTTCGCTGTTCTGCCTGGTGGACGGCGAGACGGTGGTGCCGCTGCTGCCGGCGCAGGACCACAAGCGCGCCTACGACAACGACGAAGGCCCCAACACCGGTGGCATGGGCGCCTACGCGCCGCTGCCGTGGTTGCCGGAGGACGGGGTCGCGACCATCGTGGATGAGATTGCGCGCCCCGTGGCGGAAGAGATGGTGCGCCGCGGGACCCCGTACCAGGGCCTTTTGTACGTCGGCGCCGCTTGGGGGCCGGACGGCCCGGCCGTGGTGGAGTTCAACGCCCGCTTCGGCGACCCGGAGACACAGGCCGTGCTGTCGCTTTTGGAGACCCCGCTGGCGGACGTGCTGCTCGCCGTCGCCGAGGGCCGCCTGGACGAGGTCGGGGAATTGCAGTGGCGCGACGGGTTCGCCGCCATGGTGGTGCTGGCCGCCGAGGGCTACCCGCAGGCCGCCAAGACTGGAGGTGTGATTACCGGCGAGGCGCTAGACGATCCGACAAAGGTGCTGCACGCCGGCACTGCGTTGGAGGACGGCGAGTATGTTGCCTCCGGCGGCCGCGTGCTCGGCGTCGTCGGGCAGGGCGCGACGCTTGAGGAAGCCGTGGCTGAGGCGTACGAGGTCATTTCGGGCATCGAACTTCCCGGGTCGTTTTACCGCAAGGACATCGCCCGCCCCGCGATCGAAGGAGCGATCTCCCTATGATGAAGGCCGTGAAGCCGAATAACGCGAATGTCCTGAGTAACCGCTACGCCTCCCCGGAGATGGCCACCCTGTGGGCCCCGGAGCACAAGATCATCCTGGAGCGCCAGCTCTGGATCGCGGTGCTGAAGGCGCAGCAGGAGCTCGGCGTTGCCGTGGAGCCGGGCGCGATCGAGGACTACGAGAAGGTCATCGACAAGGTGGACCTGGAGTCCATCGCCTCCCGGGAGAAGATCACCCGCCACGACGTGAAGGCGCGCATTGAGGAGTTCAACGCGCTGGCGGGCCACGAGGAAATCCACAAGGGCATGACCTCGCGCGACCTGACCGAGAACGTGGAGCAGCTCCAGGTGCGCCGCGCCCTCGAGCTCACCCGCGACAAGGCGATCGCGCTGCTGAAGGCCGTGGGCAACCGCGCCGGCGAGTACAAGTCCCTGGTCATGGCGGGCCGCTCCCACAACGTGGCGGCACAGGCGACCACCCTGGGCAAGCGCTTCGCCTCCGCCGCCGACGAGATCCTTGTGGCGGTGGAGCGCATCGAGGAGCTTTTGGAACGGTACCCGCTGCGCGGCATCAAGGGCCCGATGGGCACCGCGCAAGACATGCTCGACCTGATGGGCGGCGACGAGGAGAAGCTTTCGCAGCTAGAGCAGGGCATCGCTTCAGGTCTCGGCTTCGACCGCGTCTTTGATTCGGTGGGGCAGGTCTACCCGCGCTCCCTCGACTTCGACGTCGTGTCCTCGCTGGTGCAGCTGGGCGCGGGCCCGTCCTCGCTGGCGACCACGATTAGACTCATGGCCGGCAACGAGACCGTCACCGAGGGCTTCAAGGAAGGCCAGGTTGGCTCTTCTGCAATGCCGCACAAGATGAACGCGCGTTCCTGCGAGCGCGTCGGCGGCTTCCAGGTGATCCTGCGCGGCTACCTCACGATGGTGGCGGATTTGTCCGGCCAGCAGTGGAACGAGGGCGACGTGTTCTGCTCCGTGGTGCGCCGCGTGGCGCTGCCGGACGCGTTCTTCGCCATCGACGGCCAGCTGGAGACCATGCTCACCGTGCTCGACGAGTTTGGCGCATTCCCGGCCATGATCAACCGCGAACTGGACCGCTACCTGCCGTTTTTGGCCACCACCCGCATCCTCATGGCGTCGGTGCGCGCCGGCGTGGGCCGCGAGACGGCGCACGAGGTGATCAAGGAAAACGCGGTGGCCATGGCGCTGGACATGCGCGAGCGCGGCGCGGAGCAGAACCTGGTGGAGCGTTTGGCCACCGATGAGCGCCTGCCGCTGGATCAGCCGCAGTTGGAGGAGGCGCTTTCGGATCGCCACGCTTTCATCGGCGCGGCCGAGTCTCAGGTGGACCGGGTGCTGGCGAGGGTGCAACAGCTTGTCGACGCGCATCCGCAGGCCGCCGCCTACACCCCGGGCGACATCCTGTAGCTACTCCCAAGTGAGGGTGGTGTCGCGGCTTTTCAGCTCGACGCCGCGGCCGACAATTCCCGGGTCGGCACTGCCCGCCCAGGAAGCAACAAAGCCGGTGTAGGTTTCGTTGGCTTCCAGCTCGCCGGTGTAGCCGGTGATGTCCCAGTCGCCGCAGTAATTCGGGTCGGCCACGTTGGCGGCCAGGGGACCGTCGATAGGCAAAAGCTCCGGCAAGGCGACTGTGACATCCATGGGGAACTCGCCGATGGCAGCCGGGGTGAAGCTGACGGGGAAGCACACGAGGGAGCGGGCGTGCTCGGCGCTGCGGGGCGCGCGGGTGGTGGTGGGCTCATCCACCGTGACCTCCCACTGCACCGGCACGTGGTAGCGCACGTCCTCGGTGACGATCTTGGCGGTCTGCCCAAAGCGGAACGTGGCGCCGTCGCGCGAAGGATAAAACTCCGGCATCTGCCCGCTGAACTCCGAAGGTGCGGTGCACGCTGCGAGAATGAGCGGGAGGAGGACAACGGTAGCGCGGTTTTTCACGGCGCATATACTAGCGCGCATGCGTCCAGAGCTTTCAGATTACTCACACATCTCCGGCGGCAAGGTCCGCGAGATCTACGAGGTGGATGAGCAGACCCTGCTCATGGTCGCGACAGACCGCATCTCCGCCTTCGACTTCTCCCTCGAACCGGCAATCCCGGACAAGGGGCGGATCCTCACCGCCACCTCCATGTTCTTCTTCGACCTGCTTTCCGACGTGCCGAACCACCTGGCCGGCCCGATCGACGACGAACGTATCCCCGAAGACGTCCTCGGCCGCGCCATGGTGGTGAAGAAGCTGGACATGGTGCCGTTCGAGTGCGTGGCCCGCGGCTACCTCACCGGCTCCGGCAAGAAGGAATACGACGCCACCGGCCGAGTTTGCGGCGTGAAGCTGCCCGAGGGGCTGACCGAGGCGTCCAAGCTGGACGAGCCGATCTTCACCCCCGCCACCAAAGCCGAGCAGGGCGACCACGACATCAACGTCACCTTCGAGCGCATGGCAGGAAAGCTCGGCGCGGACCTTGCCGAGCGCCTGCGGGACGCCACGCTCGAGGTGTACCGCCGCGCCGCCGACTACGCGGAGAGCAAGGGCATTATCCTCGCTGACACCAAGCTCGAGTTCGGCCTGGACGAAAACGGCGAGCTCGTGCTTGCCGACGAAGTGCTCACGCCCGATTCTTCCCGCTACTGGCCCGCTGACAGCTACGAAGAAGGCCGCAGCCAACCCAGCTTTGACAAGCAATACGTGCGCAACTGGCTCACCGGCCCGAAGTCCGGCTGGGACCAGGAGGAAGGCTCCACGCCGCCGGAGCTGCCCGGCTCCGTCGTGGAGGCCACCCGCGACCGCTACATCGAGGCGTACGAGCGGCTTTCCGGCCGCCGCTTCTCCGAGTGGCCGGGGGAGCATGCATGATCCCACCCTTAGCTGACAAGCGCCCGATTGTCCGCAAGTTTCACGGCCGCGAGTTCGTGGACAACTACGAGTGGCTGCGCGACAAGGACAACCCCGAAGTTCTCGCGCACCTTGAGGCGGAGAACGCCTACACGGAGGAGAAAACGTCCGCGTGGTCCGGGCTGGTGGACGACGTCTACGGCGAGATCAAATCCCGCATCAAAGAGACCGACATGTCCGTGCCGCAGCGCCAGGGCGACTGGTGGTACTACGGCCGCACCATCGAGGGCAAGGACTACGGCATCTCCTGCCGCATCCCAACCGCGGAAGACCCGTGGACCCCGCCCGAGGTCACCGAAGACATGCCTGGAGAGCAAGTGCTTCTCGACGTCAACGAGCTCGCCGCCGGGCACGAGTTCTTCGCGCTCGGGGCATCGTCCGTGTCCACCTCCGGGCGCCTGCTCGCGTACTCCTTCGACACCGAAGGCGACGAGCGCTTCACCATGCGGTTCAAAAACCTGGACACCGGCGAGCTGCTCGACGACGAAATCGAGGGCGTGTTCTACGGCGCTACCTGGGCGGGCGAGGACTACCTGTTCTACGTCCGCTGCGACGACGCCTGGCGCCCCCACCAGATCTGGCGCCACAAGCTGGGCACGCCCGCCGCCGAAGACGTGCTGGTGTACGAGGAAACCGACGAGAAGTTCGGCGTCGGTGTGGGCGCGGACCGCGCGGAACGCTTCCTCATGATCATCGCATCGTCGTCGCTGACCTCCGAGTACCGCGTGCTCGACTTGGCTGACCCCACCGGCGAGTTTGAGGTGCTGTGGGAGCGCGAAGCGGGCATCGAGTACCACCCGGACTTCTGCGTCGTCGACGGCGAAGAGCAGTGGGTGGTCACCCACAACGCGCACGGGGCGAACTTCTGCGTTGCTGCGACACCTGTCGGTGATTTGCCGCCCCTGCGGGAGCTGCCCGTGCTGGTGGAGCACTCCGAGACCGTGCGCATCGAAGCGATCGACACCTACCGCGACTTCATGTTCATGGCGTACCGGCGTGGCGGGATCCCGCGGCTGGCCGTGGCAACGCTCGACGGCGGCTTCGGCGAGTTCAAGGAGCTGGAATTTTCTGAGGAGCTCTACACCGTCGGCCTCGGCGGCAACCCGGAGTGGGACGCCCCGGTGGTGCGCATCGGGTACTCCTCCTACACCCAGCCCTCGCAGGTGCTGGACTACACGGTGGCGACCGGCGAGCTGACCCTGCTGAAGGAAAAAGAGGTCGAGGGCGGCTACAACCCGGACGAGTACGAGGCTTACCGCGAGTGGGCAACCGCCCCGGACGGCGAGCAGGTGCCGATTTCGGTGGTGCGCCGCAAGGGCGTCGAAGGCCCCGCGCCCGCGCTGCTGTACGGCTACGGCTCGTATGAGGCATCGACGGACCCCGGGTTTTCGGTGGCGCGGTTGAGTCTGCTCGACCGCGGCATGGTGTGGGTGTGCGCCCACGTGCGCGGCGGCGGCGAGATGGGCCGCGCGTGGTACGACAACGGCAAGATGCTGCACAAGGCAAACACGTTCACGGACTTCATCGCGTGCGCCGACCGCGTCGTGGAGCTGGGCCTGACCACCCCCAAGCAGTTGGTGGCCGAGGGCGGCTCCGCCGGTGGGCTGCTCATGGGCGCTGTGGCGAACATGGCGCCGGAGAAGTTCGCCGGCATCCTCGCGATCGTGCCGTTCGTGGACCCGCTGACCTCCATCCTCAAGCCCGAGCTTCCGCTGACGGTGGGGGAGTGGGAAGAGTGGGGCGACCCGTACCACGACCCCGAGGTGTACGACTATATGGCGACCTACGCCCCGTACGAGAACGTCGCCGCGCAGGACTACCCGGACATTCTCGCGGTGACGAGCTTGAACGACACCCGCGTGCTCTACGTCGAGCCCGCGAAGTGGGTGGCCAAGCTGCGCGAGGTGGGCACCGCAGGCGAGATCCTGCTGAAGACGGAGATGTCCGCAGGGCACGGCGGCGTGTCCGGCCGCTACGCCAAGTGGAAGCAGACCGCGTTCGAGTACGCGTGGACGCTGGTGAAGGCCGAGGCGGTTTAACCGTCCGGGTCGAATAGGGCAGGGTCCGGCGGGCGGTTGTGGTTGCCGCCGTGCCGGGACCTCGCCTTTTTGGCAAGCCTCTGACCAGGTGAATTGCGGTACTGGTAGGTGGTTGTGTGCCTGGGTGGGTCCCCGTTGGCGGGGTGGTAGTGCACGTCGCCGGTGTCGGGGTCCCGGCCGAAATGGCCTTTGTTTCCGGCACCGTCTTTGTTGTCGTTGTTGCACATGTGGTGCTCGCGGCACAGCAGCACCAGGTTTTCGATGCTGGTGAGCCCGCCACTGAGGTAGGAATCCAAGTGGTGGGCCTCGAGCTCGACACCCGGCTTGGTGCAGCCGTTCCACGCGCACACGCCCTGCATGGCCAGCAGCACGAGCCTCTGTTCCACGGAGGCTAGGCGGGTGCGTCCGAGGGAAAGCGGGACGCCGGTAGCGGAGTCGAGTTGGAGGATGAAGCTGTCCCCGGCAAGCCCCAAACGCACAATGTCGAGCGGGGTCAGCGACACCGAGGTGTTGGTGGGGAACTCGGTGAAGGCGTCCGCCTCCAAAAGGTCGTCGAGGGTCAGCGTGATCACCACCGTGCCCACGCCGCCCCGGGACTTCGTGGCAACGTCGCCGTAGCGGTCCAGCACGTTCAAGAGCTGGTCCAGGCGGCGCTGGTGCTTCCGTCGGCTGTCCCGTTTCGCCGCGTCCTCGCCCTCCATGTTGGACCCCATGTGGTCGCCGGCGGCGAGGCAGGCCTCCAGCTTCGCCCGTGACGCGGCGTCGAGGTAGCCACTGAAAGGGGAGCCGCCGTCCGCGTCCGGTTCCCCGAGCCAGATGCCGCGCTTCTTCCACGCGGCGAGGGGGTCTTTCTCGCCGTCGTAGTCGCGTCCGCGCTTGTTGGCGCGCTTGACCTGGTCGCGGACGAACTTCCGGAGTTCTTCGGCGGTGAGGGACTCGGCCGCCTCCATCGCTTCGGCCAGGATCTCCTGGTAGCCGGGGTTGGCGTGCTCGTTGAGGTCTTTCAGTGCGTCGGTGATGATGCGCTTCTTCTCCGCGTTGGCCTTCTCGGCAGCTCGTCGCGCCCGCTCCTGCGCCTCGCGCGCCTTCTTGCGGCGCGCTTCCGCCTCCTGCTCCTTGCGTTCGCGGTCTTCTTTGTTTTCGCTCGGCTCCGGCTCAGGCACCTCGGGTTCGCCGTAGAGCTTCTTGCCCTGCTCCAGGAGCGCGAATGCTTCTCGACGGGACAAGCCCAAGCTCCGTGTCAGATACTCCACGGCGTGGTTCGCGCCGACGAGGGCGCCGGCGCCGTCCCGGTCGCAGAGGAAGGCGAACGCGACGTCCGCGTTGGACAGCAACGGCAGGCAGGCGTGGAGGCGCTCCATGGCCACGTGGGTGGAGGCGAGGTGGAGGGAGTCCGGTTCCCGCATGACGTCGGCAAGCGACCTTAGCCCGGCGACGATTTGGTTGACCGCTTGGTCTAGCACTGCACTCATCTGGAGCACCTCCTTTCTTTGCACTTGGCTACGCATAGTAGAACCCCGTCCGACACGGCCCCGACAACGTAGAACACGTGTGCGAACAGCGCGAGAAAAGTTCACCCGGCGCAGACTGTCTGCGTGTGCGATAATTTCCCCTATGCCTGGGCGCGTGCTTGTCTCCATTTCCTCCATCTTCGACGCGACGTTGGAGGACGTCACCAGCATGGTTCGCGACCTGGACCGCGAGGGGATGCCGGTGTCTCTGCTGGTGGCGCCGCACATCGACAAGAAGTGGCACCTGGCCAAGGATGACGGCACCCGCGCCTGGCTCGCCGAGCAGCTCGGCAACCGCGCGCTCATGCTCAACGGCTTTGACCAGCCGGTGCAGGGAAGGCGCAGCGAGTTTGCCAGTTTGGGCGAGCACGAGGCGAGGCTCTGTCTCAAAGGCGCCACGCGTCAGATGTCGGCGCTCGGTTTCGACTTGGATATGTTCGCGCCGCCGCGCTGGCGCATGTCGGACGGCACGTTAAAGGTGCTCGACGAGTTCGGTTTTACCGTCGCTGCCTCCACGAAGGGCATCTACCGCATCAAGCGGGGCGAGTTTTCCCAGGCGCGCAACCTGTCGGTGGGTGAGGGCTACGGTGCGGCGAAGTGGTGGCGTCGCAACGTGATCAAGGCCGCCGAGCGCGGCGCGGAGAAGGGCAACACGATCCGCTTGTCCGTCTCTGGTCGCGAGCTGGGGCAGAAGAAGGTGCGCCGCGACTTCCTTGCCGCAGCCGCCGCCGCGGTGGAAAAGGGCGCTACGCCGGCGGACTACAGGGAGTACCGCTAGCCGCGTACCCGGCCAATCAGTCGGCACACCAGGTAGATCCCGAACGAGATAAAGGCCACGAACACGCTCACCGGCATACCTGGGGCGAGCGAAAGCACCATCCCGCCTACGGCCGCGACTTCCGCGAACACGATGGACAGCACCACCGCAAGCTTCGGGTTCGCCGTCACCTGAGCGGCGGACGCCCCCGGGGTGATCAGCAGCGACATCACAAGCAACGCGCCGACGATCTGCACTGACTGGGCTGACGCGATGCCCACGAGTACCGCGAACACCAGCGCCATCGTGCGCACGGGAACGCCGCACGCGGCGGCCATCACGGGGTCTGCGGAGGCGAACAGCAGCGGCCGCCACAGGACCAGCACGACGCCTGCAACCAGCACTGTCGTGCCTGCCAGCAGCATCACGTTCTGCGCCGACACGCCAACAATCTGGCCGGTCAGCAGCGCCAGCGCCCGGTTCGAGTTTCCTGGATACAGGTGGATGAACAGCACGGACAAGGCCATGCCGAAGCTCATGGCCACACCTACCGCGGAATCCTGTTGGCCCTTCAGTCCCAGCGCCGCCAGCACCAGGGCAGCGACCACTGCGCCCGCCACGGCGCCGAAACCGACGTTGAGACCGAACAGCAGCGCCGCGGAGGCGCCCATGAGCGCGAGCTCCGAGGTCGCGTGCACCGAAAATGACATCTGGCGCAGCACGATCAGCGGCGCCATCACGCCGGACAACACGCCTAGCAGTGCGCACGCCACCAGCGTCGTCTGCACGAAGTCTTGGCTGAGCAGGTACGAAGTGTCTGCTAAAAACGCACTCACAGGACCACCATCCGTCCGTCAACCTCCACTACATCCACGCGGGTGCCGTAGAGCTCGCTGAGCACCTCGGAGCGCATCACCTCGGACACGCTTCCCACCACGTGGCCCTCCGGGCCCAGGTACAGCACCCTATCCACCACGCCCAGCACAGGGTTGATGGAGTGCGTCACGCACACCACGGCAGCCGGGTGCTCGGCGAGGCGCTGCACTGTGTCGCGTGCGCGGGCGGGGTCAAGGGAGAGCAGGGGCTCGTCGCAAAGCAGGAGCTCCGGCGATTGCGAGAATGCCTGCGCCTGGCGGATCAGCTGTTGCTGGCCGCCGGAGAGCACACCTACGCGCCGCTCGGAAAAGGATTGCGCCCCCACGGAAGCCAATTGCTTATCGACGTCCTCCGGCCTCGCCCGCCTTCCCATCGCCAACGCAACAAGGTCGCGCCCGCGCACCGGCAAGTCCTTCGGAAACATGTGCTGCTGCGGGATGAAGCCGATCTGCCCGTGGACGTTCGCAGCTCCGGAACTGAGCTTGCGCGTGCCCATCAGCGTGCCCAGCAGGGTGGATTTGCCCACGCCGTTTGGGCCGAGCACCGCGATGAATTCGCCGGGCTCGACGGTGAGGGTGAGGTCGCGCCAGAGTGGTTCGACGGCGGCGCTGCGAAGCTCAGCGATCAAATTGGCAATTCCTAGTGGTGGTGGCCGGTCGGCTCAGCGTGGGCTGCGATGTCGGTGATCTGACCCACGATCTCCTCGAAGTAGTCCAGGAAATTCTGGCCGGCCGGGGGCGTCTCCCGAATTTCAACAACGGGAACATTATGCGCCTTCGCCGCATCCGCCAACCGCTGGGTGGCGCTGTTGGTGCTCTGCGGGTTCACAAACAGCATGTCCAGCTCGCCGCGCTCGATCTGCTCCAGGAAGGCCGCCACCGCCGCCGCGGAAGGCTCCTGGTGGTTCAGGCTGGCCTTGATGTATTCCTCGGGCGTGATGTCGTGCAGCTCCGTGCCCCACACCAGGCCGGCCGCGATCGTCTCAGTCATGCCGATGTGCACGTGCGGCACCGCGTTGAGCTTGGATTGGATGTCGCCGATGCGCTGCTTGACGTCTGACGCGTCCCCGCCGGTGCGATCCGCAATGTCCTCTGCGACCTGCAGTACCTTCTCCGGCGCGAACCAGGCGTGCTCGAGCTCGTCCAGGGATTCGGGCATGTGCGCGTGCTCGTGGTCGTGAGCCTCGTGCTCGTCGAGAAGCGGGATTGCGTAGATGATGCGGTCCTGCTCAGCGGCGGTGTAGAGGGCGGCGTCGTACGCGCCGCCGTTGGCCACGACGGTGTCCGCTTCCTTGATTCGCGAGAGGTCCTTCGCGGACGGCTCGTAGTGGTGCGGATCCACCGCATCACCGGTGATGATCGCGTCCACGTCCTCGCCCGTGACCGCCGAGGCCACGTCCGCCCAGACGTTGGTGGTGGCGATCATGTCGCTGCCGCTTGCATCATTGCTTTCCGACGAGCATCCGGCCAGCACTGAACCCGCAAGAGCAGTTGCCGCAATCGCGGCCAGGGGAGAGGGGAGAAAACGATTTCGCATAGGGGATATCCAACCATTATTGGAAACTGTTTTCAATGCAGTAAGCCCCGCCCCGGAAATGTTTCCGGGACGGGGCTATCGCTGAAGGCTGTGCGGCCTTGCCTGGGGGCTACTTAGAGGAACCGCCCTCGGTGGAGCACAGCGTGGCCAGCGTGGCAATCGCCGCGATTGCGAGCGCCGCGCCAGCGATCGGGGCAGCCTTGTCCATCGGGACCGGCAGCTGCTCGCCAATCTTGTTGAGCTGCTCCTTCACCGGAGCCAGCGCCGGAACATCCGCGGTGGCGGCCAGACCCAGCGGGATCAGCGCCAGCAGCGGCAGCGCCATGATGCCCACGGACGGCAGGCAGCGGTCGCTCACGCTGGAACCCTCGCCAGCCGGAGCGTTGGTGCCATTAGCGCCGTCCTGGCCATCCTTGCCGTCGATGCCGTCGCGGCCATCAGCGCCGTCTGCGCCCTTCTCGCCGTCCTTGCCCGGCTTGCCGTCCTGGCCGTCGCGACCGTCTTCGCCCTTCTCGCCATCAGCACCCACGACGCGGCCCAGGTTCTGAGTCTCGCCGTCGGTGTAGGTGAGGACGAGCTCGCCGTTTTCGTTGACGGTGGCCTCTGCGATGCCGCGGCCGTCGGTGCCCGGCTCGCCGTCCTTGCCGTCCTGGCCTGCGGCGCCGGTATCGCCCTTGTCGCCCTTCGGGCCCTGCTCGCCGTCGGCGCCGTTCTTACCCGGCTGACCGTCCTTGCCGTCGATGCCGTCGCGGCCGTCCTTTCCGTCGGCGCCCTTCTTGCCCTTAGCACCGTCCTTGCCATCTTGGCCTGCGGCGCCGGTATCGCCCTTGTCGCCCTTCGGGCCCTGCTCGCCGTCGGCGCCGTTCTTACCCGGCTGACCGTCCTTGCCGTCGATGCCGTCGCGGCCGTCCGTACCATCAGCGCCATCCTTGCCAGGTGCGCCGGTGTCGCCCTTCGGACCCCGCTCGCCGTCCTTGCCAGGCTTGCCGTCGACGCCGTCGCGGCCGTCCGTACCATCAGCGCCATCCTTGCCAGGTGCGCCGGTGTCGCCCTTCGGACCCCGCTCGCCGTCCTTGCCAGGCTTGCCGTCGACGCCATCCTTGCCGTCAGAGCCCTTGTCACCGGTGACCTTGCCCAGGTCCACGGTCTCACCGTCGGAATAGGTAACGATCAGGTGACCTTCGTCGTTGATCTCGAAGGACTTCACACCGCGGCCGTCCTTGCCGTCTTTGCCGTCCTGGCCTGCGGCGCCGGTGTCGCCCTTGTCGCCCTTCGGGCCCTGCTCGCCGTCCTTGCCCGGCTTACCGTCGGCACCGTCCTTACCCGGCTGACCGTCTTTACCGTCGATGCCGTCGCGGCCGTCTTTGCCGTCCTGGCCTGCGGC
>NZ_JAKRMR010000012.1:0-98327 GCF_022346205.1 Corynebacterium sp. ACRPZ
GATGGCGGCGGGGAAACGCCCGGTCCCATTCCGAACCCGGAAGCTAAGCCCGCCCGCGCCGATGGTACTGCCCCCGGGAGGGAGTGGGAGAGTAGGTTACCGCCGACCCAACAACTTCACATAAACTGCACCCGCCACACAAACACCCCTTGTTTGTGCGGCGGGTGCCTTTTCGCATACCCACGACTTGGCCGGCGTACCCGCCCGCGTGTGTGCTTCCACGCTGCGGACAACAACACCCACACCAACAATGGGTGCACACCCACCAGTTCCGTCACCGGGCGTGACCCCACATTGCGGGCAACCGGGCGTAGCCACCGGCGGGGCGTGACTCATTCACTGGGGGCCGAATAGGTCGCGGGGCCAGCACACGCAACCGGGATGATGCCTCCTGTGGGGCGAAAGTCGAGTACCGGACGTCGAGTACGCCCGCGTACACCGATGAACTCGACCTCCACTACTCGACCAACAACGCACCCACAACACCCCGGGGCCGGTGAAGACTCCGCATTGCGGACAACCACAGATACACCAACGATGGGTGCGCACCCACGAACTACAGATCGGGGCCGAAACTCCGCATTGCGGACAACGCCAGATACACCAACTATTGGCGCTTGCCCACGAAAGTCCGGGGTGCAACTCCGCATTGCGGACAACCACACCAGCCCCCATCATTGGTGCCCGCCCACGAATTCTTCAAGGGAGTAGCTGACGATCTGCCCTGTCTTACCGGGTGCGTATAGTCCCGGAGGAATGGATTGACAGGAAGGTGAACCTCGATGGCTGAGTCGGACGAGAGCATTAAAGCAGGAGCACCCAGCACTGGAACACCAGAACCCGCAACGCACAACGCGGCGGCCCGGGCGGTAGGCCTGGTCAAGACGTACGGGAAGGGCGACACCGAGGTCAGGGCGCTTGACGGCGTCAGTGTGGAGTTCGGCCGCAACGAGTTCACGGCGATTATGGGCCCGTCCGGGTCGGGTAAGTCCACGCTCATGCACGTCATGGCGGGGCTGGACTCTGCTACGGGCGGCGAAGCCTACATCGGCGAGACGGACCTGTCCCGGCTCAACGACAAGCAGCTCACGGCGCTGCGGCGCGACCGTCTCGGATTCATCTTCCAGTCCTTCAACCTGGTCCCCACCCTCACGGCCGCGGAGAACATCACGCTGCCCACGAACATCGCGGGCGGCAAGGTTGACCAGGCGTGGTTCGAGGAGGTCACGGACCGCCTGGGCTTGGCCAAGCGCCTGGATCACCGCCCGGCGGAGCTGTCGGGAGGTCAGCAGCAGCGCGTCGCGTGCGCCCGCGCGCTGGTGAGCCGCCCGGAGCTGATTTTCGGTGACGAGCCCACCGGCAACTTGGACTCCAACGCCTCGAAAGAGGTCCTGGATATCCTCCGTACGGCGGTGGACAAGGACGGGCAGACGGTGGTCATTGTCACGCATGACGCCCGCGCCGCCTCCTACGCCGACCGCGTGGTGTTCCTCCGCGACGGCAACATCGTCGACGAGATACGCGATCCGGACATGGAATCCATCCTCCGCGTCATGGCTGGCATGGAGGACTAGATGGCCAACACGTTGACGAAGGTGTCGCTGCGCAACGTCGCGGCGCACAAGCTGCGGCTCGCGCTGACGGTGCTTGCGGTGGTGCTGGGCACGGCGTTCCTGTCGGGCGCGCTGATGTTCACGAACATGCTGTCTGCCACGTTCGATTCGGCCGTCGATACGGCGCTGGAAGACGTGGACGCGGTGGTGCGCCCGACCGAGGGCAGCATCGACATGGACACGTTCAACGCCATCGAGGACACCGAGGGTGTCGATCGGGTGAATGTGTTCGTGGATGAACCTGTGGTCGTCGCTAGGCAAGATGAAGTTGCGATTCAGACGCAGCTCGGCACCTCCCGCCTCATGCCTTTCTACAGCGAGGATGAGGCTGTGGGGAGGGCACCTGTGCTTATCGACGGCTCCGCTCCCACCGCCGCCGGCGACATCGCCGTCAATGCGAACGGCGCGCAGAAGTACGGCATCGCGATGGGCGAGAAGCTCATCGTGGTGGACAAGGACGGGCGCAACGAGTTCACCGTCACGGGGCTGTACGAGGACCCGCTGGCGCAGGAGACGTCGCTGGTGATGCGGGTGGGGGAGCAGGCGTACCTCGACGTGTACCGGGACGGCGCGTCGGTGCCGGCGGTGACGGTGGATGGGGGAGCTGGGGTCGTCGATAGGCTGAAGAGCGAGTTTCCTGAGCTGGAGGTGCGCGCGGGCGCGGATGTGGCCGAGGAGCTGTCCCAGCAGATCCGCGAGGGCTTGAGCTTTGTCAGCTACTTTTTGGTCGCGTTCGGCCTGGTGGGTTTGCTGGTGGGGACGTTCCTCATCGCGAACACCTTCTCCATGATCGTGGCGCAGCGCACCCGCGAGTTTGCGCTGCTGCGCGCGCTGGGGGCCGCGCGCGGGCAGATCACCCGCTCGGTGGCGTTCGAGTCCGCGCTGGTGGGCGTAATCGGCTCCGCGCTCGGCGTGGCCGGCGGCGTGGGGCTGGTGGCCCTGATCCGGGTGGCGATGGCGCGCTACGGCATGCCGCTGCCGGACGCGGGCACGGGCCTGTCCACCCGCGCGGTTGTGGTGCCGCTGGTGGTGGGCACGCTGGTGACGGTGCTGTCGGCGCTGGCGCCGGCTCGCAAGGCGGGGCAGGTCAAGCCTGTGGAGGCGATGCGCTCCAGCGAGGCCGCCACCCCGCAGCCGCTGCGCTGGCGCACAGCCGCGGGCCTGATCCTGGTGGCCGCGGGCGTCGCGGCGGCGGTGTACGCGATGGGCTGGGACGACGGCGCGACCGGCCGCCGCGCGGGCCTGGTGGGCGTGGCGGCACTGGCCGCGATCACTGGCCTGTTCCTGGCCGGCCCTGCGCTGAGCCTGCCGGTGGTGCCGCCGCTGGGCCGGGTGATTGGGCTGCCGTTCGGTGCGGTGGGCAGGCTTGCGTCCACGAACACGCGCCGTAACCCGCGCCGCACCGCCACCACGGCGTTTGCGCTGATGCTGGGCATTGCACTGGTGACGGTGATCGGCATGCTAGGCGCGTCGATGAAGCGCTCGGTGGACGACGTCGCCTCTAGCGAGGTGTCCGCGGACTTCGTGCTCTCCGGCCCGCAGAACGGGGTGTTCCCGCTGCCGGAGGACCTGCCGGAGCGCTTGGATGCGGTGGACGGCGCCGGCGAGACGGCCGCCTACACCCAGGCCCCGATCACGGTGGACGGGCGGTTCGGCTACCAGCTCGGCGGCTTTGGTGTCACCGACGTGCTGCAGGGCGACCCGGCCGACCTGATCGCGCTGGACATGGTGGAGGGCAGCTCCAGCCTGGACGGCAACACCATCATCGCGCCGGCGCCGCTGGCGCAGGAGCACGGCTGGCGCGTCGGCGACACCCTCCCCGTCGCGGGGCCCACCGGCGAGTCGGTGGAGGCGACCCTGGGCGGGACCTTCGAGCCGTCGAATATCTTGCAGTCCTTCGTTGTCTCCGACGAGGCGGCCGTGGCCACCGGCGCGCGGGGGACCGGGCGCGTCCTCATGGTGGGCGTGAACAACGACGGCACGGTGGACGAGGCCCAGCTGCGCGCCAACCTCGAGGAAGAGGTGCGCCACGACATCGTGGTGCAGGTCCGCTCCACGCAGGACATGGCGGGCGAGGTCTCTGCCATGATCGACCAGATGCTGTTCATCCTGTACGCGCTGTTGTCGCTGGCGGTGGTGATCGCGGTGCTGGGCATCGTGAACACGCTGACGCTGTCGGTGATTGAGCGCCGCCAGGAGATCGGCATGCTGCGCGCGGTGGGCACGCAGCGCCGCCAGGTCCGCACGATGATCACGCTGGAGTCGGTGCAGATGACCGTCTACGGCGCCATCCTCGGCGTGCTGTTGGGGCTCGGACTGGGCTGGGCGTTCCTCACCGTACTCGAGGCAAAAGGCTTGACGACGATCACCGTCCCGTGGCAGCTCATCCTCACCGTCCTCGCAGGGTCGTTCCTGGTCGGGCTTCTGGCCGCAGTGTGGCCGGCGGGAAGGGCCGCCAAGACCCCGCCGCTGGACGCGATCGCGGAGTAGGGGGCTTACCCGAACCCGTACACGCCGACCGCGGAGGCGGCGATAGCGGCAAGGGCGGTGCCCACCCCGTATTTCACGGCGAGGACGAACTCGCCGCTTTCGACCATCTCGCCGAGCTGGCGCGCGAGCATGGACAGGGTGGACAACGCCCCGGCGAAGCCGACGCCGATGCCGATGCGCCACACGCCCGGCGCAGCCGCCGCAAACCCGATGACTGCGGCGGCCGAGACGTTCGCCGCGAACGTGGACGCCAGCGTGCTGTGGATCTGGCGCATGAGCAGCCAGCGGGCGAACCCGCCCAGCATGCCGCCGACGAACACAGCCGCAGCTCCGATGAGCAGTGGCAGCAGGTCAGCCATGCCGGCGCCCCCGGGTGGCGTCGCCGGCCATCCAGGCCAGGGTGGCGGTGGTGAGGCTGAGCACGATGATGAATCCGGCCCACACCGGAGAATCCGACACCGCGGTCAGGGAGATCGCGGAGAGGGTGGAAAACCCGCCGAGGAAGCCCACGCCCCAGAACGGGCCGGGTTGGAATAGGCCCATGGCGAAGCAGGCGACGAGGTTCACCGCGGAGGTCACGGTCAGCGCGAGCGCTTCGGGCGTGGTGGGGTTGACCCAGATCAGCACGAGGTAGCGAGCGACAGCTCCAAGTCCCGCGCCCAGTGCCACGGAAAGGCCGGTTGTGAGGTCGTTGAACTGCACATTTCCCACTCTAACGCCCTAGCCGCCGAAGGCCCGCAGGCCCCAGCGCATGCCGAACCAGGCGGCGACGATGCCGAGCACCGCGGTGCGCAGCGCGTAGCGAAGCGCCGCACGGTGGCGCCCAGCGGTGATCAGGTCGCCGAGCTCACGCGCCAGCGTGGACCAGGTGGAAAGCGCACCGGCGAAGCCTGCGCCGAGCGCGATCTGCCACGCGATTGGGGCGGTGGCGGCGAAACCGGCGATGGTGCAGGCCACGGTGTTGGCGGCGAAGGTGGCGGCGTGGGCGTTGCCGATCAGCTTCGTCAGCGCGAACCGGGACATGCCGCCCAGCATGCCGCCGGCGAACACCACGGCGAGGGTGAGCGCCAATCCGAGCCAGCTAGCCATTGCGGCGCTCCCGGAGGGTGTGGCCGAGAAGGTAGGCAACTATAGACGTCGCAAAGCTGAGTGCGACGATGCCCAGCGCGACGATCGCATCCGACTGCATCGCCGCCACCGAAATCGCGGAGAAGGTGGTGAAGCCGCCGAGGAAACCCGTGCCCCACAGCGGGCCCGGCCTGAACAAGCCCATGGCGAAGCAGCCGGCGATGTTGACGGCGAAGGTCAGCGCGAGCGCCGCGGTGGTGCCGGGGGCGGCGCCATAGAGCACAACAAAATGCCTGACAACGGCCCCAAGGCCCGCCCCGAGCCCGACCGTGAGTGCTGTCCGGAATGTGTCCACGGCTGCGAGTCTATCGCCAGTCCATCTGCTGGCGTTCCACGAACTCTGCGACCTCCTCCGGGGTCTTCTTCAGGTACGGGTCCCAGGCGAGGTACTCGCGGGTCTCGCGCACCACGATGCCGGACAAAAGCAGCAGGCCGATCAGGTTCGGGATGGCCATCAGCCCGTTGGACAGGTCGGAGAACGTCCACGCCAGCTCCAGCGACGCCACCGCGCCGACAAAGGACAGGGCGGTGAAGAACATGCGGTAGGGGATGGACGCCCAGTCGCCGAACAGCGCCACGATGGCGCGCTCACCGTAGTAGGACCAGCCCAGGATGGTGGAAAAGGCGAAGAAGATCAGGGCGACGGAGACGATCAGGCTGCCCCACTCGCCGGGCAGGGCCGTCTCGAAGGCGGTGGCGGTCATGATGGCGGCCTGGTCGCGGCCCATGTCCCAGGTGCCGGCGGTGACGATGACCAGGCCGGTGATGGTGACCACGAGGATGGTGTCGATGAACGTCTGGGTCATGGACACCAGCGCCTGGCGCGCCGGGTGCTGCGTCTTCGCGGCCGCGGCGGCGATGGCGGCGGAGCCCATGCCGGACTCGTTGGAGAAGATGCCGCGGGCCACACCGAACTGGATGGCCAGCATGATGCCGGAGCCGACGAAGCCGCCGGTGGCGGCGGTGCCGGTGAACGCGTCGGTGAAGATGGTGGCAATGGCTTCCGGCACCCGGTCCGCCATCAGTGCCAGCGCGGTGATGCCGCCGCCGACGTAGATGACGATCATCAGCGGCACGAACGCAGCGGTGATCTTGCCGATGCCCTCGATGCCGCCGAGCACGGCCGCGCCGACCGCGAAGAAGATGATTACGCCGGCGACGTTGGCGCTGATGCCGAAAGCGTCGTTCATGCCCGCGGCGATCGAGTTGCCCTGGGCGAGGTTGCCGATGCCGAAGGAGGCGAAGATGGTGAACAGGGTGAACGCCGCGGCGAGCGTCTTGCCGAAGCGGCCGCCGACACCGGTTTTCAGGTACTCGTGCGGTCCGCCCTGCTGCTTGCCCTTCTTGTCGGTGGTGCGGAAGCGCACGCCCAGGTAGGCCTCGGAGTACTTCGACGCCATGCCGACGATGCCGGTCAGCCAGATCCAGAACAGCGCGCCGGGCCCGCCGATGGAGATCGCGGTGGCCACGCCGACGATGTTGCCGGTGCCCACCGTGGCGGCCAGGGCGGTGGTCAGCGCCTGGTAGTTGGAGATGTCGCCGGCGCCTTCCTCGGGCTTGTCCACGAACGCGTGGCGTGTGGCGCGGCCGAGGGTGCGGAACTGGATGCCGCGCAGGCGGATGGTCAGGAACAGGCCGGTGCCCAGCAGCAGGGGGATGAGCAGGAACGGTCCCCAGACGAAGGTGGAGATAGCACTGAGGATGTCGTTCAAGGTGTCAGCCATGCCGAGTAGTAAAACATACGGCGCGGTGAATAATATATAGGTGGCGGGAAATACATTCACGGGCAATGATGGTGGGAAGGACTCTGTCTGAGACACAAGGAGCATTCCCATGGCACACGAACGCGCCGGCCAGCCCGCCCGCGAGGACGACCTCATCGACATCGCCGAGGTGGTCACCGCCTACTACACCCGCGACATCGACCCGGACAACCCGGACCAGCAGGTCGCCTTCGGCACCTCCGGCCACCGCGGCTCCTCCCTGGATAACGCGTTCAACGAGGCGCACATCTTGGCCACCACGCAGGCGATCGTGGACTACCGCCGCGGCGAGGGCATCGACGGGCCGGTCTACATCGGCCGCGACACCCACGCCCTGTCCGAGCCGGCGATGGTCTCCGCGCTCGAGGTGCTCATCGCCAACGAGGTGCAAGTGCTTGTCGACGCCTCCGGCCGCTACACGCCTACCCCAGCTGTTTCCCACGCCATCCTGACCCACAAAGGCGGCAAGGCCGACGGCATCGTGGTCACCCCGTCGCACAACCCGCCACGCGACGGCGGCTTCAAGTACAACCCGCCCACCGGTGGGCCTGCCCCGGCGGAGGCCACGGACTGGATTGCCAAGCGCGCCAACGAGTACATCGCCGCAGGCCTCGACGGCGTGAAGCGCACCCCCGTCAGCGGCGTGCTGGACGAGCGCGCCGGGAAGTTCGACTACCTCGACCACTACGTCGCTGACCTGGGAAACGTGGTGGACATGGACGCGATCAAGGCATCCGGCCTGCGCATCGGCGCCGACCCGATGGGCGGGGCGAGCGTGGACTACTGGGGTGCCATCGGCGAGCGTTACGGGCTGAACCTCGAGGTGGTCAACCCGCACGTGGACGCCACCTGGCGGTTCATGACCCTGGACACCGACGGCCAGATCCGCATGGATTGCTCCAGCCCCAACTCCATGGCATCGCTGGTGCACAACCGCGACAAGTTCGACCTGGCCACTGGCAACGACGCGGACGCGGACCGCCACGGTATCGTCACCCCCGACGCGGGCCTGATGAACCCGAACCACTACCTGGCCGTGGCCATCGAGTACCTGTTCAGCCACCGCGACGGCTGGGCTGACAGCACCGCGGTGGGCAAGACCCTGGTGTCGTCTTCCATGATCGACCGCGTAGTCGCATCGCTCGGCCGCGAGCTGGTGGAAGTGCCCGTCGGCTTCAAGTGGTTCGTGCCGGGGCTTATCGACGGCACGATCGGCTTCGGCGGCGAAGAATCCGCCGGCGCCTCGTTTTTGCGCAAGGACGGCACCGTCTGGTCCACCGACAAGGACGGGCTGATTATGGACCTGCTCGCCGCCGAGATCACCGCCGTGACCGGCAAGACTCCGTCCGCGCGCTACGCGGAGCTCGAGGCCGAGTACGGCGCCCCGGCCTACGCGCGTATCGACGCCCCGGCCGGCCGCGAGGAAAAGGCCAAGCTCAAGGCGCTTTCGGCGGACCAGGTGTCGGCGGATACGTTGGCGGGCGAAGCTATCGTCGCAAAGCTGACTGATGCTCCTGGCAACGGCGCCGCCATCGGCGGGCTGAAGGTGACCACTGAAAACGCGTGGTTCGCCGCGCGCCCATCCGGGACTGAGGACAAGTACAAGATCTACGCCGAATCCTTCAAGGGCGACGCGCACCTGCAGCAGGTGCAGGAGGAAGCCCAGGCGCTCGTTTCTCGAGTTTTGGGCAGCTAATGGAGTAACGTACGACCTGTGAGCACAACGACAACCCCCGTGCCCGAGCGCAACACGAAAGCACTGGTGCTGGACGTACTTTCCGCACTCGCGCGGTTTTACATGGCGTACGTGTGGCTGGACGCCGGCATCGCGAAACTCGGCGTCCCCCTCGACGTGACAAAGACCATCGAGGCATACGAGATCTTCACCCCCGACTGGTCCTACCTGCTGGCGCACATCATCGGCCCGCTCGAAGTGGCTGGTGGCCTGCTGCTGCTTCTGGGCATCAAGCTGCGCTGGTCCGGCAAGGTGTCCATCATCGTGCTGACGCTGTTCATCATCGGCATGCTGTCCGCCTGGCAGCGCGGCCTGGTCATCGACTGCGGCTGCTTCGACCCGTCCGCGGCGGGGGAGGGCGAGACCAACCTGCTTGTTACCGTCGCGCGCGACGTGGCCTACATCGCCATTACCGGCTTCATGATGTGGCGTCCGTTTAAGAAGTTCGCTATCTACCCCTAAACTTGTGCGGGTAAATCTGTACCCGCCATGCCGCCAGGCACGCACAACAGGAGATAACTGTGACCACACGCAAAGTGGAAAACCCGAACAAGAAGGGCAACACCGCCTTCATCTGGGCAGTCCTCGCCGTACTCGCTATCGCCCTTGTGGTGATCGGCTTGATCGTCTTCAACGGCCGCGAAAACCGCAGCGCCGCCATCAAGGAGGGGATGATCGACGTCGAAGGCATCAACGTCGCCTGGAACGAGGATGAAGACATCATCCACCTCACCGGCAGCAACGCCGACGCCAAGACCGCCGAGCTGTTCGAGGACTTCTCCTGCACCCACTGTGCGGACCTGCACATCGCCAGCGACGAAGCGATGATTGAGAAGCTCAAGGCTGGCGAGATCAACGTGGACCTGCGCCCGATGACCGCCCTGGACAAGGGCGAGGAGGGCCACTCCACCAAGGCGCTCGCCGCAGAGCTTGCGCTGTTCGCCAACGGCGATCTGGCCCAGGCGTTCACCATCCGCGACTACCTGTTCCAGAACCAGCAGACCGTGTACAACAAGTACGACAACGACGGTTTCGCGGACATGGCAAGCGACTACGAGGCATCTAAGGAAGCCGTGCAGGACATCCGCGACGGCAAGTACCTGGAGACCGCGAAGCGCATGGGCGCAAACAACATGAAGTACCAGGAGGACAAGACCGGCGAGGCCTGGACCCCGCGCGTCCTGGTCGACGGCAAGGACATCGAGGACATCGAGGGCAAGCGCGACGACTGGCCGCAGACCCTGTCTCAGATGTAAACGCGTTCCGCAAGCGTTTTCACCGCCTCACTCCGGTCCCGGGGTGGGGCGGTTTCACGTTCCCGCTGGGGATTTGGAGGCCCGCGCGCCCGACTGTATATTTACGTGAGTTATCCAAGGGGCTATGGCGCAGTTGGTAGCGCACCACACTGGCAGTGTGGGGGTCACGGGTTCGAATCCCGTTAGCTCCACTCCACAACTACATATTCCTATGGTGGTACAGCTGCCATACGGGGCTATGGCGCAGTTGGTAGCGCACCACACTGGCAGTGTGGGGGTCACGGGTTCGAATCCCGTTAGCTCCACCAAAAGCAAAACTGCCCGGCTGTTCGGCCGGGCAGTTTTTCGTTTCTGCGGCTACTGTGCGGCTTGGCGCATGCCCTCGAAGTAGGCGTTGCCGTCCGAGCCGGTGTAGCAGGCGTGCGAATCGACGGGCCACACGTCACGCGCCTGCTCGCACGTGAACAGGCTGCCGTAGGGGCCCAAGGTGGCCCACTCCATGGCCGGCGGGCCGGAGGGTTGCTGGGGCGCTTGCTGCTGGGGTGCGGGTTCGGGGGCTTGTTGCTGTTGCTGCTGTTGTTGGTTCGCCGCCTCGCGCTGCGCTGCCTCGCGTTCGGCGGCTTCGCGCTGCGCTGCCTCACGTTCCGCCGCCTCGCGTTTGGCGGCTTCGCGTTCGGCTTCTGCGGACTTCGACGCTGCAGCTGCGGAAGAGGACGCTGCCGCCGCGGACGAAGACGCGGCGGCCTCTTTCTCCTCGGCTTCCTTGTCCAGCCGTTTGAGGGCGGCGTCGAGCTCCTCGCGGTCGATGACGCCGTCGCCGTCCGCGTCGTCCGACGCGTCGAGCTTGTGGCTGAGCTCGCGCATGTCGGATTCGCAGCCGTCGTCGCCGTCGCACACCGCAGAGGCGATGGCGGGGCTGGTGCCGGCGATGGTGTCGGATGAGCTGCCGCAGGCGGCCAAGGTCAGGGCCGCGGCGCAGGCGAGGGCGGTTGTGAGTCTCCTGTGCATGGCCAGGAGTGTAGCGCAAACACCATGGTTGCGAGCTACTCTGAGCTGCATGTTTACCTCACCGATCGGTCCGTTGCGCTTCGCCGCGAGCGGGCGCGGCGTCACCCGCGTGTGCTTCGAGGGGGAGCCGCTGCCTATCGACGAACCTCCGGTGAGCCCCCTGGTCACCCAAGAACTGGCCGAGTACTTCGCTGGCACGCGCCGGGAATTCACTGTCCCGCTGGACTTGTCAGGCGTGACTGAGTTCCGCGCGTCGGTGCTACGGGAGCTGGCGAAGGTCCCGTTCGGGGAGACCACCACGTATGCGCAGCTCGCCCGCGCGGTGGGCAACCCCAAAGCGGTGCGGGCGGTGGGCAGCGCGTGCGCGACCAACCCGCTGCCGCTGTTCATCCCGTGCCACCGGGTGCTGCGCTCCGACGGCCAACTTGGCGGTTACCGTGGCGGGGTAGAGGCAAAACGTTTCCTACTGCGAATGGAGGGCATCGATGTCTGACTCGTTTGTGAAGTACGGCAGCGCGCCGGGAGCGGCAGCCGCGGAGGCCGCGTACCTGCGCTGGCTGCGGGAGGGCTCCGCCGCGGTGGTGGAGGTGCTCGCACTCGACGAGGACGCGAACACGCTGACCATCGAGAAGGTGGATTCGGCCCGCCCGACCGTGGACGCCGCCCGCGAGGCCGGGCGGGAGCTGGCCGCCATCCACGCCATGGGCGCCGCCGCGTTCGGCGCGCCCGCGGACGGGTGGGACGGCCCCAACTTCATCGGCACCCGCCAACAGGCGTGCGAGCCCACCGAGCGCTGGGCCGAGTTCTACGTGCATCAGCGGGTGCTGCCATTCGCCGAGAAGGCGCTGAAGGTAGGGAATGTCGGGGGCGGCGGCATGGACGTCGTCAAGCAAGCATGCGATGCGCTGCTTGAAGAAGACGAGGACGCCCCGCTGGCGCGCATCCACGGCGACCTGTGGGCGGGCAACCTGCTGTTCGGGTCGGACGGCCCGCGGTTCATTGACCCGGCGGCGCACGGCGGGCACCCGCTGACCGACATCGCGATGCTCGAGCTGTTCGGCGCCCCGTACTTCAACGCGATCGTGGACGGGTATGTGGATGCCGGCGGCGAGCTGGGCCGCGACTGGCAGCGGCGCATCGCGGTGCACCAGCTGCACCCGCTGGCCGTGCACGCGTGGACGCACGGACCGTCCTACGGCTCCGCGCTCGTGCGCGCGGCGGAGGAGACCCTGCGCGTGGTAGACAGTAGGCAATAAAGGAGGAGATTCAGATGGGGAATGCAGAAAAATCGCTAGACAGGCTCGAGGAACTCGGGCTCCTGGAGCAGAGGGGCAAACCCTTCGAAGTGGACTGGGAACCCATCCAGCTCGACTTCACTCTGGAGGATTGGCTCGAGGAGGAGCGCGGTGAGGACCGCCTGGTACGAGTGATGGCGGACCTCCGCGACCTGCTCTAGCGCCACCAGGTGTCGTTCGGGCCCGGGGGCAGGTGGCGCTTGTGCTGGCCGATGCGCCACAGGTGCTCGAGGCGCTCGGCGGCCTCTTGTGGGATCTGTTTGCCCTCCAGGTAGTCGTCGATGTGGGCGTAGGTGATGCCGAGCGCGTCTTCGTCGGGAAGCGCGGGGCGGTCTTCCTCTAGGTCTGCGGTGGGGACCTTCTCCCACAGGCGGGGATCCGCGTCCAGGTGGCCCAGCAGCGCCGCGCCCTGGCGCTTGTTCAGCCCGGCCAGCGGAACGAGGTCCGCGGCGCCGTCGCCGTGTTTGGTGAAGAACCCGGTGACGTTCTCCGCCGCGTGGTCCGTGCCCACCACCAGCAGGCCGCGCTCGCCGGCGATGGCGTACTGGGCGATCATGCGCATGCGCGCCTTGACGTTGCCCTTATTGAAGTCGCCGAGACTGCCCGTTTCTAGCGCCTCCGCCACAGCACCCGCCATGGCGGTGGTGGCTGGCTCAATGTCCACCGTGACCGTCTCGTCGGGCTGGATGAACTGCAGGGCCAGCTGCGCGTCGTCCTCGTCGGCCTGCACGCCGTGGGGCAGCCGCACCGCCACGAACTTCGCGTCGTTGCCGTCCGCGCGGCGCTGCTCCACCGCCAGCTGCGCCAGGCGCCCGGCGAGCGTGGAGTCCTGCCCGCCGGAGATGCCCAGCACGTATCCCTTCGCGCCGGTGGCGTCCAGGTAGTCCACCAGGAACTGCACGCGCCGGGTGATTTCGGTGTCCGGGTCGATGGTCGGTGCCACGCCGAGGGCGGCGATGATGTCTGACTGCATGGCGCTCATGGTAGGAGGTTTTGATTCAGCGCGTCCGATGTGTAACATTTACCCCCGTGTTGCGACCCGGCAGCCCGCCGTTGGTCGCTAATTGCAGGTAATCCGAGCAGAAAGGAGCGCCCGATGAAGGTCCGCAAGTCGCTTCGGTCGCTGAAGAACAAGCCGGGCGCCCAGGTTGTGCGTCGCCACGGCAAGGTTTACGTGATCAACAAGAAGGATCCCCGTTTCAAGGCTCGCCAGGGCTAAGCGCGAATCCTGCCCCGTCACCGTTTGGTGGCGGGGCTTTTTGCTGTAATTTTCCGCCAAATTACACCCGTGGGAGCAGATGGCCGTCCATGTTTTAACTACATGTAGGTGATTTGCTGGCCCTATCCTGGGAATACCACCCGTGTAACTACTACATGTAGTAGCAGTTGCCGAAGTTTCCCCCAAGGTATAGTGTCTCTTGGTGTTGCCCCGGGGGATCCGGGGAAGCGAGAAAACCCCGTCGATTCCCTGTCGAATCCCAGTCGAAGACCCGCACAGAAAGAGCCTGAAGAACTATGTCGATCACCGTTTACAGCAAGCCGGCCTGCATGCAGTGCAAGGCAACCGAGAAGGCCCTGACCAAGGCCGGCCTTGAGTTCACCACGGTCGACATCTCCATGGACGAGGAGGCCCGCGACTACGTCATGGCCCTCGGCTACGTGCAGGCGCCGGTCGTGGAGGCGAACGGCGAGCACTGGTCCGGCTTCCGCCCGGACCGCATCAAGGGCCTCGCAGCGGCTGCCTAACTCGGCGGTCCACCCCGCCGCAGCGCGGGGATAGGGCGGGCGGCGCCGAACAACTGAAACTCAACACGAAGAAAGGCGGCGGCCATGCTGGTGGTCTACTTCTCTTCCGCGACGGAAAACACGAAGCGGTTTGTGGAGAAGCTCGGCCTCCCGTCCCAGCGCATCCCGTTGCGCAGGAGCGACCCGGAACTCACCGTCGACGAGCCGTACGTGCTCATCTGCCCCACATACGGCGGCGGGGCGAGTGTGAGCGGCGGCAACTCGCGGCCGGTGCCGGGGCAAGTGATCCGCTTCCTCAACAACGAAGGCAACCGGAGCCTGATCCGGGGTGTCATCGCCGCAGGCAATTCCAACTTCGGGGCAGATTACTGCCTTGCCGGGAAGGTTATCGCCGACAAGTGTAAGGTCCCGTACTTGTACCGGTTCGAGCTCATGGGCTTGGCCGAGGACGTTGCGCACGTGCGCCGCCAACTGGTCCAGAACGCTGGAAGGTTGGGGCTGCGTGGGGGACCGGAGGTCGTCGATAGGCAAGATGCTCCGGACGAATCCGAGCGCTTGGCAAAACTGCGTGAAAAATACGCCGGTAAATACTCAAGAACACGATGAAGGACGCGATGTGACTACCCAGACTGTCGGTAAGAATGTCCCGGAGCCGGTCAATACAAGCGACCAGCTGGATTACCACGCGCTCAACGCGCTTTTGAACCTCTACGACGAAAACGGCCAGATCCAGTTTGACAAGGACCGCGAGGCCGCCAACCAGTTCTTCCTCCAGCACGTCAACCAGAACACCGTCTACTTCCACGACCTGGAAGAAAAGATCGACTACCTGGTCACCAACAAGTACTACGAGCCGGACACCATTGAGAAGTACGACTGGACCTTCATTAAGGACACGTTCAAGCGCGCGTACTCCTACAAGTTCCGCTTCAAGTCCTTCCTCGGCGCGTACAAGTACTACACCTCCTACACGCTGAAAACCTTCGACGGGCGCCGCTACCTCGAGCGCTTCGAAGACCGCGTGGCCATGACGGCGCTCTTCCTCGCCGACGGAAACGAGGAGCTCGCATTCGCGCTTGTGGACGAAATCATGACCGGCCGCTTCCAGCCCGCCACCCCGACGTTCTTGAATGCCGGCAAGGCGCAGCGTGGCGAGCTGGTGTCGTGCTTCCTGCTGCGCATCGAGGACAACATGGAGTCCATCGGCCGCGCCATCAACTCCTCGCTGCAGCTGTCCAAGCGCGGCGGCGGCGTGGCGCTGCTGCTTTCCAACATCCGCGAGTCCGGCGCGCCGATCAAGCACATCGAGAACCAGTCCTCCGGCGTCATCCCCGTGATGAAGCTGCTGGAAGACTCCTTCTCCTACGCCAACCAGCTCGGCGCGCGCCAGGGCGCCGGCGCGGTGTACCTCAACGCACACCACCCGGACATCATGCGCTTTTTGGACACCAAGCGCGAGAACGCGGACGAGAAGATCCGCATCAAGACCCTCTCGCTCGGCATCGTCATCCCGGACATCACCTTCGAGCTGGCCAAGCGCAACGACGACATGTACCTGTTCTCCCCGTACGACGTCGAGCGCGTCTACGGCGTGCCGTTCGCGGACATCTCCGTGACCGAGAAGTACGAGGAGATGGTGGAAGACCCGCGCATCCGCAAGTCCAAGATCTCCGCGCGCGCGTTCTTCCAGACCATCGCCGAGATCCAGTTCGAGTCCGGCTACCCGTACATCATGTTCGAGGACACGGCCAACCGCGCGAACCCGGTGAAGACCGGCCGCATCAACATGTCCAACCTGTGCTCGGAGATCCTGCAGGTCAACTCGCCGTCCGTGCTCAACGACGACCTGACCTACGCCGAGACCGGCCACGACATCTCCTGCAACCTCGGCTCGCTGAACATCGCGATGGCCATGGACTCCGACAACTTCGCCCGCACCGTCGAGTCCGCCATCCGCGCGCTGACCGCCGTGGCGGACAAGACCTCCATCGACTCCGTTCCGCCGGTGCGCGACGGCAACGACGCCTCCCACGCCATCGGCCTGGGACAGATGAACCTGCACGGCTACCTCGGCCGCGAGCACATCGAGTACGGCTCCGAGGAAGGCCTGGACTTCACCAACGCCTACTTCGCCGCCGTGATGTACCAGTGCCTGCGCGCCTCCCACAAGATCGCAGTGGAGAAGGGCACCGCGTTCGCGGACTTTGCCAAGTCCGAGTACGCCACCGGCGAGTTCTTCGACCGCTACGACCCGGCGGACTTCCAGCCGAAGACCGACAAGGTCAAGGAGCTGTTCGCCAACTCCGACATTGCCGTACCGACGGCAGAGGAGTGGGCGCAGCTGAAGGAGGACGTCGCCCGCGACGGCATTTACAACCGCTACCTGCAGGCGGTGCCGCCGACCGGCTCGATCTCCTACATCAACAACTCCACGTCCTCGATCCACCCGATCGCCTCCAAGATTGAGATCCGTAAGGAAGGCAAGATCGGCCGCGTCTACTACCCGGCGCCGCACATGGACAACGAGAACATCGACTACTTCAAGGACGCCTACGAGATCGGCTACGAGAAGATCATCGACACCTACGCGGTGGCTACGAAGTACGTCGACCAGGGCCTGTCGTTGACCCTGTTCTTCAAGGACACGGTGACCACCCGCGACATCAACCGCGCGCAGATCTACGCGTGGAAGAAGGGTGTCAAGACCCTGTACTACATCCGCCTGCGGCAGATGGCGCTGGAAGGCACCGAGATCGAGGGCTGCGTCTCCTGCATGCTGTAGGTGAGCGTGCTTCTCGACGAAAACCGCTGATCTGCTAGTTCCGTTTTTGGGCAACTAGCACATCAGCGGTTTTCGTTTGCAAGGCGCGGGGAGAGTTACATCTCCATGAAATCGTTGACGCCGCGGAGGAGACGTCGAGAAGCATCTTCTGCTGCATCCGCGTCGCCGGTGGAAATGGCCTGCGCGAGATCGACGTGGATCTGCATGGTGTCCACGTGCGGGTCGTCCGGCATGATGCCGTAGAGCGCGCGGCCGGACATGATGTCCATGATCGGCGGGGTCAGCGCCACGAACATCTCGTTGCCGGACGCCTCGAGCATCAGGCCGTGGAACTCCAGGTCCGCTTCCTGGAACGCCTCGGAGTTGCCGGCGTCTTGTCCTGCCAGCTCCACAATCTGGTCCGCCAGCTGGCACAGCCGGCGCGCCTGCTCGCGGGACGCGTTGGTGGCGGCTAGGCGGGCGGCGGCTGGCTCGATGGCGTCGCGAAGCTCCCGCAGCGACGCCAACTGCGCCGGACGTTGCTCCTCGCTGCGCAGCCGCCAGGAAATGATGGAGTGGTCGAAGACGTTCCACTCGCTTTGCGGCAGCACTTTCAAACCCACGCGGCGCGAGGAGGAGACCAACCCCAGTTGCTCCAGTGCGCGCATCGCCTCACGTGCCACGGTGCGGGAGATGCCGAAGCGCTCCGACAAGTCGTGGAGCGTGAACGTGTGCCCCTCCGGCTGCCGGCCCGAGACGATGTCTTCGCCGAGCGTGTCCAGAATCGAGGAAAGCAGGGGTTGAGAGGACCGATGACCGCTTGTAGTCACGGCGCGACCTCCTTAAAAAGATGATGTATTGCAGCAATCTGCGAGTAGTTTATGTCATGCGGACAGAGCATTAATGCATTGCGTGTGGGCAGTCCGCGCACGGGGAGCAGGACGTCGCCCGAGCCGGTTGACACCGAAGTAGGATGGTCGCCATGACTGACGATTACGCGCGTTACCTCGAGTCCCACGACAAGCCCGTGAAGGCTATTAACTGGAACAGCGTTCCGGACGACAAGGACCTTGAAGTGTGGGATCGCCTGACCGGCAACTTCTGGCTCCCGGAGAAGATCCCGGTGTCCAACGACATCCCGAGCTGGAACACCCTCAACGACGAGGAAAAGCAGGCCACCATGCGCGTGTTCACCGGCCTGACGCTGCTGGACACCATCCAGGGCACCGTCGGCGCGGTCTCGCTGCTGCCGGACGCGAACTCCCTCCACGAGGAGGCGGTGCTGACCAACATTGCCTTCATGGAGTCGGTGCACGCGAAGTCCTACTCCAACATCTTCATGACGCTGGCGGACACGCCCGCAATTAACGACGCGTTCCGCTGGTCCGAGGAAAACGAGTACCTGCAGCGCAAGGCGAAGATCATCCTGAGCTACTACGAGGGCGACGACCCGCTCAAGCGCAAGATCGCCTCCGTGATGCTGGAGTCCTTCCTGTTCTACTCGGGCTTCTACCTGCCGCTGAACTGGTCGGTGCACTCCAAGCTGACCAACACCGCGGACATCATCCGCCTGATCATCCGCGACGAGGCGGTGCACGGCTACTACATCGGCTACAAGTACCAGGTGGCGCTGCGAAACGAGTCCGAGGAGCGCAAGGAGGAGTTGAAGGACTACGCCTTCGAGCTGCTCTACGACCTCTACGAAAACGAGAACCAGTACACCGAGGACATCTACGACGCGCTCGGCTGGACCGAGGACGTGAAGCGCTTCCTGCGCTACAACGCCAACAAGGCGCTGAACAACCTCGGCTACGAGGGCCTGTTCCCGGTGGATGAGACGAAGGTCTCGCCGGCGATCCTGGCGTCGCTGTCGCCGAACGCGGACGAGAACCACGACTTCTTCTCCGGCTCCGGCTCCTCCTACGTCATCGGCCGCGCGGAGGACACCCAGGACGACGACTGGGACTTCTAGGCACAAGCTTTACGACGCACCTTCGGTGGCCCCCGGTTCGCGCTTGCGAGCCGGGGATTTTTCTTGCCTCCCGTCTAGGTCCCTTGCGCCTCACCAGTAACAGCCCGGACTGGCCGTCGTCGGCGCTGACCCCGCACGGGGGCAGCATTGCGGGAGGCTGGAAAATCAATGTGCAGAACGTTATGCTGATCCGGTATCACTCGTGGCATCTGTGCCCATTCCGGCGTGAGCTGGACGGGGTGCAGGTGCCGTAGTCAGGAGGATCAGATGACCGCTGTGGCACCGCGGCTGGATAATTACGTCCCGCCGACACGCCCCGAGCCGACGGGTAACGCTCGTAAGGGCTCGAAGATTTACAAGCAACTCACCACGACTGACCACAAAGAACTGGGCATCATGTACATCATCATGTCCTTCGTCTGGTTCTTCGTGGCCGGCCTGATGGCACTGCTTATCCGCACCGAGCTGTTCAGCCCGGGCCTGCAGTTCCTGTCCAACGAGCAGTTCAACCAGCTGTTCACCATGCACGGCACCGTGATGCTGCTGGCTTTCGGTACCCCGATCGTCTGGGGCTTCGCCAACTATGTGCTGCCGCTGCAGATCGGCGCGCCGGACGTGGCCTTCCCGCGTCTGAACGCGTTCGGTTTCTGGGTGACCACCGTCGGCGTTGTCGCCATGCTCCTCGGCTTCATCACCCCGGGTGGCGCGGCCGACTTCGGTTGGACCATGTACATGCCGCTGGCTGACGCTGTGCACACCCCGTCCGTCTCCGCCAACCTCTGGGTTGTCGGCGTGGGCGCCACCGGTGTGGGCACCATCGCCTCCGCGGTGAACATGCTCACCACGGTGCTGACGATGCGTGCGCCGGGCATGACCATGTTCCGTCTGCCGGCGTTCACCTGGACCATCTTCGTCACCTCCATCATCGCCCTGATGATCTTCCCGCTGCTGACCGCTGCGGCGATGGGTGTGCTCTACGACCGTCTGCTGGGCGGCCACATCTACGACACCGCCAACGGCGGCACGATCCTGTGGCAGCACCTGTTCTGGTTCTTCGGCCACCCCGAGGTGTACGTCCTGGCGCTGCCGTTCTTCGGCGTGATCTCTGAGATCGTCCCGGTCTTCTCCCGCAAGCCGGTCTTCGGCTACATCGGCCTGATCTTCGCAACGCTGGCAATTGCCGGCCTGTCCATGGCTGTGTGGGCGCACCACATGTTCGCCACCGGCGCGATCCTGCTGCCGTTCTTCTCCTTCATGACCTTCCTCATCTCGGTCCCGACCGGCGTGAAGTTCTTCAACTGGCTGGGCACGATGTGGAACGGCCACCTCACGTTCGAGACCCCGATGCTGTGGGCAACGGGCTTCCTGTTCACCTTCCTCTTCGGCGGCCTGACCGGCATCATGCTGGCATCCCCGCCGCTGGACTTCCACCTGCACGACTCCTACTTCGTGGTTGCGCACTTCCACTACACCCTGTTCGGCACCGTGGTGTTCGCCTCCACCGCTGGCGTGTACTTCTGGTTCCCGAAGATGACCGGCCGCATGCTGGACGAGAAGCTGGGCAAGATCCACTTCTGGTTCACCGTCGTCGGCTTCAACATGACCTTCCTGGTCCAGCACTGGCTGGGCAACATGGGCATGCCGCGCCGCTACGCCGACTACCTGGACACCGACGGCTTCACGCTGCTGAACCAGGTCTCCACGGTTGGCGCCTTCATCCTGGGCATCGGCTTCCTGCCGTTCATCTGGAACGTGTTCAAGTCCTGGCGCTACGGCGAGATCGTCACCGTCGACGATCCGTGGGGCTACGGCAACTCCCTGGAGTGGGCAACCTCCTGCCCGCCGCCGCGCCACAACTTCACCGCCCTGCCGCGTATCCGCTCCGAGCGCCCGGCGTTCGAGCTGCACTACCCGCACATGGTGGAGACCCTGCGCCGCGAGGCGCACACCGGCCACCGCGACTCCAAGTAGTCGCCGGACACCGGCCTCCTGAACGAACCCCCGCTTCGGCGGGGGTTTTCGTCGTTTCAGGCCCACGGCATTCAGGAGTACCCTGACCCCGGTGACTGAGCAGATGATCGCCGCCGCCCACCAGCTCCTTACAGACCGCGTGTCGGGCGACTACAAAGCCCGCAGCGAGGACCCGGACGACCCGCAGACGGTGCAGGCGATGCAGATGGCCATCAATCTGCCCAAGCAGGACCCGCCGAGCCGCAACCAGGTGCTTGCAGACGCCGCCCGCGCCGCCGTGGCCGTGTGCCTCGACCCGCGCGCCGGAGAGGACGGGTTTTGGCGCGAGGCCTTAGACGCCTGGTACTCCCACCGCATCCGCAAAGTGGCCCGCCGCGCCCGCAACAAGGCCTGGGACGACGTGCAGGCGCTGCCCGGCGTCACCGTCGGCAACGTGCGCGCCTTCGTCCCCTCGGCGGTTGCAGACGTCCCGCACGCGATTGCGAAGCTGCAGATCAAAGGCACGGACATCGAGCCGGGGGAGGTGCTCCCGCGCGACCCGCACGTGCCCCTGATCGCGCTCGACGCGTCGCTGCACATGTCCGCGGGCAAGGCAGCGGCCCAGGCCGGCCACGCCTCGATGCTGCTCGCGGCCGCGCGCGACACCGCCTGGGTGCAGCGGTGGGCGGAGGCGGGCTTCCCGCTAAACGTGCGCGAGTTGCCCCGCGAGGAGTTCGCGGAGCTCGCCGCGCGCGCGGATGCGGTGGCGGTGCGCGACGCCGGTTTCACGGAGGTCGCGCCCGGTTCCACCACAGCGCTCGCTATTGCTTAGCGACGAGCCTCCGCAACGCCCCGCGCACCGTTTCCGCGTCTGTGGTGTCCCAGAACGCCGGCAGGCTGCGCCGGATGAACGAGCCGTAGCGCTTGGTCACCAGACGGTTGTCGAGCACGGCGACGACCCCGCGGTCGTCGACAGACCGCAAAAGCCTGCCCGCACCTTGCGCCATGAGCAGGGAGGCGTGCGTGGCGGAGACCTCCATGAACCCGGAGCGGCCCGCCGCGTCGGCGGCGTTGGAGCGGGCTTGCAGCAGCGGATCGTCGGGGCGGGGGAAGGGGATGCGGTCGATGATCACCAGCGAGCAAGCGCTGCCCGGCACGTCCACGCCCTGCCAGAGGGTCAGCGTGCCAAACAGGCAGGAGTTCTCGTTTTTGGCGAAGGTGTCCACCAGCGTGCCGGTGGAGTCCTCGCCTTGGAGCAGGATGTCGAAGGGCAGGCGCGCCCGCATGGCTTCGGCGGCCT
Source organism: Corynebacterium sp. ACRPZ (assembly GCF_022346205.1). Taxonomy (NCBI): domain Bacteria; kingdom Bacillati; phylum Actinomycetota; class Actinomycetes; order Mycobacteriales; family Corynebacteriaceae; genus Corynebacterium; species Corynebacterium sp. ACRPZ. The sequence goes on from NZ_JAKRMR010000012.1 coordinate 22,018, forward strand.
GCTCCGCGGCGCGGCGGGAGGAGAACAGGCCGAGCGTGCGCCCGCCTGCGGCGGTGATCAGCTCCGCGATCTCGTCTAACGTCTCCGCGGACAGCCCGTCGCGGCCCGGGGTGGGCAGGTGGCGCGCGGTGTAGAGGATGCCGGACTTGCGCGGGTCGAACGGCGTGCCGGCGTCCAGCGAGTCCCAGGTGCCCTGCGGCAGGCCCCAGGCGGCCGCCATGGCGTTGAAGTTGCCGCCCACAGTCAACGTCGCGGAGGTGAGCACGACCGTCTTCTCGCCGAACAGTCGCTCGTGCAACAGGCCCGCCACCGACAGGGGAGCGACCGAGACGGAGTCGCCGTAGCGCTCCGAGCGGGTCAGCCACACCACGTCCGCGTGCTTGGCGGGGTCCGGCTCGTCGAAGACCTCGAGGATGCGCACCACCGCGTCGTGCAGGTCCTCTAAGTGGTTGCGCAGGTTGGCGCGTTCGGCGAACTTCTCCGGGTCGTTTTCGGACTCGCCGGGTGGGGCGTCGGAGATGGCGGTGCGGGTCTTCCACAGGGCGTCGCGAAGCGCGGCGAAAGCGCCGCGGGCCGGTTCTGAGATGACCTCCCAGCGTCCCGGGGCCTCCAGGTCGATGGCGGCGGTGAAGTCGTCGATGACGCCTTCGAGCGTGTCGCGCTCCGCGCCCAGCTTGCCGGCGCGGCGGGCGGCCATCGCCAGGGCGCGCGCGGAGATCTCGTTGGTGGCCACGGAGGTGATGCGGCCGTCGAGCTCGTGGGCCTCGTCGATGATTACGGCGTCGTGCTCGGGCAGGACGGCCACGTCCGCGAGTGCGTCGATAGCCAAAAGCGCGTGGTTGGTCACCACGATGTCCACGTCCTTGGTGCGCTCGCGGGCGAGCTCAGCGAAGCACTCCTCGCCGTGCGGGCAGCGCGTCGCCCCCAGGCACTCGTTGGAGGTGACGGACACCTGCCGCCACGCCATGTCCGGCACGCCGGGGACCAGGTCGTCGCGGTCGCCGGTCTCCGTCTCCTGCGCCCACTCGGCCACGCGCTTGACGTGTTTGCCCAGCCAGGACAGGTCCTCTTCCTCGATGAGGGACTCCGAAGGTGCGTCGTCAAGCATCAATTTGTGCTTGCAGACGTAATTGTTGCGGCCCTTCTGGATTGCGAAGGTGGGGCGCTCGGGCAGCAGCGGCTCGAGCGCGTCTGCAAGCCTGGGCAAATCCCTATCCACGAGCTGCCGCTGCAACGCGATCGTCGCCGTCGACACCACCACCGTGGTCCCGTGCGCCTGGGCGTGGCGGATGGCGGGGACGAGGTAGGCCAGGGACTTACCGGTGCCCGTGCCCGCCTGCACCGCCAGGTGGCGCTCCGAGTCGAGGGCTGTAGTCACCGCTTCGGCCATCTTGACCTGGCCGGGGCGGCGCGACCCGCCGAGGGACTTGACCGCGGCGGCGAGCAGGTCGGTGGTGGACTGGGTGAGTGGTTCGTCTGCAGCCACGGCCTACTCGGTGGGCTCCGGGAAGCCGACGAACTTCGTCGGGATGGCCACCTCGCCGCGCGACAGCGCCAGGCCCTCCCACGGCAGCGTCTTGCGGGCGGCGGCGTGCAGCTCGCGGATCTCCTCAATGCCCGGCTGGCCGTCCACGATTTCGCCGTCGCGGATCAGCGGCACCGTCATCTCGCGGTACTCCAGGTTCGGCTTGCGTGGCACGTCCACGCCGAGCGGGTGGATCACCTCGCCGACCGCCACGCCGGAGGAGCGGTAGGCGCGAAGCGCGGACTTGCCGCCGCCGTAGGTGACCTTGCCAGAGGAGCGCTTGGCCACCGGGTGGCCGTCCACCTCCACCAGCTTGTACACCAGGCCCGCGGTGGGGGCGCCGGAGCCGGTGACCACGGAGGTGCCCACGCCGAAGCCGTCCACCGGGTCGCCGCGCAGGCCGGCGATGGCGAACTCGTCCAGGTCGGACGAGACGATGATGCGGGTGTTAAAAGCCCCGGCCTCGTCCAGCTGCTTGCGCACACGCCTAGAGACGATGCCCAGGTCGCCGGAGTCGATGCGCACCGCACCCAGCTCGGTGCCGGCAACCTCGAGCGCGTTTTCCACGCCCTTGGTGATGTCGAAGGTGTCCACCAACAGCGTGGTGTCCACGCCGAGGGAGTCGATCTGGCCCTTGAACGCGGCCTTCTCGTCCGGGTTGCCGTCCTCGTCCACGTGCAGCAGCGTCCAGGAGTGGGCGGAGGTGCCAGAGGCGGGGATGCCGTAGCGCAGCGAGGCCTCCATGTTGGAGGTGGCGTTGAAGCCGGCGATGTAGGTCGCGCGCGCGGCGGAGACGGCCGCCTGCTCGTTGGTGCGGCGCGAGCCCATCTCGATGATCGGGCGCCCGTCCGCGGCCGAGACCATGCGCGATGCCGCCGATGCGACCGCGGAATCGGCGTTGAGGATGGACAGCAGGACCGTCTCCAAGATCACGCACTCGGCGAACGTGCCGCGCACCGTCATAATCGGCGAGTACGGGAAGTACAGCTCGCCCTCCCGGTAGCCGTCGACCTGCCCGGAGAACTTGTAGTTTTCCAGGTACTCGCGCGCCTCGGGGGAGAGGAAGTCGGCAGAATCCAGCTGGTCCTGCGTGAAGCGGAACTTGGTGATGGCGTCGAGCACCCGCTCGGTGCCGGCGACCACGCCGTAGCGGCGCTCGTTGGGCATGCGGCGGCCGAAGACCTCGAAGATGCAGTCGCGCTGCGCGGTGCCGTCCTTGATCGCGGCGTCGAGCATGGTCAGCTCGTACATGTCCGTGAAAAACGCGGTGGAGCCGCGCGTGCCGGTGGAGTGGGTGGGAGTGTCGTTCATGGTGAGACAGCGTACCCTCCAGGCACGAGAAGGTAAGGTGGTGCACATGTTTTCCTCAGCCGATTTTCCTGCGGCCAGCCGCGCGGAGCGCATGGGTTCGCCGCTGGCAACCCCGGAGTTGGACGAGGCCATCGACGTGGACGTGGCCACGAGCGAGAACCTGCCGTGGCTGTGCATCGTGTGGGACGACCCGGTCAACCTGATGAGTTACGTCACCTACGTGTTCCAGACTGTGCTGGGCTACGACCGCAAGCGCGCCACCGAGCTGATGATGCAGGTCCACACCGAGGGCAAGGCCGTGGTCTCCTCGGGCGAGAAGGACAAGGTGGAAACCGACGTGAAGAAGCTGCACACCGCGGGGCTTTGGGCCACGATGCAGCAGGCAGGGTAGGGGAGAATCGATGCAGCCGTGGCGTAAGAAGAAGGGACTGATGCGCTCGACGCCGAAATACACCACCGTTTTCGGCCCGATGGAGCGCGAGGTCATCGGCGACCTCACCGCCACCGTGTCCGAGGCGCTGATCGCGCGCGCCCAGTCCGCGCCGAAGGACGAGTTCGCGGAGATGCTCGGCGTCGCCACCGGCCACACCGAGGCACCCGAGGACCCGCGCCTGGCGCGCCTTTTGCCCAACTTCGAGCGCGAGGGCGACGAGGAGTTCGACGGCGACAACGGCCTGCTTCGCAGCCTGCACGAAAACGACATCATCAAGGCCAAGCTGATCAACCTGCAGGTGGTCAACACCGCGCTCGGCCCCACCGGCGGCGTCGAGGTGACCATCGAGGAGGACGAGGCGCACCAGTTCATCGCCGCGCTCAACGACATGCGCCTCTACGCCTCCGCGGACGACTCCGGCAGCGAGGCCGCGCGCGAGGACCGCCAGCGCCTCATCGACTGGCTCGCGTTCTGCCAGGACTCCCTCCTCGAAGCCCTCATGGGCTAGGGGTTTCGCCCGCAGCTTTACGACGACCTCCGGTCCGCCACCGCTCAGCCGCACCCGGCCCGGATCCGGCGAACCCGCTAGACTCCAACCACGATGAGCGAACACAACCACACCCCCGAGGGCTGGGGCTACGGCCAGACCGGGCAGCCGGGCTACGGCAAGCCGTTCCAGCGACCGTTCTCGCACCCGGAGCGGCAGCAGCCGGCGTTCAGCGAGCCCGCGCAGCCGTACAACCCGTACGCGACCCCGCAGCAGCAGGGTCAGTACGGCCAACCAGTCCAGTTCGGCCAACCCCAGTACAACCAAACCCCCGGAACCAAACGGGTGTCGAAGCGAAAGGCGCAGCGCCAAACGGGCCTGAAGCTCGCCGGCGGCTTCCTCGCCACCATCTGGGTCGTGTTCATCCTGGAGCTGGTGTTCCCGTGGCTGCAGGCGTTTGGCATTCACCCGTTGGACGTGTCCTCCCTGCCGTTCATTTTCACCTCTCCGCTGCTCCACGCGAATCTGGAGCACATCATTTCCAACTCGATCCCGGGCGCGATCTTCGCGTTCTTGGTGGGCTACTCCGGCAAGCGTGTGTTCTGGGAGGTCACCACGTTCGTGGTGATCATCGGGGGCTTAGGCACCTGGCTGCTCGGCGGTGTGGGCACGAACCACATCGGCGCCTCCGGGCTGGTGTACGGGTGGCTTGCGTATCTGATCATCCGTGGCTTCTTCAACCGCTCCATCAGCCAGATCATCACCGGCCTTATCCTCGGCTTCTTCTACTCCGGCCTGATCTTCGGGCTGCTTCCGGGCACGGAGGGCGTGAGCTGGCAGGCGCACCTGTTCGGCACGATCGGCGGCCTGGTCGCAGGCATGGTGATCACCTCCGACGACCCGCCAGAGCTGGTGGCAAAGCGCGAGGCCAAAGCGCGTTCGTTGCAAAATCCTGGCCAGCGATAGGATTGCCGGCGTGAACACTTTCGCCGGCAACCCAAACTCAGCACCGATCGGACTTTTCGATTCCGGCGTCGGCGGCCTGACCGTCGCCCGCGCGGTGATGGACCAGCTGCCGGGCGAATCCCTGATCTACATCGGCGACACCGCCCACGGACCCTATGGCCCGCAGCCGATCGCGGACGTGCGCGCGCACTCGCAGCGCATCGCCGACGAGCTGGTGGAACGCGGCTGCAAGATGCTGGTCATCGCCTGCAACACCGCCACCGCCGCGTTCCTTCACGACGCCCGCGAGCGCTACGACATCCCCGTCATCGAGGTGATCCAGCCCGCCGTGCGCCGCGCAATCGCCACCACGCGCAACAACAAAATCGGCGTGATCGGCACCGAAGGCACCGTGAAGTCCGGCGCGTACCAGGACCTGTTTTCCATCCACCCGGGCCTTGAGGTCACCGCCCAGGCCTGCCCGGAGTTCGTGCCGTTTGTGGAGCAGGGCAAGACCTCCGGCAAGGAAGTCCTCGAGGTAGCCCGGGGCTATTTGGCGCCGCTGCGCGACGCGGACGTGGACACGCTCGTGCTCGGCTGCACCCACTACCCGCTGCTCTCCGGCGTGATCCAGCTGGCCATCGGCGACGAGGTCGCGCTCGTCTCCTCCGCCGAGGAGACCTCGAAGGATGTGCTGCGGGTGCTCACGGAGGGCGACATGCTTAATAGCGCCACTGCCGCCCCCACCCACATCTTCGAATCCACCGGCGACCCCGACACCTTCGACGCGCTCGCCCGGCGCTTCCTCGCCCCGCCGGTGCACGCCGTGGGCCGCGATTAGGGCTTGACAGCCGGTCAGAGTGCGGTTTTGATCAGGGGTAATAGTTCAGCCCGCCTTCCAGCTGTAATGCTGGTTGAGTGGGCTGGATCTCTAATTGGGGGATGAGGCTCGGTCAGCCACACAACTAGGAGAATTTAAGGATTCACTAGGAAAATGTGCCCCATTCATGGCAGAGTGATTCCATGCAGTTGACCATCCTCGGGTGCTCCGGGAGCCTGGCCGCGCCCGGTAACCCAGCTTCCTCCTACGTCATCTCCGTGCCTGGTGAAACGGATGTGGTGATGGACTTCGGTCCGGGAGCGCTCGCCGCCATGCAGGAGCGGTTCGACCCGTCTGCGGCGCACGTCATCTTCAGCCATCTTCACGCCGACCACTGCTCGGACTTCCCGTCGCTGCTTGTGTGGCGCCGTTACCACCCCTCGGCCCCGGCGCAGCAGCGCCACCGGCTGATCGGCCCCTCGTACGCGCCGGAGCACTTGGGGCGGATGAGCGCGGACGCGCCGGGGGAGCAGGACGACTTTACGGACACCTTCGAGTTCACCACCTGGCGCGCCGGGCAGCCGGAGCAACTCAGCGGTCTGACCATCACGCCGTTCGACGTGATCCACCCGGCACAAGAGTCGCATGCGCTGCGCATCGAGGACGCCGCCGGCAAGGTCATCACGTTCTCCGGCGACTCCGGGTACACGCCAACGCTCATCGACGCCGCACGCAACGCCGACTACTTCCTCTGCGAAGCCGCCTGGGGCGCAACCTCCGAAGGCAAGGCGGAGGGCATGCACCTGTCCGGTAAGGAAGCTGGCCGCATCGCTCGCGAAGCAGGGGTGAAGACCCTGGTGCTGGTGCACATCCAGCCGTGGACGGACCCGGAGGAGGTCCTCGCCGCTGCCCGCACCGAGTTTGACGGCGAGATCATCCTGGGCAAGGCCGGCGCCACCTTCGAGCCGTAACCGCCTGCGTTACCCCCCTTTAAGGGGCGAATGGTGGCACTAGGGCTCTCGCGTGCTAACTTAATCACCATAACGACCGGTTCCGCTCGACTACCTTTTGAGTATTCAGTCCAGGGCCGGTTTTCAAACTTCCGGGGGTGGGGAATCGTGGTTGCAACGAAACCTTTTAAAAACTATGCGGAGCTTTTGGCTTTATTGGCTGATCGGGGGATGCGGATCGCTAATACCGAAGCAGCCGAAAAAGCGCTGCGAAACATCGGATATTACCGTTTAAGCGGGTACTGGTATTCGTTCCGGAAACCGCTCCCGGATCAGGAGAAGCGCCGCGGGTTCGAACTAGCTCGAATGGATGAATTCCGTGATGGGACAAACTTCGACGACATTGTTCGTCTCTATGCACACGACACCCGATTGCGCAAGGCTGCTCTGAGCGCATTGGAGCCAGTGGAGATTTGGCTTCGTAACGCCATCGCGCACACGATCGGCAGTGAGCACCCGCTGCTATACCTCCATCTAGACAACCCGTCAGTGCTCGATCTGAAGATGCGTTCACCGATTAGGGATCGAACCCAGGAAAAGCGTTATGCCAAGTGGCTGGACCGCTTCGACGCATCGATCGATTACTCCAAAGAGGGTTTTGTACAGCACTATAGAAATCGAGACGAAGATCTCCCTATTTGGGTTGCAGTCCAAACTTTTGAGTGGGGAGCGTTGCGCAACTTGTACGACCTGCTTCCAAAGTGGATGAGAGAGAAAATCGCCTTTGATACTGGGCTGACGTTCAAGGAGCTTGGGTCGTGGCAGCGATCGCTGGCCTATATGCGTAACACCTGTGCGCATTACTCGAGACTGTACAACCGAGTTGATGATGCACCCCTCATGCCAAGAAACCCGAGGTCAGACCTGAGCTGGGTTCGGGCATATCCCGAACCGTTGCGCGAGCGGACATTCTTCAAATTATCCATGCTGCAGTACCTGCACGGTGTGATCAAGGGTGGACCGCATGAGGCGCTACAAAGAGTTGTTTCCGAGTTTTTGAGAGCCGATTTCCCGGGGCACGATCTCTCTGCACAAGCAAACTCGTTGCCCATCCCTGGCGCAATGGGTTGCCCTCCGAACGTGATCAATCAAACGCCTTGGGTGTAGAAGTCCGACGAATCGACATTGCCGAACTGCGTTACGCTTGGACGCATGACTGATTTTTCGCGCCTGGACGGCCGCGCCTTCGACCAACTGCGCCCTGTGCGCATCACCCGCGGCTTCACTTCTAACCCGGCGGGCAGTGTGCTCGTGGAGTTCGGCAACACCCGCGTCATGTGCACCGCCTCCGTGGAGGAGGGCGTGCCGCGCTTCAAGAAGGATTCCGGCGAGGGCTGGCTCACCGCCGAATATGCCATGCTCCCGTCCGCCACCCACGAGCGCATGCCGCGCGAGTCCATGAAGGGCAAGGTCAAGGGCCGCACCCATGAGATCTCGCGCTTGGTGGGCCGCTCCCTGCGCGCCGCGGTGGATCTGAGCCAGCTCGGCGAGAACACCATCCAGCTCGACTGCGACGTCCTCCAGGCCGACGGCGGCACCCGCACCGCCTCGATTACCGGCGCGTACGTCGCGCTTGCGGACGCCATCGCGGTGCTCAAGGAGCGCGGCGTGGTCCCGGGCGAGCCGCTGCTCAAGCCGATTGCCGCCGTATCCGCCGGCATCATCGACGGCCACGTGTGCCTGGACCTGCCCTACGAGGAGGACTCCCGCGCCGAGGTGGACCTCAACGTGGTCATGCAGGAGGGCGGCAACTTCGTGGAGATCCAGGGCACCGGCGAGCATGGCCTGTTCGGCCGCGAGCAGCTCGGCGAGATGCTAGATGTCGCGGCCAAGGGCTGCGAGGAGCTCATCGCGGCGCAGAAGGCGGCGCTGGGATGGTAAAGGTCCTCGTCGCTTCCAGGAACCAAGGCAAGGTGCGTGAGCTTGAGCAGGTGTTGCGCGAGCTCAACATTGAAGGGGTGGAGCTTGTTTCGCTTCACGACGCTCCGTCGTACCCCGACCCCGTCGAAGACGGCCTCACTTTCGTGGACAACGCCCTGCTCAAGGCCCGCGCCGGGGCAAAGGCCACGGGCCTGCCGTGCGTGGCCGACGACTCCGGCCTGACCATCAAGGCGCTCAACGGCATGCCGGGCATACTGTCCGCCCGCTGGTCCGGCAACCACGGCGACGACCAGGCCAACAACGACCTGCTGCTCGCCCAGATGGCGGACATCAACGAGCGCGCCGCCGCGTTTGTGTCCTGCTGCGCCCTGGCCTCCCCGGACGGGCAGGAGTTCACAGCCGAGGGCCGCTGGGAGGGCGAGCTGCTGCGCGAGCCCCGCGGCGAGAACGGCTTCGGCTACGACCCGCTGTTTGCACCGGCAGACGCCGACGGCCGCTCGTCGGCGGAGCTTTCCGCCGAGGAGAAGAACGCGCGCTCCCACCGCGGCAAGGCGTTAAGGGCGCTAGCTCCGCACATAGCAGCGCTGAAGTGACGCAATTCGTTACAGTGTGCTTATGAAGAAAACGATTGCACTTGTAGGAACTGTTCTCGCCTCCGGCGCGCTGCTGACCGGTTGCGGTCAGAAGGGTGATTTCGACGGCGAATGGACCGGCGACATCACCGCCACCCAGGAAGGCAAGGGTGGCGGCCACGCCACCATTACTATCGACGGCAAGGACTGCGACTGGCAGATGACCGAGACCGACGGCCAAACCAACGAGGCGAACTGCCTGCGCGACGACAAGGAGTTCAAGCTCGAGGATCCCCTGACCCACCAGGACCTCAAGTACGACGCCGAGCGCAGCGGCGACACCCTGACCCTGAGCCCGCAAAACGACCAGGCGGAAAAGGTTGGTGTCATGGTGCTGTCCAAGACCACCGAGAAGTAAACGTTCTCCGAAAGCAAAGAACCCGGCAGGTTTTCCCTGCCGGGTTTTGTCTTGTGCTTAGGAGAGCTGGAACTTCTCCTTGACCTCCTTGCGGCGCTTGGCCTCCACGATGAAAGACATGAACGGCACAACGCCGGACATCGCGGTGGTAATCCAGGTGCCAGTGGACCAGCGGGCCTTAGAGCCGAGGTTCAGCGAGGCCATCAAGAATGCCACGAACGCGAAACCGTGCACGCGGGCCACCCAGGACAAGTAATCGACGTTCATGTCTAGGCCGTACTGCATGATCATGCGGGTGATAAGCAAGAGAAACAGCACACCAGTGATCCACGCGGTGATAGTGAAAAACGTGAGCGCCTGCTTTACGCGACGTTGGCGTTCCGGGTGGATGCGTGGGGGCTGAGCAGTCTGGGGCTGCGGAATGGGCTGCGTCATGCTGATTCACCTTTACCTTCAGTGTTGGGTTTTCGGCGCGGGGCCACGAGCTTGTTGTATTCCTCCACGTCCAGCTCGGGGCGCGACGGCAGGAAGTCCTCGTCAATTGCCGTGACTGACTTGTCCTCGCCATACTTGGCCAGGTCGGCCTCGTAGAGGTCGTCCATGGTCAGACCGGCGTTTTCAGCGTCAATTTTCTGGTTTTCCATCCGCAGGCCTGCGCGGTAGGCGTAGACGAAAAACGCAGCGAAACACGGCCATTGCAGGGCATAGCCCAAGTTTTGGAAGGTGCCCGAGCCGGACTGGTAGCGGTGCCACTGCCAGCGGGCGAGCAGAAGACAGGTCACGGCCGCCGCGATGAGCAACACAATGTGCCACCAGCGCACCCGGACCCGCTCGCGTTGGGGCACCGCATCGGTGCCCTCAACTGCCTTGTTCTCTTCGCTCACAGCAGGTCAGTCTACCCGGCAACCGAGAAAGACCAAACGAAAGTTTGACTGCCAAGTTCAATCGCACCTTAAATATATGTCGCCGTAAACCCTCAGGTTCCGGTTAACGTTTGTCGCACACCACTGTGTACTATTCATCACGACGCGCCCGTGGCGGAATTGGCAGACGCGCTGGATTTAGGTTCCAGTGCCTTATGGCGTGAGAGTTCAAGTCTCTCCGGGCGCACCAAGTTTTGCGGGGGTAGCGGGGGTGCTTCAACGTATCTAAGAAATTCTCGGGTATCGGCCAGCGAGTTTTTGTCTGGAGGAGTTTCGCCAGCGCGTGACGGGTATGCCCCATCGTCAATTCTGAAGCGAAGGTAAGTGAGTGAGCAGTTTGTTTACGGCTGCCCTTCACCTGCTGAAATGCCGTTGCAGATCGCTTATCAACGGGTTATGTTTTCCTGGAAAACCCCTGCCATTGTCATGTTCGCGTGGTGGGGGCGTCGGAAACGAGTTGGCAACGTGCTGCTCGGCGAGTGAAAGGTGGAGCCTGTGTTAGATAGTCCAGCAAGAACTAAATCGTGGTGGGGGGTGTTCGTTTCCCTGCTCGCGTCGATCGCGCTGGCATTCACGATTCTGGGAGCGCCTCCGCAGGCTTCGGCTCAATCCATAAGTTTCAAGCCTGAAGACATAAAATTAGGCAACTACGGTGTAGAGGTCAGTAAGGCCAATGGTACGACCACGATCCGCCCCGAGCTGGTCTGGGCCGGAGGTGCCAGCTACCCCGAGTTTAATGGAGACTTTGGGGAGCTTAGCGACGTCGGGTGGGCTTGGTGTATCGACCGCCACGCCCAGAACCCTGCGGAGGATAATGACAATGTGTTCGCGTCGGTGAACGCCCAGAAGATGACTTTCACCGACGCTAATATTCGTAATGCTGCAATCACCGTGGCGTCACTGACGGAAGAGGCTTATAAGTCTGGGAACTACGATTTAGCTGCAAGGTACTCTATCTACCAGGCTGCATTGTTGGGAGAATCTCCTTCGTATCGGATGAATGCCCTAAGGGATATCTACGGTGCGGCCGTTGAAGACGGCATGAACGCGCGCAACCTCGGAGCCACAGGGCAAGAGTTTGAGAAGCTTACCGGATTTAAAATGGGCACGAACGATCTGCAGTTCGTGAGGGAAATCGACAGCGTGCCGGCGGATTCCTACTTGGTTTATGTTCAAGGACGAGATGAGGCCGTCGATGGCCCGCTACTTGAACCGGGCAAATTCCAACGCGTAATGCCCATTGATCAGCCGGGAATTGATCCGATTGAAACCCCGACTCCGGAGCCGAGCGAACCGACAATCCCGGTTCCCGAACCGACCGACGAGCCATCGACTACTTCTAAGGAAGTGACTCCAGAGGTTAGTACGACCACGAAAACGGTTACGACCACGGCTTCAACGACGGTCGAGGTCCCTACCACTGTCGTAAAGACGGAAACGACTACGGAGACCTCGTCCATTACGACGACTGAGAAGCCGGAGCCGGAGACCTCGTTCGTGACCACGACTGAGAAGCCGGAGCCGGAGACCTCGTTCGTGACCACGACTGAGAAGCCGGAGCCGGAGACCTCGTTCGTGACCACGACTGAGAAGCCGCAGCCGGAGACCTCGTTCGTGACCACGACTGAGAAGCCGCAGCCGGAGACCTCGTTCGTGACCACGACCGAGAAGCCGGAGCCGGAGACCTCGTTCGTGACCACGACCGAGAAGCCGACTCCGACCACAGTGACCGAGACGACGACTGTTACTGAGACTCCGGGCGTTGTCACCGAGACGACGAAGGAAACCACCTCTGTCACAGAGACGGTGACCACCACCGCTCCGGCTGAGACTGTTTCAACCACGGTGCCGACGACGGTTGATCATTTCGTCCCGACGACGGTTGTCTCGACCCAGCCGCGTGAAACGGTGCCGACCACCGTCAAGCAGGGCTTCAACCCGAACCCGAACATTCGCACCGTTGCGGAGTTCAAGGACGGCGTGAACGTTGTTCAGAACGGCAGCACCGTTGTGGACACCGTGTACTACTCCGGTCTAGTTGCAGGTAAGAGCTACACGCTGGATGCGAAGCTCGTCGATAAGCAGGACGAGAACAACGTCCTGGGTACTGGCGCCGTGACCTTCAAGGTCCCGGGCACCGAGGGTGAGCTGGCAAACGGCAACGTCAAAGTCGATATCGCTGTGACCAACGCCCCGAACCCGGTTCAGGCTGCGGTTGCATTCGAGCGTCTGACCTCTAAGGAAGTCAACGCTGCTGGCGAGGAGACCGACGGCAAGAAGGTCAACGACATCGCTGAGCACAAGGACATCAACGATAAGGACCAGACGGTCCGCACCGTGTTTGAGCCGAGCATCGCGACCAACGCGAAATTCCAGGATGGCTCGACTGTGGTAGTTGCTGGCAGCACCGTCATCGACACCGTTGATTACAAGGGTCTGGTTCCGGGCAAGGAATACACCCTGTCCGCGCAGCTGATCAATAAGGCTGACGGTAAGACCGTTGTGGGCGCCGGCACGAAGACCTTCACCCCGGAGACCACCGACGGTTCCGTCGAGGTCGAAATCAAGGTCAACGACGATGTGACCAAGCCGGTTGATGCCGCTGTTGCTTTCGAGGATCTGACCTCCACGGTTGTTGACAAGGCTGGTCAGGACAACCCGAAGGGTGGGGACACCCCGGAAACGTCCGACGACAACCCGATCGCTGAGCACAAGGACATCAACGACGCTAACCAGACTGTTGGTGCGCCGCACATCTCCACCAACGCGAACTTTGAAAAGGGTTCGTCCGAGGTGATCAACGGTGCTGTGGTTGTGGACACTGTCACCTACGCCGGTCTCGTGCCGGGCAAGGAGTACACCCTCACCGCGCAGCTGATCGATAAGGCTGACGGCAAGACCGTTCTGGGCACCGGCAAGAAGACCTTCACCCCGAAGGAAGCCAACGGCTCTGTCGATGTGAAGATCACTGTGGATAATGCTCCGGAAGGCCGTGTCGTTACCGCCGCTGTTGCTTTCGAGGAGCTGACCTCCACTGAGGTTGATAAGACCGGCAACGACAACCCGAAGGGTGGCGACACCCCGGAGACGTCTGACGACAACCCGATTGCTGAGCACAAGGAGATCGACGATGAGGACCAGACGGTCCGTAACCCGAAGATCTCCACGAACGCGAACTTCGCCAACGGTGCCCAGGAAGTCAAGAACGGCGTTGCTGTGGTTGACACCGTCACCTACGAAGGCCTCGTGCCGGGCAAGGTGTACACCCTGACCGCTGACCTTATTAATAAGGCAGACGGCAAGACCGTTCTCGGTTCCGGCAACAAGACGTTTATCCCGTCTGCGCCGAATGGTTCGGAGGACGTGACCATCGTTGTCAGCAACGCGCCGGAGGGCGAGACTGTCACCGCTGCTGTTGCCTTCGAGACGCTGACCTCTACGCAGGTTGACCGCACTGGCAAGGACAACCCGAAGGGTGGCGACACTCCGGAGACGTCTGACGACAACCCGATTGCTGAGCACAAGGACATCAACGACAAGGATCAGACCGTGCGCAGCCCGCGCATCGCGACCAACGCGAACTTCGCGGATGGTGCGAAGCAGGTTGAGAACGGCACTGTCGTTGTGGACACCGTTGAGTACTCCGGGCTGGTGAAGGACAAGACCTACACCCTGACCGCTGAACTGAAGGAGCGCCTCGGCGAGGCTGCTCCGTTCCGTGAGGGCCGCACGATCGGCACTGGTACCGAGACCTTCACGGCTGAAGCTGAGAACGGCAAGGTCGATGTCCGCATCACCGTCGAGGGCCTGAACGAGGGCGAGCAGGTTGCTGCCGCTGTTGCCTTCGAGGAGCTGACCTCCACCGAGGTCGACCGCAACGGCAACGACACCCCGGACGCTCCGGGTGCGAACAAGATCGCTGAGCACAAGGACATCAACGACGACAAGCAGACCGTCGAGGGTCCGGTGAACACGCCGACGACGGAGCCGTCCACCACCACGGAGGAGACCACTCCGAAGGAGACCACCTCCGAGGAGCCGACTCCGACCACGACGATCCAGCTGATTCCGAGTACTGATCCGTCTGCGCCGGGCGAGGCCACCGAGGAGACCCCGATCGTCCCAGTCCCGTCCGGGGAGACCTCCGAGGAACCTGTGCCGTCGACGACGATTCAGCTGATCCCGTCCACCGAGACGACCGCTCCGACCACGGACGTGTGCAAGCCGGTCACGTCGACCAGCACCGTTCCGGGCACCACCGAGCCGGGTACGACCGAGCCGGGGACCACGGTACCGGGCACCACCGGTCCGGACACCACCATTCCGGGCACGACCGTTCCGGGCACCACTGTCCCGGGTACCACGGTCAAGGAGTCCACGACCGAGGTGACCACGGTTCCGGAGACTTGCGTTTCCACCACTGAGGAGGAACCGACCCCGGAGACCTCTGATGAGTCCACGACGACGGTCCCGGCACAGCCGGGCACGTCCGAGAAGACGACTGAGCAGACGACCGAGCCGACGAAGGTGACCACCTCCGAGCAGCCGACGAAGCCGACCACTCCGGTGGTTCCGTCGAACACGACCACTCCGGTTGTGCCGCCGGTGGTGTGGTTCCCGAACCCGCAGATCGGTACGACTGCTGACTTCGCCAACGGTGCGACGGAGGTTGTCTCCGGCACCGTGGTCAACGACACGGTTAAGTACCAGGGCCTGGTCCCGGGCAAGACCTACACGCTGACCGCTGAGCTGGTGAGCAAGGACGTTTACAACGAGCTGGTGAACCGCGACGCCTACGGCGACGCCATCATCGGCACCGGCACCAAGACCTTCACCGCGTCGGAGACCGGCAACGGCTCCGTAGTTGTGGAGATCCCGGTTGTAGACGGTATCGACACCCCGGTCCGTGCGGCTGTCGCCTTTGAGACGCTGACCTCCACCGAGGTCGACCGCGAGGGCAACGACAACCCGCAGGGCGGCGAGACGCCGAACGACGTCTCGGATGACAACCCGATCGCTGAGCACAAGAACATCAACGATCAGAACCAGACGGTTCGCAGCTCGAACGTCCCGGAGGCTTCAGAGCCGTTCATCGGCACGAACGCGAACTTCGCTGACGGTGCAAAGCAGGTTGTGGCTGGTGCCACCGTGGTGGACACCGTCCGCTACACCGGCCTGGTTCCGGGCAAGACCTACACCCTGACCGCGGACCTCGTTGCCAAGGGCAGCGGTGCGATCATCGGCCAGGGCGAGAAGGAGTTCGTTGCATCCGAGGCTGGCTACGGTTCTGTCAACGTCGACGTCACCGTCGCCTCCTGGGTGACCAACCCGGTCTACGCTGCAGTTGCCTTCGAGCGTCTCACCTCCGTCGAGGTGGACGCTAAGGGCAACGAGCAGCCGGCAGGCAACCGCGTGCCGCAGCAGATCGCCGAGCACCGCGACATCAACGATGCCGCGCAGACGGTGATCACCCCGGGTACCAGCGAAGGCCGTGGCATCCCGGGTGAGCCGGGTGTGTCCACCAACGCTGACTT
Source organism: Corynebacterium sp. ACRPZ (assembly GCF_022346205.1). Classification (NCBI taxonomy): domain Bacteria; kingdom Bacillati; phylum Actinomycetota; class Actinomycetes; order Mycobacteriales; family Corynebacteriaceae; genus Corynebacterium; species Corynebacterium sp. ACRPZ. Next base: position 37,877 of record NZ_JAKRMR010000012.1, read on the forward strand.
CTCCAAGGGTGCTGAAGTTGTCAACGGTGCGGTGGTGCGCGATGTGGTCAAGTACTGGGGCCTGGTCCCGGGCGCGACCTACACCGCAACCGCGCAGCTGATGGAACGCCTCGGCGAGTCCGCTCCGTACACCGAGGGCCGCGTGCTGGGTACCCAGTCCGTGACCTTCACCCCGGAGGCTGCCTACGGCGAGATCGTGGTGGAGATTCCGGTGACCAACGCTGAGGGTGCCGTCCCGGCAGCCGTAGCGTTCGAGACCCTGACCTCCACCGAGGTTGACCGCAACGGCGACAAGAACCCGAAGGGTGGCAACACCCCGGACGACGTCACCGACGACAACCCGATCGCTGAGCACAAGGACATCAACGACGGCTACCAGACGGTCGAGACCAGCGAGGGCGGCACCCCGCCGGCCGAGGAGACCACTCCGGCAACGACCACTCCGACGACGACCACCCCGGTCGCACCGTCCGAGGAGACCACCCCGGCTTCCTCCACCCCGGCGCCGTCCACGGCTCCGGGTGAGGAGGGCAGCTCGGCTGACTTCGACAAGAAGAAGCTGTGGTGGCTGCTGCTCATCCCGGGCCTGGGCATGATCCCGGCAGTGCTCGGTGGCGGCAACGGCTCGTCCAAGCCGGCGCCGAAGCCGGCCCCGGCACCGTCCGAGAGCAAGCCTGCTCCGGCACCGTCCAGCCAGCCGGCGCCTGCGCCGGTGGGCAAGCCGGTCCCGGCTGACAGCCCGCGCGGCGAGATCAAGCAGATCCCGTCCGGCGGCACCGTCCTCGAAGAGGACATGCCGGCCTACATCTAAGGCACTGGCACTGGCACTGGTGCCGCCCGGCAACGGGCGGCACCAGCCGTAGCCAGTAGGGCATAACCGAAAAGGCCCCGCACACCCGAAAGGGCGTGCGGGGCCTTTGGTCGTCGAAAAGCTTAGATGTTCCAGTCGCGCAGGATGCGGCCCACGTGGCCGGTGGCCTTCACGTTGTACTGGGCAGTCTCGACGGTGCCCTTGCCGGCGTCATCCACGGACACCAGGAAGGTGGAGCGGATGACACCCTGGACCACCTTGCCGTAGTTCTTCTTCTCGCCGAACGCGCCGTAGGCCTCCAGAGTTTCCTTCGACGGGTCCGACAGCAGCTCGACGGTAAGGTCGTGGTCCGCGCGGAACTTCGCCAGTGCCTCCGGTGTGTCGGGGCTGATGCCGAGGACCTTCACGCCGGCGTCATCGAACTGGCTGAAGTTCTCGGTGAAATCGCACGCCTCGGTGGTGCAACCCGGGGTGTTGGCGCGCGGGTAGAAGTACACGATCACGCGGGAGCCGGCGAAGTCCTTCAGGGAGACGGTCTCGCCGCGGTCGTTGGACAGTGCAAAATCGGGGGCGGTGTCGCCGGTATCTAGGCGGATGGAGTCAGTCATACCACCCCGTTTTACACTAAGCTGATACCTCGGCGGCAGAAACGCCGAACGACAAAACTTTTAACAATCTGAGGAGCAATTTCCCATGGCACGTGACATCCACGACATCGAACGCGACCTCGAGCGCACCCGCAACCAGCTCGCCAGCACCCTGGACGAGCTCGCGGACCGAACCAACCCGAAGACCCTGGCCGGCAACGCCAAGTCCGAGGCCGCCAACTGGCTGCAGGACGAGACGGTGCAGAAGGTCATCGGCGGCATCGTTGCCGGTGTGGCCTTGCTGGTCAGCATCAAGGCGTTCAACGGCCGCAAGCGCAAGAGCGAGCTCAAGGAGCTGCAGAAGCTCCTGGCCAACCGCTAATCGACGCCCAAAGGTAACCCCCGCACATGTCCACCTCCATCTCTGGCAGCGCCCCCGAACCGGGCCGCGGAAAGCACCGTCTCGAAGATAAGCAGGACGACAGGCTCGACGCCCTGAGCGACGATGACGCGATGCCGCAGCGCCGCAATTGGTGGCCGATCGTTGCCATCCTCGCCATCGCGCTCGTGCTGCTGCAGCTTGCAATCTTCGCGTTCCGCAACAACTCCGACGAGCCTGCCGGCACCGATGCCGCCAGTGAGGCGCCGGTGGGGGAGAGCGTTGCGCCGTCCGCAGGCGAGGCCCCTGAGGGCGCAGAGGGTGAACCTGGCGAGGAGCCGGGCGAGGAGACCCCTGTGCCGACGGAGGGCGGCTACGTCGACCCTGAGGGCGAGCAGGAGGTGCAGTACGAGGCTGCGCCGGGCCAGTTCGACGGCATCGAGGGGATGGCCTTGAGTGTCGGCGGGGACATCGCCGCGGTGGACCCGGTGCAGCTGACGGAAGCTGGCGCGCTGATCCCGCCGGCGGACGTCTCGCGCCTGGGCTGGTACTCCGCCTCGGCCGTGCCGGGGGCAGAGGGTGCCGTGGGTTCGTCGGTGATCACCGGCCACATCAACTACCAGGGCCAGGGCACCGGGTACGCCGCCCGCTTCGCCAACATGGCGGTGGGCCAGGAGTTCGACGTGCTCATCGACGGCACGCCGCGCACCTTCCGCGTCACCCAGGCGCCGTACCGGCTGCCGAAGGGCTCGGACTTCCCGCCGGAGGTCAACGACGCCACCGGCCCGAACCGCCTGGTGCTGATCACCTGCGGCGGCCAGTTCGTCGGCGGGGCCCTGGGGTACGCCGACAACATCATCACCATCGCGGAGCCGGTCGCGCCGCCGGCACCGCCTGCGGTCTAGCCCGAGTTCTCATTCCTACCGCGCCGATGCGCTGCACGAAACGCAGTGTGTAGGCGCGGTTTTTGGGTTACCCTCAAACAAGACCAGAAAGGGCATATCAATGACGAATGAGCACGCGCAGACTACGCACGATCCGGAACTCGAACAGATGCGGCCCAGCAAGAAGCCGCTGTGGATCGCGGTGGCGGTGATTGCGGCGTTGGCGCTGGTGCTGACGTTCGCGGGGCCGTCGATACGCGCCGTATTCTCCCCCGAAACCACCACCTCCGCCGACGGGGAGGCGGGCTACAACGAGGTGGACGTCCACTTCCTCGGGATGATGGTCCCGCACCACGAGCAGGCGATCGACATGTCGGACGTGCTGCTGGATTCGGACGTGGACGACGCTGAAGTCCGCGACCTCGCGCAGCGCATCAAGGACGGCCAGGAGCGCGAGAACGAGCAGATGCGCGCCTGGGCTGACGAGTGGGGCATCCAGGACGACATGGAGTACCACTCCAAACATCGCCAACGGCATGTTCCACCCGGAGCAGATCGCAGAGTTCGAATCAAAAACCGGCGACGATCTGCGCACCGCGTTTTTGGAGATGATGCACTTCCACCACGCCCACGTCATCGACATGACCCAGGACGAGATCGACCGGGGCAGCTACGGCTCGCTGCGCGAAATGGCGCAGCAGATGGTCGACGTCCAAACCGCCGAGATGGGCGAGATGGAAGACCTGCTCGGCTACACGCCGAACTAGCGCTAGACCAGTTCCGCGCCGGCGTCGATCATCTCCTGGAGGGCGTCGGCGCCGCGCTTGTCGTCGACAGGCGAGCACATTGCCCGCAGCACCCGGACCTTGAAGCCTTCCTTCAACGCGTCGAGGACCGTTGCGCGCACGCAGTGGTCGGTGGCGATGCCGCAGACATCCAGGTGGGACACGCCCTGCGTGCGCAGCCAGTCCGCCAGCAACTCGTCGTTGTCGTTGACGCCCTCGAAGCCGGAGTAAGCGGCGGTGTAGTGGCCCTTCTTGAAGAACTGGTCGATCAGTTCGGTGTTCACCGGGCCGCGGATCTGCGCGCCGTAGGAGTCGGCCCGGCAGTGCGGCGGCCACGAATCCACGAAGTCGGGCGCGTCCGAGAAGTGCGCGCCCGGGTCGATGTGCCAGTCCTGGGTGGCAACAATGCAGTCGTAGTCATGGGTGCGGCTGTCCGCGGTGGAGATCAGTTCGGCGATTTTGGACGCCACCTCGTCGCCGCGGGCGGTGGCCAGCGCGCCGCCGGGGCAGAAGTCGTTCTGCACGTCCACGATCACTAATGCTGTCTTCATGGGCTTAAGCCTACTCTCAGGGGGGCGGGCAGCGGGCGCAATGGCCAAATGCAGAACAAAACGAGGCCAGCAGGTAGAATTCCTGCTGGCCTCGCCGCACATTGTGCGCCATCAGGGAATCGAACCCCGAACCCACTGATTAAGAGTCAGTTGCTCTGCCAATTGAGCTAATGGCGCGTATTTTGTTTTTCTCTGTCGCTCTCGGCAACGAAAAGAAACTGTAGCACCCACTCTGCCTAGCGTGAAATCGGCTGGTCAGGGGCGAGAAATCGTCGATAGGCAATGTGCGTAAACACACGCGCGACAATAGTGGACTTTGGCTGGTGAGGGGATAGAGTATGGGGGATTGATAAACAGTAGTTGTGTGAGGGGTTTGCCGTGGTCCGTCGAGTGGTACGCGCCTGTGCGCTGGTGGCTGCAGCGGCGACGCTGGCGTCGTGCACCATCGGGGACGCAGGCAAGCTGGAGCCGGCCGCGCACACCTCCGACGCCTCGCTGGTGGAAAAGACCACCGAGAAGGCCTCGCCGCGCCCGCCGAAGGTCAGCGTGGCAAACGGGGAGACCGGTGTCGCGCCGTTGGACCCGATCACGGTGACCGCCGCCGCGGGGCTGTCCTCGGTGACCATGACCAACGAGGCTGGCAAGGAGATCGAGGGCGAGTTCGGCGAGGACAAGTCCGAGTGGTCCGTCGCCGAGCCGCTCGGCTACGGCCGCACCTACACCGTGGAGGCGCGCGACAAGGAGGGCCAGAAGGTGGTCTCCTCGTTTACCACGCTGACCCCGGACGCGACGGTGAACGCCTACGTCGGCCCGCTGGACGGCGCGACCGTCGGCGTGGCGCAGGCCGTGACCATCCGCTTCGACAGCCCCGTCCAGGACACCAAGGCGATGGAGGAGCACATCGATGTGGAGACCTCCAACGACACCGAAGGCGCGTTCTTCTGGCTGGACCCGTACGAGGTGCGCTGGCGCCCGAAAGACTACTGGGAGCCCGGCACCGAAGTCAGCGTGAAGGTGGACATCTACGGCCAGAAGCTGAGCAAGGGCGTCTACGGCGGCGAGGACAGCGAGACCAACTTCACCATCGGCGACAACGTGGAGGCCGTGGTGGACAACGCCGACAAGATGATGCGCGTCTACTCGGGCGGCGAGCTGGTCAAGGAGTTCCCGATCTCCCTGGGCACCGACAACGTCCACGACACCCCGAACGGTGTGTATGTGGTCGGCGACGAGCACGAGAAGCTGACCATGGACTCGCGCACCTACGGTCTCGCGCTGGACGCCGGCGGCTACGTCACGCCGGTGGACTACGCCACGCAGCTGTCCTACTCCGGCATCTACGTGCACTCCGCCCCGTGGGCGCTTGGCGCGCTGGGTAGCTACAACCAGTCCCACGGCTGCATCAACGCCTCCTACGACAACGCGCAGTGGTTCCAGAACTTTGTCAAGCGCGGCGACCCGGTGGTGGTGAAAAACACCGCCGGTGGCACGCTCACGCCTTACGACGGCCTGGGGTACTGGAACCTCGATTGGGAGCAGCGCTCCGGCGGTTCCGGTGAGCCGCTGTACGAGTAGGGGTGTGCTGGTTTTGGAATGTGGCAAATATTTGCCACATTGCTAAAACGGCATACCCGTGGCCGAACGGGAGGGGCCAGCCGGGGACAAACCAGGCGCCAACAACTAAGGCCTGGCCCGCGAATTTCTGCGGGCCAGGCCTTGAACTTTGGGGTGGCTGACGGGACTCGAACCCGCGACACCCAGGATCACAACCTGGTGCTCTACCAGCTGAACTACAGCCACCATCGCTGTTTTTGCAGCGGGATCTACCTTAGCCCCTCACCGTGTTTTCACAAAAACGGCTGGTAGGCGTCGGTTGCGCCTGCGGAAGCCTCCACGGCGGCCTCCGTGTCGGGCCCGGGGGAGGGAACGAACACGGAGCGTCGATAGTAATCAAGCTCGCGGATGGACTCCACAATGTCCGCCAGCGCGCGGTGCGCCATGCCCTTTTGCGGCTGGTTGAAGTACGCCTTGGGGAACCAGCGGCGGGAAAGCTCCTTGACCGTGGAGACGTCGATCATGCGGTAGTGCAGCGCCGCATCGAGGCGCGGCATCTGCGCTCTGATAAACGTGCGGTCCGTGGCGATCGAGTTGCCGGCAAGCGGCGCGGGGTGCGCAGGATCGCAATGCTTCTCGACGAGCCCGAGCACCGCATCCTCCGCCTCCGCGAGCGATACCGTGGACGCCTTGATGTCGTCCAGCAGCCCGTTGTCGGAGTGCATCTGGGTGACAAAGTCGTCCATTTCGGCGAGCTCGGCATCGGTGGCGTGCACGACCAGGTCCACGCCTTCGTCGATAATGTTCAGCTCAGCGTCCGTGACCAGGGCAGCGACCTCCACGATGACGTGGCGGGAAGGATCCAGTCCCGTCATCTCCAGATCCACCCAGACGATGCGGTTGTCTTTGGCGGCGATGTCCATCTATTCCTCTCCCATCTGTGCGTAAAACTTGCCCATGATCGGCGGCAGCAACCCGCGCGGGGCGTAGTTGGACACCACGTCCATGGCCTTGGAAAGCGGGCCGGGCACGATGCGGCGGCGGTTCTTGCGCATCGCGTTGATCGTGTCGGCGGCGCAGGACTCGTAGGTGGTCCACAAGAAATCCGGCACGACCTTGTCCACGATGGACTGCTCTTCTTCTGGGATGTACGCCTCGCGCACCGGGCCCGGCGCGAGCAGTGTCACGTGCACGCCGGAGTCCTTGAGCTCGTAGTGCAGGGCCTCGGTGAACTGGTTCACACCGGCCTTAGTGAACACGTAGGTGGCGTTGTTCGGGATCGGCAGGTTGCCGGCGGCGGAGCCGACGTTGCACAGCGCGCCATCGCCGCGCGGCACCATCTGGTCCAGCACCGCCTTGGTGATGCGGAACACCGCCGTGGCATTCAGGTTGAACTGGTTCGTCTCGTACTCCCAGTCCTGGGCCATGAACGGCCCGAAGCTGGCGATGCCCGCCGAGTTCACGCAGATCGAAACCGTGCGGTCGTTGAGGTGCTTCACCAGCGCGTCCACATCGCGGGCCTTGGACAGGTCTGCCGCGAAGATTTCGACGTCGATGCCGTGGGCGAGCGAGAGCTCGTCGCCAAGCTTTTGTAGGACTTCTTGGCGCCTTGCGACGAGGATGAGGTTGTGGCCCTCAGCGGCGAGCTGGCGCGCGATGGCCTCGCCGATGCCTTGGCTCGCGCCGGTGATCAGCGCGAACGCGCCGGGTGCTGGTGCGGGAAAACTCATGGGGACGAATCTACCCGCCCGCGATCTCACGCAGCGCCGCCGTGTGGTTTTCAAAGGCCTGCGCACCGGTTGCGGTGAGCGTGACCCACACCGTGTCCTTCGCTCTGCTGGAGCCGTACTCGCGGAAGCGCGTGACGTAGCCGTGCTCCTCCAGCGTGGCCAGCTGCTTCGACAGCGCCGAATCCGACAGGTCGGTTTTCTCTCTTAGGGAGCTGAAGCGCATCTCGTGCCGGGACGTTTGCTTCTCGACGGCTCCCCCGTGGTAGAGCGCCGCACAAATCTTCAGCCGCGCCAGGGGGTGAATGACAGGGTCGATGGCGGGGGCGTTCATCGGTTCTTCTCCGAGTAGATCATGACGGCCGTGAACACGACGGCGACGACCACGCCGGCGATGATTCCGCCGACCACGCTTCCCTCTGGGACGAACCAGGTCAGCGACATGACGATGAATGGGGCGAGAGCGGCGGCCCAGTTGGGCTTGGGGTCCTCCTGGATCGGCTGCTTCATGCTGGGGCGCACGTTGCGTTTGTTGTCCCAGATCGCGAGCGCGATGCAGGCGACGGCGATGAGCAGGAACAGCACCCACCAGTACTTCCAGCCGATGATCGTGCCGGCGATCGTGATGCCGAAACTCGTGCCGAGGATGGCGTAGGCCCACGCCGGGGTGTGTTTGCGCTGCGATTCGTGCTCGATCCCGTCGATTTGCTCGAGGGCGGCGCGGGCTTCTTCCTTGGAGATTTGCGTTTGCGGCGGCTTGTTGCTTTCCATGTCTGCAAGTGTGTCACTTTCCGGAGTGGAAAGCAAGAGATTTGGGTGGTGGAGGTGTGCGCGTTTGGTGGCCTCGGTGAAAACCTGAACTCAGGGGGCGTTTGACGGGGCGGTGACGTGAAAAACGGGCGGCCGAAGCCGCCCGAGTTCAGGTTTTGTACGACGCGTTAGATTTCGTGCATCTCCTGGTCCTTGGTCTCAGGTGCGGTGAGGATGGCCACCAGCGAGATCGCGGTGACGACTACCAGGTAGTAGCCCACCGCCTTCGGGCCGTAGTTGGAGCTCAGCGCCGTGGCGATGAACGGGGCGATCGCAGCACCGAGGATGGAGGATACGTTGTAGGCGATGCCCGAGCCGGTGTAGCGCACGTTGGAGGGGAACAGCTCCGGCAGGATTGCGGACATCGGGCCGAAGATGAAGCCCATCAGGATCATGCCGATGAACAGGAAGATGCCCAGGGAGACCATCGTGAACGTCTCCGGGTTGAGCAGCCACTTGAAGCACAGGCCGTAGACGATGATGGCCACGGACGTCAGACCCAGCGTCGGGCGTCGTCCGTACGTGTCGGCCAGGTGCGCCGCGACCGGGATGCCCAGCATGAACCCGAAGATGCACACCAGCTGCAGCTTCAAAAACGTCGGGTATGCGATGCCCAGGCCCACGCCCTCCTCGGCGGAGCCGATGCCGTAGGACAAAAACCAGGTGGTCACGATGTAGAACAGCGTGTAGCAGCCGACCATGATGAACGTGCCCTGGATCAGCGGCTTCCACGCGGTCTTGAACACCTCGGCCAGCGGGGAGGCGGCCTTCTGGTCGTTTTGCTCCACCTGCTGGAACACCGGGGTCTCCTCAACCTGCAGGCGCACCCACAGGCCGATGATGACCATCACGATGGACAGCAGGAACGGCACGCGCCAGCCCCAGGCCATGAACGCGCCCTCGAAGTCGCCGGACGTGTGGCCCAGCACCGTCACCAAGATCAGGAACAGGCCGTTGGCCAGCAGGAACCCGAATGGCGCGCCGAGTTGGGGCCACATGCCGGCCCATGCGCGGCGTCCCTTAGCTGCTGTCTCTGTGGACAGCAGGGCCGCGCCGGACCACTCGCCGCCGAGGCCCAGGCCTTGACAGAAGCGCATCAGGGCAAGCGGCGCCGGCGCCCAGATGCCGGCCTGTGCGTAGGTGGGCAACAGGCCGATGACGAAGGTGGCGATGCCCATGGTTAACAACGCGCCGACCAGGGTGGCCTTGCGGCCGATCTTGTCGCCGAAGTGGCCGAACAGCACCGAGCCGAGCGGGCGGGCGATGAACGCCAGGCCGAAGGTGGCGAACGAGGACAGCAGCGCAACCGTGCTGGACTCCGACTTGGGGAAGAACAGGAACGGAAACACCGCCACGGCGGCGGTGGCGTAGGCGTAGAAGTCGTAGAACTCGATCGTCGTGCCGATGGTGGAGGCGAGTCGGACGCGGCGGCGCTCCTGCGGGGTGGTCTCCCGGAGCGCAGCGGGTGCCGCTGGTTGGGGAGTGGGGTGGTGTTCGACGCTGGTGGTCATCGCCCGTCCTTTCGTTCCACTGTGTGAGAATTAAATATCAGTGTGCGGACGAATGTACCACATGGTGGGATGGGCGTTTCAAAACAGTGCGGAGCTCTGGGTGGGTTGTGCACGAATCGACAATTCCGCCAATTTTCGGTTTGCAAAACCCCAGGTCAGGATTTGGCGCGGACGATTCGTACAAAAAACCGGCCGCCGCTACAAACGCGGGGCCGGTTTTGCGGGACGGGCCTAGTCGCGGCCGTCGCTTTCAAAGTCGTTGTCCTCGCCGGTCTCCTGCACGGACGTGTCGGCGTCCGGGTCGGACAGGTTCTCAATGCTGTCTTCGTTGACCGGGGAGTTCTTCGGGTCAGTCATGGTTTAGGGCCTCCTTGGGGTAGGGGAAATCTGCCCCACCGACTGTATGCACAAACCCGCACATCACGCCGAAAACTCCTCTGTCCAGGCAAAAAGCGTCCAAACGGGCCACTTGGAAATGGCGCCATTGTGCCGAACCCGTCGAAGTAGCCGATGTGCATTCTTCCCTTAAAATGCACGAAAGCTCGCGCTTTCGCACGAGCCTCGGAAGTGGAGCACCGCAGTGCGTCCGAAGCTTACAGTAGCGTGCGTCATGGCTGTTGTGCGACCTCAGCGGGGAAAGCTGGGCTACGATGCAACCCGAGCACACCGTCACGGAATCTGTCTCGGAACCGTTGTGAACACAAACGTTTGAGTAGGGACTTCGTAATGCCCCAGCGAGAAAAATGGCACAGAGTCGAGGAGGCCAAGCTCATGGCAGGGGTCTGTGCTGGAGTAGTCGAAACATACGGAACCTCCGCCGACACGGTCAGGACCATTTACGTGATTGCCTGTCTCTGCGGGCTACCCATGGTTTTCGTCTACTTATTGCAGTGGGCTATCTACCCACGATATTGAGCGCCCCGTCGGTCGCACGCTAGGTGAATCTGCGCGGTTTGTTGGTCATTCTGCCTAGTGGTAACCGTTAGCTTCCGCCGGGATGTTTGGCCCTAGTGCGTCGCCCTGCTCGGTAAAGTGCCTGCTCAAGGTGGCAATTTGCGCCCCCAGCAGGATTCGAACCCGCGACCAGCCGGGTAGAAACCGGATGCTCTAATCCACTGAGCTATGGGGGCAACACCGGCTGATTGTAGTTATGGCTCAGGCACACGCGAAAGTAGGGTATGCGGCATGACTGCACCTGCACGCACCCGCACCGTCGCCCCCGCTTGGCCGCTGTATTTGGCCGCGTTCGCCATCGCGGCTGTTGTCGCCGGCGCGGTGGGGGAGGCGTTCTCGGGCGGCTCGCTCGCGGAACTGGGCATCCCGGATCCGGGCGCGGCCACCACGGTCGGGCTGCCGGCGCTGCGTGGCGTCGCGTGGCTGCTCATGGCGCTGGCCACGGGCTCGTTTTTGCTCTCTGCCTTCCTCATCCCGCCGAAGCAGACCCAAGAAGACCTCAACGGCGCCCGCCTGACCGTCGACGGCCACCTCGCCTCGCGGACCGGCGCCCACGCCAGCGCGGGCATCGCGCTGATCGGGCTCGCCATGATCCCGCTGGTGCTTTCGGACGTCTCCGGCCAGCCGCTCAAAACCGTCCTGTTCGAGGCAGCCGCATGGTCGCAGGCGCTGGACCAGGTGGCGGACGCGCGCGTGTGGCTCATCGTCGCCGTCTTCGCCGCCGTCGTCGCGGCGTTTGCCTACACCGCGACCAGCTGGTGGTCCCAGGTCTGGCTGTTCGTCGGCGCGATCGTGGTGGTCATGCCGATCGCGCTGACGGGCCACTCGGCCACCGGCGGCGCGCACGACTTCGGCACCAACTCGCTGATCTGGCACCTGGTAGCCATGCTGCTCTGGGTCGGCGGGCTGATGGCGCTTGTCGCACATGCTTTACGACGAGGCCCCGGCCTCACCGCCGCCACCCAGCGTTACTCCCGCATCGCGCTGTTTTCCATCCTGGCCATGGCTATCTCCGGTGTGGTCAACGCGCTGGTGCGGGTGCGCCTGGAGGACCTGACGCAGTACAGCTACGGCTGGGTGCTGATCATCAAGACTGTCGGCATTGTCGTCCTCGGCATGATCGGCTACGTGCACCGCGAGCGGACCATCCCACAGCTCGACACCCAGCCCAGGGCGTTCACCCGACTTGCCGCGGGCGAGGTGCTCATCATGGCGGCGATTGCCGGCCTGGCCGTCACGCTCGGGCGCACCCCGCCCCCGCCGCCGCTGGACCCGAATCTGACACGCATGCAGATCCAGATGGGCTACAACCTCACCGAGCCGTTGACCTGGACGAACTGGCTGACTACCTGGCGCCCGGAGCTGCTGTTCAGCGTCATTGCGATCCTGCTGGCGGCGTACTACCTCCACCTTGTCCGCCGGGTGGATGGCTGGCCGGTCGCGCGCACGCTGTGGTGGCTGGCCGGCTGCGCGATGGTCGTCGTCACGCTGAGCTCCGGCATGGGCATGCACATGCCCGCCTCCTACTCCGCGCACATGACGGTGCACATGATCCTGTCCATGGGCGTGCCGGTGTTCCTGGTGCTCGGTGCGCCGCTGACGCTCGTGCGCGAGGCGTACCCGGCCGGCGAGTTCAATCCGCGCCTGTGGGCGGAAAGCTTCCAGAGCTCGAAGTTCCTGCGCGCGGTGACGTTCTCGCCGGTGTCCACCATCCAGTTTTTGGTGGTGTTCTACGCCATGTACGTGATCCAGCCGTTCTACGAGCTCATGATCTCCGAGCACGCCGGCCACGTCATCATGAACGCCGCGTTCCTTATCTCCGGCTACCTCTACTTCTGGGAGCTCATCGGCCCCGACGAGATCGAGGGCCGCCCCACCGCGAAGGTGCGCCTGTTGTGGCTGTGGGTGTCCATGCCGTTCCACCTGTTCATGGGCGTGTACCTCATGCAGCTCGGTTCCGTGATGGGCGAGGAGTTCTACCGCTCGCTGGAGCTGCCGTGGAACCCGGACCTGCTCGCCGTGCAGAAGGACGGCGGCGGCATCGCGTGGGCGTCCGGCTCTTTCCCGCTGGTGATCGTCTTCGGCGAGCTGTTCCTCCGTTGGTGGCGCGAGGATAAGGCGGAAACGGCCGAGTCGGACCGTCGCGCGGAGGAGACCGACGACGAGGAATGGCGCCGCTACAACGAGATGCTTTCGCAAATTCATGGCCGCTAGCTGCGGATTGTGAATTTCTCAGGTTAAGTTATCCACAATTTGGCCGACCCCTTTTTCTGCCTTGCGTTTCGTGCGACTCTGCTCGCGCAGGGGGCAATTGCTTATCGACGAGCTCCCCGCCCCCGCAACCGCACACCATCCGCACGCATGCAGAAAGGGGCCTTGAAATGGCCAACATCGACTACACGCTGCTCGGCAACCTGATCGCCGAGCCGTACTTCAAAACCTTCAACTCGGGCAACGCAGTGCTGCGCTTCCGCGTGGCCACCTCGGACGTGAAGAAAGAAAAGAACGACAACGGCGACGACGTCTGGCAGGACTACAACCAGTTCTACGTCGACGTCGAGTGCTGGGGCCAGCTCGCGGTCAACGCTGGCGCGTCGCTGCGCAAGGGCTTCCCGGTGATTGTGATCGGCAAGCTGGTCCACGAGTACTGGGAGGGCAAGGACGACAAGGGCGAGGTGGCCCTGCGCTCCAAGACCACGCTCAAGGCGCGCCACGTCGCGTTCGACCTCGCGCGCTACCAGGTCAACTCGGTGCGCACGTCCGCTTCCGGTAACACGCTCGAAGGCCACGAGATGCCCAAGCCGATGGACGCCAAGGCGCTGAACCGGAAGCTCAACGGCGAGGACGCCGACGACACTGAGCCCAAGGGCGGCTGGGGCAGCTTCGCGGACACACCGGAGGTGGAGGAGCGCCGCGTCAGCGCCGAGGACGTCGACGGGGTCACCCGCACCGACGCAGACACTGACGCCGACACAGACAGAGCAGGGGAGGAGCTCGCCGCCACCGGCGGCGCCCCGTTCTAGTTTTTCGCCGCCTTCGCCCCGCCGCTTCAGGTGCGCCTTGGAAGCGGTGGGGCACGCGTGTGCGTCATGTACCCTAAGTGCGGTATTTACCTCCGCACTAACAAAGGGGATTCGTAGTGGCTGAGTTCATCTACACGATGAAAAATGTCCGCCGAGCCATCGGCGAGAAGGTCATCCTGGACAACGTCACCATGGCGTTTTACCCGGGCGCAAAGATCGGCGTCGTGGGCCCGAACGGCGCCGGTAAGTCGTCGCTGCTGAAGATCATGGCCGGCATCGACCAGCCGAACAACGGCGAGGCGTTCCTCCAGCCGGGCGCGTCTGTGGGCATCCTTTTGCAGGAGCCGCCGCTGAACGAGGAAAAGACCGTGCGCGGCAACGTCGAGGAGGGCCTCGGCGAACTGTTTGAGAAGAAGCAGCGCTTCGAGGAAATCGCCGAGGAGATGGCGACGAACTACTCCGACGAGCTCATGGAAGAAATGGGCAAGCTGCAAGAAGAGCTCGACGCGGCCGACGCGTGGGAGATCGACTCCAAGATCGAGCAGGCCATGGAGGCACTGCGCTGCCCGCCTTCCGACGCACCGGTGACCAACCTGTCCGGTGGCGAGCGCCGTCGAGTAGCACTTGCGAAACTGCTGCTGAGCGAACCGGACCTTTTGCTCCTCGACGAGCCGACCAACCACCTCGACGCCGAAAGCGTGCTGTGGCTGGAGAAGCACCTGCAGACCTACCCGGGTGCCGTGCTGGCGATTACCCACGACCGCTACTTCCTGGACAACGTCGCCGAGTGGATCTGCGAGGTCGACCGCGGCAAGCTCTACCCCTACGAGGGCAACTACTCCACCTACCTGGAGAAGAAGGCCGAGCGTCTCGAAGTCGCCGGCAAGAAGGACCAGAAGCTGCAGAAGCGCCTGAAGAAGGAGCTGGACTGGGTCCGCTCGTCGCCGAAGGCCCGCCAGGCCAAGAACAAGGCCCGTCTGGAGCGCTACGAGGAGATGGCGGCAGAGGCCGAGCAGTACCGAAAGCTCGACTTCGAAGAAATCCAGATCCCCACCCCGCCGCGCCTGGGCAACAAGGTCGTCGAGGTGGAGGACCTGAACAAGGGCTTCGACGGCCGCGTGCTGATCAAGGACCTGTCGTTCACCCTGCCGCGCAACGGCATCGTCGGCGTGATCGGCCCCAACGGTGTGGGTAAGTCCACGCTGTTCAAGACCATCGTGGGCCTGGAGGAGGCCGATTCCGGCTCCGTGGAGGTCGGCGACACCGTCAAGATCTCGTACGTGGACCAGAACCGCGAGAACATCGACCCGGAGCAGACCGTCTGGGAGGTCGTCTCCGACGGCCTGGACTACATCCACGTCGGCCAAAACGAGATGCCGTCGCGCGCCTACCTGTCCGCCTTCGGCTTCAAGGGCCCGGACCAGCAGAAGCCGTCCAAGGTGCTCTCCGGCGGCGAGCGCAACCGCCTGAACCTGGCGCTGACGCTGAAGCAGGGCGGCAACCTGATCCTGCTGGACGAGCCGACCAACGACCTGGACGTCGAAACGCTCGGCTCGCTGGAAAACGCGCTGCAGGCCTTCCCGGGCTGCGCCGTGGTGATCTCGCACGACCGCTGGTTCCTGGACCGCACCTGCACCCACATCCTCGCCTGGGAAGGCAACGTGGAAGAGGGCAAGTGGTTCTGGTTCGAAGGCAACTTCGGCGACTACGAGGCCAACAAGGTCGAGCGCCTCGGCGAGGAAGCCGCCAAGCCGTCGCGCGTCACCCACCGTAAGCTCACCCGCTAGGAGTACCCCATGGCTGAAATCCACGTCCACACCATCCCGGTGCGCTGGAGCGACTTCGACCGCTACGGGCACGTGACCAACTCCGCCTACATCGAGCTCGCCCAGGAGGCGCGCCTGGCGTTCGCGCAGGAGTTCTTCTTCTCCCAGGGCCACGAGTTCGTGGTGTTCGTGCGCCGCCTCGAGGTGGATTACGTCCGCCCGATCCTGCCCAACACCACGGAGGTGACGGTGGAGACGCAGGTGTCCAACGTGGGCAACACGTCGTTCACCACCCGCCAGGAGATCAAGGATGCCCAGGGCAAGGTCTGCTGCGTGATCGAGTGCGTGCAGGTCACGGTGGATACCACCACGACCTCGCCGCGCGAGATCACGCAGAAGGAGATCGGCATCCTCTCACAAACGGCCGGGGCGTAAGTGGTCGAGGTTCGGATTGAGCGCGGCGCGCGCGGGCTCACCGCGCTGTTTTCGCGTGCGCTCGCGCTAGACGCCCAGGCGAGCGCACGCATCCAGGAGGTGGGCGAGGGCCAGCTCGACATCTTCGTCACCACGCCGTTTGACGCCATTGCTTCTCGACGCACCTCCGGCTCCACCACCCACCCCGGCGCCACCGTCAGCGCTCGCGATTTGCTCGACGCGCTGAAGTCCGGGGAGGCCGAGGTAGGCCCCGCCCGCGACGCCGCCTGGCCCGGGGCCCTGCCGCCGGCCAGCGGCTTCGTCGCCCGCGAGGAAGTCCCCATCGGCGTCGCGCGCCGCCTGGCGGACGAGGGCCGCAACCTGGCGCGCCAATTCTCCGGTCCGGCCGGCCCGCCGCGCTCGCTTCTCGACGGGGTAGTGCTCACCGCCGACGCCGACAGCGACAACCCCGTGGAGATCCCCATGCGGATGATCTTCGCCTGCACCTCGCTCGGGCTCATCCCCGGCTTCGAGGCCCCCGCCGAGATCCCGCGCCACCTGCGCGTAGCCACCTCCGGCAGCTGGGTGCGCCTGGACGCGCCGTTCGGCTCCGTCTACCGCAGCACCCGCCCGAATTTGCTGTTTTAGTACGCGCGCGGGCCCTGGTTGATCATCATGTAGGCCACGCGCTGCATGTGGTTCCACATTTGGGCGCGGTAGGCGGGCGGCAGCTCGTCGTCAGTAAATTGCTCCATGGAATTGCCCATGAGCTCCAACCAGCGGTCCGCCTCCGCCTCGCCGATGGCGAAGGGCAAGTGGCGCTTGCGCAGCATCGGGTTGCCGCGTTTTTCCTGGAAGGTGCGCGGGCCGCCCCAGTACTGCACCAAAAACCAGCGCAGGCGGTCCTGCGCGCCGTCCCAATCCTGGTCCGGGTACATCGGGCCGATGAGGTCGTCCTTCTTGACCTGCGTGTAAAAGCCTTCGACGAGGCGGTGGAAGAACGCGTCGCCACCGACGGCGTCGTAAAGCGTCTGCTCCTGCTTAGGACCGATCTCCATTTTGCTCCTTCATCTCTACAAGCACAGAATCCATCGCGGTGAGCACCACATCCTGCTCGTGCAACGCCGCCAGGATGCGGTGGTTCAGGTGGCGGGCCACGCCCCACTGCTCGCCCGGCATCGTGGTCACGGCAAGGCGGAAGGACACGTACGTCGGGTTGAACTCGCTGGGACCCAGCATCGTCGGCGTGCCCATGACCACATCGCGGATCTCCGGGTCCTCGCACGCCGCGACGGCGGTGTCCTCGATGACGCGCGAGACCTTGTCCGGGTTGGCCATGACCGACACCGGGATCTGCAGACGCGCCGTGGAGAAACGCGCAGAGTGGTTGCCCACCTGCTCGATATCGCCGTTGCGGATGTGCCACAGGGCGCCGTCGATGTCGCGCAGCGTAGTGATGCGCAGCGACATCTCCTCCACCTCGCCGACAATGTCGCCGACCTGGATGGTGTCGCCCACGCCGAACTGGTTCTCAATGAGGATGAACATGCCGGAGAAGAAATCCTTCACCAGCGACTGCGCGCCGAAACCGATGGCCACGCCGACTACACCGGCGGACGCGATCAACGGCGCGACGTTCACGCCAAGCTGGTCCAGCACGGCGAGCGCCGCCCACGTCCAAATCACAATCGCGGCGACGGACCGGCCCACGTTGCCCAGCGTCTTCATGCGCTGCTGGCGGCGGGCCTCCTGCGCCCGGTACTGCGGGGTGTCCTCCACGGTGGGGGCGATGAACGGGGTGCGCTCGATGCCGTGACGGGTGGCGCGGTTGATCACCTTGCGCGCCAGCCAGCTCAGCACCAGCGCGACCACGATGATCAGCAGGATCTTCACGGGGCGTTCCACCACGAGTTCGTGGGTGGCTGGGTCGTTCCACCAGTTGGTGACGCCGTCGACGGCCTCGTCGACCTTTTCTGCAGTATCTGTTTGCGCTTTCATCGAGTCACGAGTCTAGTGCATAAAAATGCCCGCGGAATGAACCGCTTGGTCTACTGTCTGTGGGCATGACTGGATTTGCTACCGACGCCATTCACGCCGGCTACGAACCCGACAGCCTGTACGGGCCGATCAACACGCCGATCTACGCGTCCACCACGTTCGCCCAGGACGGGCTGGCGGAGCTGCGCGGCGGCTACGAGTACACCCGCGTGGGCAACCCCACCGTCACCGCGCTGGAAAAGGCCGTCGCGGCGCTGGAGAGCGCCGAGTACGCCGTGGCCTACTCCTCGGGCATGGCGGCTATCGACGTCATCCTGCGCATCCTGCTCAAACCCGGCGACCACATCGTCGTGTCCAACGACGCCTACGGCGGCACCTACCGCCTGATCCAGCAGGTTTTCACGCAGTGGGGCGTGGAAAACACCGTGGTGGACATGACCAACCCGGAAGAGGTCGCCGCGGCCGTCAAGGACAACACCAAGGCCATCTGGGTGGAAACGCCGACGAACCCGATGCTGGACATCGTGGACATCGAAGCCATCGCCGCCGTGAAGAAGCAGGCCGCGCTGGTAGTGGACAACACCTTCGCCTCGCCGTACCTGCAAAAGCCGTTCGAACTCGGCGCGGACGTGGTGGTGCACTCCACGACGAAGTACATCGGCGGCCACTCGGATGTGGTCGGCGGCATCGTCTGCGGCGACGATTCCCGCGTGCCCGGCTTCCACGAGCAGCTGCGCTTCTTCTTCGGCTGGGTCGGCGCGAACCCGTCCCCGTTCGACACGTACCTCACCGGCCGCGGCCTGAAGACGCTTTCCGTGCGCATGGACAAGCACTGCGACAATGCGGAAGCCGTCGCAAAGTTCTTGGATGCCCAGCCCCAGGTCGCGCGCGTGTGCTACCCGGGCCTGGAGACCCACCCGGGCCACGAAACCGCAAGCAAGCAGATGACCCGCTTCGGCGGTATGGTCTCCGTGCTGTTCCAGACCACCGAGCAGGCCAAAACCTTCTGCAAGTCCACCAAGCTGTTCTGCCTGGCGGAGTCCCTAGGCGGCGTGGAGAGCCTGCTCGAGCACCCCGCCACCATGACGCACGTGTCCGTCGCCGGTTCCGCGCTCGAGGTGCCGGGCGAGCTCGTGCGCATCTCGGTGGGCATCGAGGAGGAGGCCGACCTCATCGCCGACCTCGAGCAGGCGCTTACGAAGCTGTAGCGTCGACCTCGCGGTTGCGCACCGCTCGCGCGATGCGGTCCTGCCCCTCGGCGATGACGCGCTTCAGCCCGGCCGGCGCGTCGCCGTTGAGTAGGGCGTTCGCCTTCTCAACCGCGCCGGCGGTGACGTCCCAGCGCGGGTACATGCCCTCGAGGGTGCGCTGCGCCATCTCGTTGGTCAGCCGCTCCCACAGCGCGGGCGCGGCGCGGAAGTACTCGTCGGTCAGCCCCTCGAGCCCGTCGTAGGTGAACGTCAGCCCGTCCATGAGGTAGCGGGCTTCGAGGTTGGTCAGGTCGTCTTCCACAAGCTTCTGCCAAGCCCATCGCTTATCGACGACAGCTCTCGCCCGCAGACGCGAAATCGCGCCCTCCGACGTGTTGTCCTGCTCCTTCTCCGCCGCCTCCAGCGGCAGGGCGCCGGCGGCGATGAGGTTCGTGATGGCCAGCCAGCGCACCTCCTGGTTGTCGGAATGCTGGAGCAGCTCCTTGAAGTAGGCGATCGTCTCCTCGGTCGGCGTCAGGCGGGCCAGTGCGCGGTCGAAGATGGCGGCCGGTTCCGCGCCGCGGAAGGCGGCGTTGAGCAGGTCCATGCCCTCGCCCTCCCAGGCGGGGTCGACGTACTGGCGCACCGCCTGCGTGGCCTGTGCCAGCAGGCGCTCCTGCACGCTCGGGTGGGTTTCGGCGGCGGCGTGGGCGGCGACCAGCTTCACAAACTCGCGGGCGGCCAGCTCGCCGTCGCGCACCGACTCCCACAGCGACGACCAGATCAGGGTGCGCGCCAGGGAATCCTCGATCTCGCCGATGTGCTCCAACGCGAACTTTTGGTGCTCCGGGGTCAGGCGCATCTTGGCGTAGGTCAGATCGTCGTCGTTGACGATCGCCAGGTCGTGCTCGATGCCGGCGAGCTCGGGGATCTCGGTGCGTTCGCCGTCGATGTCGGTCTCGATCTGCTTGACGCGGGTAACGGAGCCGTCGACAAGCTTGTAGAGCCCCACGCGCACACGGTGCGGGCGCGGATCCTCCTGCAGCACCGCGAAGCGCTCGCCGATCTCCGGGCGCAGCGTCGACGGGCCCGTGGTGCGCAGCCACTTTTCGGCCCAGCCCGAAAGGTCGCGGCCCGACGCCTCCTCGAGCGCGCCGAGCAGGTCCGCGAAGGTGGCGTTGGAGTAGGCGTGGTTGTCGAAGTGCTTGCGCACGCCGGCGAAGAACTCCTCGTAGCCCACGTACGCCTGCAGCTGCTTCAGCACCGACGCGCCCTTGGCGTAGGTGATGCCGTCGAAGTTCTGCTCCGCGGTCTCAATGTCCGGGGCGTCCGCGGCGATCGGGTGCGTGGACGGCAGCTGGTCCTGCTGGTACGCCCACGCCTTCTCCACGGACGCGAACGTGGTCCACGCATCCGCGTACTCGCCGATCGCCGTCTGCGCGGTGGCCGCGGACCAGGTGGCGAAGGACTCGTTGAGCCACAAATCGTCCCACCACTGCATCGTGACCAAATCGCCGAACCACATGTGCGCCATCTCGTGCAGGATGGTGTCGTTGCGGCGCTCCAGGCGGTACGGGGTGGGCTCGGAGGTGAAGATGTACTCGTCGCGGTACGTCACACACCCGACGTGCTCCATCGCGCCCATGTTGTACTCCGGGCAGAACACCTGGTCGTATTTGTCGCCGAACGGGTAGGTGCGGCCGAAGTTGGCGTGGTAGAAGTCGAAGCCGTCCTTGGTCTGGCGGAACAGGCGCTCCGCATCCATGTGCGGGATCAGGGACGCGCGGGCGTACAGGCCGAGCTCGATGGTCCTGCCGTCGCCGGCGTCGTAGGTGTCGGAGATGCGCTCGAACTCGCCGGCGCAGATCGCGATGAGGTAGGTCGACAGCGGGTAGTCGATCACCGTGGTCCAGGTGGAGGTGCCGTCGCCGTTGTCGGCGCGTTCAACCGCTTCGTTGAGGATCACCGTGTAGCGCTCCGGCGCCTTCACGCTGACCTTGTAGGTGGCCTTCAGGTCCGGCTGGTCGAAGCCGGCGAACACCTTCATCGCCATCGCCGGCTCGAACTGGGTGTACAGGTAGTCCTTGCCGTCCACAGGGTCGGTGAACTTGTGCAGGCCCTCGCCGGTGCGGTTGTAGGCGTCGTGGGAGGTGACGGTCAGCGTGTGGGCACCGTCGCTAAGCGAAAGCTCCCGGCCCGTCTCATCGCCGTCGAGGGTGGCCTCGAAGCCTGCCGCCACCAGGTCGAAGTGGGTGGTGCCCGCCTTCGAATCGAAATGGACGGTGCTCACCGTGGTGAACTCGTCCGCGTCCGTGATGTCCACGGCGATGTCGTAGCGGACGTTGGAAATCAGTTCAGCGCGCTCCCGCGCGTCCTTGCGAGTCAAATTTGTCTTCATCTGCCCCAACCTACACGCGCTATCGTGGGCGCCATGACGGAACAAGTGAAATTTTGGTTTGACGTATCCTGCCCGTTCGCATGGCAGACCTCCCGCTGGATCAAAGAGGTGGAGAAGGTCCGCGACATCGAGGTCGAGTGGGTGCCCATGTCGCTCGCAGTGCTTAACGACGGCCGCGACATCCCCGAGGACTACGCCGCCATGATGGAGGCGAACTGGGGTCCGGCGCGCGTGTTCGCGAAGGTCAAGGAGGAGCAGTCCGAGAAGGTCGACGAGCTGTACACCACGATGGGCACCATGATCCACGCCGGCGGCGAAGGCGGCAAGAAGGGCGACGGCGCCTACGACGAGATCATCGCGAAGGCGCTGGCGGAGGTGGGCCTGCCGGAAAATTTCGCTGAGGTGGCCAACACGTCCGACTGCGACGACCTGCTGCGCGGATTCCACGCCACCGCCATGGACGCCGTCGGCGACGACGTGGGCACCCCGGTGGTTGCGTTGAACGGCACCGCGTTCTTCGGCCCCGTGATCACCCGCGTGCCGGAAGGCGAAGAGGCGGGCAAGCTGTTCGACCACGCCGTCGGCCTGGCCGAGTTCCCGTACTTCTTCGAACTCAAGCGCACCCGCACGGAGATGCCCCAGGTACGCTAAACGCCATGCGTATTTACCTTGGAGCAGACCACGCCGGATTCGAGCGCAAGAACCAGATCAAGGCCCACCTTGAGGCCCAGGGCCACGAGGTGACCGACTGCGGCGCCCACGAGTACGACGCCTTGGACGACTACCCGGCGTTCTGCATCGCCGCCGCTGAGGCCGTGGTGGCGGACCCGGGTGCGCTGGGCATCGTGCTCGGCGGCTCCGGCAACGGCGAGCAGATCGCCGCGAACAAGGTCAAGGGCGCGCGCTGCGCCCTGGCGTGGTCGGAAGAGACCGCGAAGCTCGCCCGCGAGCACAACAACGCACAGCTCATCGGCATCGGCGGCCGCATGCACACCGAGGAAGAGGCACTCGCAATTGTCGACGCCTTCGTGTCCCAGCCGTGGAGCGAAGAGGAACGCCACCAGCGCCGCATCGACATCCTCGCCGAGTACGAGCGCACCGGCGTCGCGCCCGAGCTGCCGTAGGCCGCGTCACCAGCCCGCGAAGTAGCGCTCCAGCTGCAGCGGGCCGGCCACCGGGGTCAGCCCGATGTCTTCGGGGTTCGCGGTGACCGACTCCATCTCGAGTGCTGCGGCGCGCTTGGTGCGCACCACGGTGCCGTCGGGGGAGAGGACGTACTCCACGGCCAAAAGCGCGGCCATATCCTGCGGCGCCCAGCCCGCGCCGACGGCGATGCTCACCCGCGCGTCGATTTCCGCCGTGCCCACCCGCGGGTCGTGCGCGAACAGCGCCGGCACCTCCGCGACGCGCACGTACGCGCCGACCTTCAGCCACTCCGCGATGACGAAGTCGCGCACCCCCTCGCCGTCGAGCTCCGGGACCTCCACCTGCATGTCGAAGGTGTCGAAGATGACCCCGTCCGGCCGCGCCAGCGGGTGCGTCACGCGCCGGGCCAGGGCGAGCGATTCGGCGTTCTTGACGGCGGTGGCGGTAGCGGGGTCGTCGTAACGCTGCCCGAAGTCCTCCTCCGCGTGGTGCGCGACGGCCGCCGGCTCGTGCACGAAGCTCGCACCGGCGTTCCAGGCGCGGAAGCCGAACTCCCAGTCCTCGCCGCCGTAGCCGACGAGCGTGCCGTCGAAGCCGCCGACCTCGTCGAAGAACTCGCGCGAGCACGTCAGCACCGCCGAGATGATGTAGCGCCATGAGCTGTGGTCGGCGTTGCGGAGGTTGGCGGTGGCGGACCAGGCGTCGATAAGCCATTGCGGCTCTTTGTCCTCGGCGCCGGTGCGGCGCGCGCCGACGACTACCGCCCGCGCGTCCCCCACGACGTGCGGCACGACCGCGGAGAGGTAGCCGGGCTCGGGCACGGTGTCGGCGTCGAGAAACGCCAGCACCTCGCCGCGCGCCGCATCCGCGCCGAGGTTGCGCGCCGCGGCCGCGCGGAAGCCCTTGTCCTCCTGCCGCACCACGCGCACGCCGTCGACCGCGGGCGGTTCGGCGGAGCCGTCGTCGGCGACGATGATCTCCACCTCGCCCGCGTAGTCCTGCGCGCGCACCGCCGCGACGACCCGCTCGAGCGCTTCCGCGTCGTTGTAGTGCGGGATGACCAAGCTCACAAAAGGCCAGCTAAACGCCATGTTTCCTCCCACAATTCGGCGACTTCGGCCCAGCCGTAGCGCGGCGGGTCCATCTGCTTGGGCACATGCTTATCGACGGCCTCCCGCCACCCGCCGTCAGCCACCAACGTCACGCGCCCGGGCAGCCACGCGTCGATCTCGCGGGCGTAGGCGGAGTCGCGCACCAGCACGGTGCGGCCCGCGCCCAGCCAGGCCATCAGCGAGCCGGAGGCGGAAAAGTGGCGGTGCGGGCACACCGGTACGGCGATGCGGCCCATCTCGGCGGCGAGTTGGGCGTCGGAAAGCCAGCCCGTGATCTCGGCGTCGAGGTTTTCGGCCCATGTTTCGTGGCCGTGTGAGACCGCGCCGAGGAAGCGCAGGCGGCGGTCCGGCAGTGCTGCGATGAGGTCCTCGTGGCCCTTGCCGGGGTAGAGGAACCCCAGCACGCCGACGCTGCCCGGCTCGGGGTTGAAAGGGGAGTCGATGACCGGGATGGGCAGGCGGATCACGGTTGTTGCGGCGTCGAAGAAGGACGCCTCGTGGTCGGAGTTGACCACCGCGGCGTCCGCCCTTTCGACCAGCTCGCGGTAGACGCGTGCGCGGCGGGCGTAGCGCTCGGCGCCTTCCTCGGGCTGGGGGATGTCGTGCAGGCTCACGGACAGCGGGCCGTCGATGCGCGCCAAAAGGCGCTCGGCCGTGTCGCCGAAAAGGTGGTCGGTGAAGGTGACGTGGACGGGGCCGGCGAGCGGGGTATCGCCGAACGTCTCCTCCCGTATGACCTCGGCGCCCGTGGCGCGGGCGAGCCCGAGGGCGTACTCGGTCACCCCATGGCCCGCGGGGCCGACGATGAGATGTTTCATTGCACCAACCCTAGATTCGCCAAGCGCTCCGCGTGGCGCTGCAACCCGTGGGCGACCAGCGCCGGGCGCTCACGGTAGAACTCCAGTTGCGCGGCGCGGATCTCGTCGGCGTCGATGGCCCCGGCGCCGCGCTCGCGCCACTCATCGCGGCCCGAAACTGACACGCCGAGGGCGTCGGCGGCCGCGGCGTCGATGGGTGCGTCCAGCCCGCCGAGCATTTCGTAGTCGGGGGCGGTCGGGGCGTCGGAAAGCCCCAGCTCCTCCAGCACCCGCGATGCCATGAACGCAAGGGTGGCGTTGTCGGGGTGGTTGACGGTGTGCCACACCGGGTTTGTCTCCAGGTAGTCCGAGACGACAACCGCGCCGTGGGCGCGCTCGCGCACCCGCATCTGCTCGACGGACATCGCGGCTGCGCGGCGCAACGCATCCGGCGGAGGCGGCGCGGCCGGGGCATACCCCGCGGCCACGGCCAAGGTGCGCAGGTCGTGGTACGGCACCACCGGCGGGTTCAACGACGGGTCATCCGGGTCGCGGATGATGGCCTGGTGGGGCATGAGCCCGTCGAAACGCAGCACCGGCACGACCACGCGCCGCGCCGACGTACGAAGTTGCCGGGTGCCCACGGGCAGGCCGCGGTAGTTGTCGCGGATCGGCTGGGTCACCAGCACGTCGGCGCGGGCCACGAGGTCCAAAAACCACCCCATGTCCGCCGCTTCAAGCTCGTGGACAGGGGCGATGCGCTCGCCGGTGAAGTGCCCGGTGGACATCAAAAGCTTTCGGGTGGACTCCGCTTGGCAGTTACCGACGACAACAAGCAGCATGCCAACACAGTATGCGAAAACGTTTATATTAGTGGGGTGCGCGTTCTGTCTATCCCCTCCGGCCACCCGTACACGCAGGCTATCCGCCCTGCTGGCGTGGAGTTCTTGCCGGACCCGGACATCGGCGGCAACTGGTGGCCGCACCCCGCCCTCAACGCCGAGTTTTGGCGCGACCCGCCCGCCGTGGACCTCGTGCACATCCACTTCGGCTTCGAGCACCGCTCGCCCGCGCAGATCGCGGAGCTTTGCCGCGCGCTGCCGGTGCCGCTGGTGCTCACCGTCCACGACCTGGACAACCCGCACCTCGTCGACCAGACCGAGCACCACGAGCGCTTGCAATTGCTTATCGACGAAGCATCCGCCCTGATCACCCTCACCGACCAAGCCGCCGAGATTCTTACCCGCGACTTCGGCGCGACGGACGTGCGGGTGGTGCCGCACCCGCGGATTGTGGAGGAACCGGTGGCGGTAGAACGGGGGGATCGCGCGGCGGTGTTTCTGAAGTCGGTGCGCTCGAACGTGGTCGCGGACGCGCAGTTCTACCGCGATATCGCGGCGCGGGTGCCGTTGGATGTGTATGTGCATGGGGGAGCGGAGCTTGCGTCGATAGGCACTGTGGTGCACGAGCCCATGACTGACGACGAGCTGCACGCAGCCGTCGGCCGTGCCGGGGTGTGCATTTTGCCGTACACGCGCGGGACGCACTCGGGGTGGCTGGAAATGTGCCGCGACCTGGGCGTGCCAGTGGCGGTGCCGGACTGCGGCTGCTATGCCGGGCAAGCAGACACCCCAGACGCGGTGGAGGTGTACCGGACCGGCGACGGGCGCTCGGCCGGTGAGGCGGCGGCGCGGCTGCTTGCGCGCGGACCGGTGCCGTATGCCGGCGACAGGGCGAAGCAGCTGGACGAGGTGCGCTGGGCGCACGAGGAGATCTACAGGAAAGTGGTGAGCGAGTGACCGTTGCCGCGAAACCCGCGCCGCGCGCCCCGCGCACCGGCAAGCTCCGCATCGCGCTGGTCGGGCCCGCGCGCTACCCGGTGCGTGAGCCGTACGCCGGCGGGCTGGAGGCGTTCTGCCACACCATGGTGGCCGCGCTGCGCGAGCTCGGTCACGACGTGGACTTCTTCGCCGCCGAAGGCTCCGACGGCAACGACAAAACACTCGAACTGCCCGGGGTGGACTGGGGCTCCCACGCCGCCGAGGCCACCGACACCACCTACCCGGAAGGCGGGCGCGAGCGGGAAAACGCCGCGTTTGTGCAGCTGCGCCGCCTGCTGGTCGCCCGCGGCTACGACGTGGTGCACAACAACAGCCTCAACCCGTACATCTTTCCCTCGGCCGCGTCGCCGGAGCCGCTGCCGATGCTGACCACGCTGCACACGCCGATGGTCGAGGAGATCCAGGCCGCCATCACGGCCGCCGGCCTGCGCGCCGGGCGTTTCGCCGCCGTCAGCCGCACCACCGCGCGCGACTGGCGCCTGCCCAGTGAGCCGGTGATCATCCCCAACGGCGTCAACGTGGACCTCTGGCGCCCGGGCAGCGGCGGCGGGACCGCGGTGTGGTTTGGCCGCCTCGTGCCGGAAAAGGGCGCGCATTTGGCTATCGACGCCTGCCGCACCGCCGGCATCCCCCTCGTCCTGGCAGGTCGCAACGGCGACCACCACTACTTCCGCGACGAAATCGAGCCGCGGCTCGGGCACGACGCGCAGTGGATCGGCGAGCTCTCCCACGCCGAGCTGCGGCGCCTGGTCGCCGGGTGCGGCGTCGCGGTGGTCAGCCCGCGGTGGGAGGAACCGTTCGGCCTCGTCGCGTTCGAGGCGATGGCGTGCGGAACCCCCGTTGCGGCGTTTCGCCGCGGCGGCATGGGCGAGCTGCTTCGCGACGCCCCCGCCGCCCTCGCCCCCGCCGACGACGTCGACGCGCTCGCCGCCGCGATCACCCAGGCGCGGGGGATTGAGAGGGACGTGGTGCGCCGTTGGGTCGTCGAGAGGCATTCGCTTTCCCAAACCGCGAAGCATTACACCGACATCTTCCGCCAGGTGGCGGCGTTTGGAAAGGTAGGACAATGATCGGGATCTACGCCCACCACCACGGCTCCGGGCACCTGCACCGCTGCCGCGCCATCCAGCGCGAACTGCGCGCGATGGGCCGCGAGGCGCAGATTTTGTCCACGACGGGCGGGGACGTTGCGCTTCTCGACGACGCCAGCGCCGGCCCACGCGAACTGCGCAGCGGGCGCGCGATGACCGCCGGGGGCACGTTGCACTACGCGCCGTACGGGGCGCCGCAGATCGCATCAAGGTTCGCGCAGATCGCCGACTGGGTGGCCGAGAACCAGCCGGAGGCGTTCTACGTGGACGTGTCCAACGAGGTCGCCGCGTTCGTGCGGCTGATGGGTATCCCGGTGGTGGTGCACGCGATGCCCGGCTACCGCGGCGACGCCCCGCACCAGCTCGCCTATTCGCAGGCCGACGCGATCGTCGCGGCGTGGCCGGACTGGGTCGAGGTGCCCGATCACCTGCGCGCGCACGCCGACCGTCTGCACGCTGTCGGCGGGATCTCGCGGCTGACCCCGCGCGAGGGTGTCGAGCGCGACCCGAACCACGTGGTGGTGATGGCGGGCCTGGGCGGTTCGACGTGGTCGCCTGCCGACTGGGAAGCGGTGCAGGCCGCCTGCCCCGAGTACCGTTTCACGTTTTTGGGCGGCGACAACCACGTCGACGACCCGACGGAGCTGCTGCAGTCCGCGGGCATCGCCGTCACCGCCGGCGGGCAGAACTCCGTGGCGGACCTCGCCGCCACTTACACCCCGGCGGTGATCCTGCCGCAGCCGCGCCCCTTCACCGAGCAAAAGGCGGGCGCGAAAGCGCTCGAAAGCTTGGCGACGGTACGAAACGCCTTCCCCGCCCCCGAAGAATGGCCCGAACTGCTGCGCCGCCGCGACACCGACTGGGCCCGCTGGCAGACAGACGGCGCGGCGCGCCGGGCCGCCGAAGTCATCGCTGGTGTGGCGGAGAACCCCGGCCAGCCCGCGACCTGCGTGATCACGCTCGCCGACGTCAACCGGCGCGACCACCTGACTCACCAGGTCAACCTCATGCCGATGGGCGTCGACCACGTCACCGTCGCACTGAATGATGTGGACGAGTTGGCCAAAGCGGTGCCGAAAAGCTGCGTGGTTCCAGGACCGCGCAACCTCGCCGCCGCCCGCAACCTGGGCGCGAAGGTGGCCATCGAACGCGGCGCCGAGGTGCTCGTGTTCCTGGACGCGGACTGCCTCGCATCCGACGCGCTGGTCCCGCGCTACGTCGCGGCGTTGCGTGAGCGCCCCTTTGCTGTCGCCGCCGGCCCGGTGACCTACATGGACGAGGGCCAAATCCGCGTCACCGACCCCAACCCGCACCCCGCCCGCCCCAACCCCGCCGACGGCGAGGTCGTCGACGCCGACAACTACAACCTGTTCTGGTCCCTATCCTTCGCCCTGACCGCGAAGACGTGGGCGCGCATCGAGCGCGACTTCGGCGGCTTCGACGCCGGCTTTGAGGGTTACGGCGGGGAAGACACCGACTTCGCCCGCGAACTTCAGCGCCACCGCATCCCGCTCGTCTGGGTCGGCGGGGCGCATGCCTACCACCAGTGGCACCCCGTGTCCTCGCCGCCGTGGGAACACATCGAGGACATCGTCGCCAACGCCAACCGATTCCACGACAAATGGGGGACCTTCCCCATGGAAGGTTGGTTGGAGGCGTTCGAGGCCGAAGGTGCCGTCGAGAAGCAAGATGCCCCGAAGCGCTATATCCTGCGGAACCATGAACTTCACCATCCACGAGGGAAGCACTGACTGCCCGGTGATCGTGCACGTGCCGCACGCGTCGCGCGAGATCCCGGCCGAGGTTGCCGCTGATTTCATCGCCACCGACGACCAGATTGCGCGCGAGCTCGACCGCGTCACCGACGACCACACCGACACCCTCGCCGCGGCCGCCGCCGAGCAGTCCGGGTGCGCGCCGTGGATGATCGTGAACAACCTCTCGCGCCTGGTCGCGGACCCGGGGCGGTTCTCCAACGAACGCGAATCCATGGACTCGACCGGGCGCGGCGCCATCTTCCTCAAGCTTGGCGACGGCAACCCGCTGCGGCCTTTGGACATGGACGTCGCAGACCTGAAAGCCGAGTACTACTTCCCGTACGCCGACGCCGTATCGAAGCTGGTCTCTGGCCGCATCCAGGACTGCGGCTGCGCCGTGATCGTGGACGTGCACTCGTACAACAACCAGCCCGACGAGTACCGCATCCACCCCGGCAAACTCCTGCCGGACGTGTGCATCGGCACCCACTCCGTGCACACACCCGCCGTGCTTGCCGACGAAGCCGCCCGCACCTTCACCGCCGCCGGCTTCAACGTCGAACGCAACACCCCGTTCGCCGGGGCGTACGTGCCGGTGGACTACGACAAAAACACCTCCGTTTTGGCCGTGATGTTCGAGGTGCGCAAAGACCTGCTGGAAAACGACGAGTCGCGCGTGCGCGTCGAAGCCGCGCTGGCCGAGGTGATCTGCAAGGCCGTGGAGATTTCCCGCACCGACATGGGCCGCCCGCTGTAGTGGTTGCACGTCCACTCGCCCGCGCGCGGCTGGCGGCGCAGGGACTAGTCGGCCAACGGTGGGCCACGCCCGCCGAAACCGTCGGAGCGTTCGGGCTCATGCAAGGCCAGGAGCTGTCCGTGTTCTCCTCGGTGGCACTGCGCATCGGCGGCGACATGGATGCGGTACGCGCCAGCCTCGACGCCGGCGAAATCGTCCGCGCCTACCCCATGCGCGGCACCGTTTTCCTCGGTTTGGCAAGTGAGATGCGCTGGATGACCGAGCTGTTGGCCAAACCCGGCCCGGAGAGCGTCGCGGCTAACGCGGCCAAGGCGGGGGTGTCACGCGCGGCGCTGGAACGGATCGGTGACACGGTGCGGGAGCGCGGCCCGGTGGACAACGCGGATTTCAAACGCATCGTGTTTCAGGTAGCCCCGGAGGCGGCGACAGCGGCGGTGTACCGCGCGCGGCAGTACCTCTTGACGACGGGGGATTTCGGGTACGTGGGGTCGTCGCAACGCATTGGCGTCGCACCTGACGCGCCCGGGCTCGAGGAGGCGTTCAACGGCGACCGGCAGGTGGCTGTCGATGAGGTGGTGCGCCGCTACGTCGACACGCATGGGCCCGTTACTGAGGCGGATATGCGGTGGTGGTCGAAGCTGCCCGCGCGTGAGGTCCGTGCCGCTTTTTCGCATTTGCCTATCGACGACCTCACGGCCACCCCGTCATCCGCCCCCTTCAGACGGCCGCTGCTGCTGCCCGCCTTCGACGAGTTCATCCTCGGCTACAAGGACCGCATGTTCACCATGACCGACGCAACGCACGCCCACGTCGTCCCGGGAAACATGGGTGTGTTCCGCAAAACGGTGGTGGTGGACGGGGTCGTGCGCGCCACCTGGTCCGGTGCCGGCGGGCGGCTGAAGGTCACGGAAGTGGCCGACGGTGTGGGCAACGCCGGTGGTTCTGGCGTGCCCAAGTACGCGCTGCCCGGTATCAAGCGCGCGTTTCAGGCGTACCCGTTCTGGTAGCGTTTCCGGGCATGCCGATGTGCCCGCCCTTTTGGGGCGGGTTTTCGGTGTGTGGGCGGGTTAGTCGAAGAGCAGTTCCATGGCGCCTGGGGTGGTCATGGGGACGCGTGTGCCGTTGGGTGTGATCCAGTGGATGCGGGCGTTGGGGTTGTCGATGTAGCCGAACGGGCCGTTGCGGTTGTCGGCGTTGACGCCGTTGTGGAATGGGCACAGTTCGGCGAGGTTGTCCATGTTGGTCATTCCCCCGTAGCGCCAGGCGTTGATGTGGTGCGTTTGGGTGGTCTCTGCGGAGTGTTTGCAGTCGGGAAACGCACATCGCGGGCAGAGCAGCTTCGACATGACCTTCTGCTTGGGGTTGGCGCAGCGCTCGGCGTAGTACAGGTTGACGGGTCCTTCTTGGGGGTGGAACGCGGCGACTTCGAGTATGTCGCCGAATTCGTGCTGCATGTATTCGGCCCCTGTCATGGTGGTGCCGTCGGTGCAGATCAGGGTGACTTCGTCGGCGTGGCCTGATTGGATGCGGGCCCAGTCGGCGATCGGCACGAGAATGATCGGCCGGAAATTCGCCTTCGGCACACCCTTGCCGTCGCGCAGGATCCCGATAAGCGTGTGGGCCATTTGGGCGGCGGCGGGGTCGTCGGCGTCGATGAGTTGTCGCAGCAGATGCTCGAGGTCGGCGAGGTCGCGCTCGTTGTAGGTGAGGATCATGGTGCGCATGCCCGCTTTTGAGCGGCTGAACTTGCACGAGGGTGGGGCTGGTTTGACGGGTTGTTTGATCAGCCGTTTGATCCGTTTTGTCAGGGCCCTGTATGAGCCGCGGTGGCGCACCAGATCGAGGCGGATGCGCCAGCGTTCGGCGGCGCCTTCGACGGCGAGCAACTTTTTCTCGATGTGGATGAGCTGGTCGACAGGCAGACCATGAGCTGCTTCGAGGGCGTCGCGTTGTTTGCGGGTGAACTGGGTCGGGCCAAAGTAGGTGTGGTGCACCCGGGCCAGGTCGCGCACGCGCCCGGTGGATAGGCCGGCGGCCATGGCCACGTCGCGGTCGAAGTCGGCAAGCATCGCCACGCCTGCGGAAACAAAGTCAGTGAAGTTCATGGCCTGCAAGCTATGGCGGCCGCACAACCCCGGCAAGAACCTTTTTGAAATCTGTGGATAACCGCCGCCGGTTGTTGACGGCGCAACACAGTTGTCCACAGGAACGTATACCGCGGTGGCGCACCAGCACCACCGCGGTATACGTTGCAAAGTTTTAGCGCTTCGACACCTTGCCGGTCTTGCCCGCCACCGGCGCGACCACCGAGGCGCGCGCGAAGCGCCAGCCCAATGCCGTCACACCCGCCGCGACCAGGAACAACACCACACCGATCCAGCTGGTGGCGTCCTCGCGCGAGGCGAACATCGCGTTGAAGTTGCCGCGCAGCCCGGTGGTGAGCACGAGGAAGACGTGCACCACAATGAACGCCACGAAGTAGATCATGGTGGGGAAGTGCACCGCGCGCGCCCACGACACCGGCACGGCCGTCCACGACTTAGGCCACATGCTGCTCATGCGGAAACCGGACGCGATGGCCAGCGGCGACGCGATGAACACGGTGACGAAGTACGACAACTCCTGCAGCGCGTTGTAGTGCACCCACGGGTTTTCGGTCGGCCAGTCCAGCGAGAGGTACTGCAGGCCCGCCGACACCGCGTGCGGGATGGCGTCCCAGCTGGTGGGCACGATGCGCATCCATTGGCCGGTGGTAAACAGCAGCACGTAGAACACGACGCCGAGGGCGACCCACGTGACGTCGAGAAGCTGGTGCAGCCAGAGCGTCACCGAGATCTTCTTGCCGCCGTTTTTGGGTTGCCAGTAGGCGGCGGGGCGTTTCTCGCGGCGCACGTCGATGCCGGTTTTGATGATCAGAGCCATGAGGAACATGTTGAAGAAGTGCGCCCAGTTCAGCCAGCCGGGCAGCCCGGTGGGGGCGTTGTCCGGCAGCGGCTGGACGCCGTCGTAGCGCGCGATGAAGTCGGCGCCAGCCTCGGTGCCCACGAACCAGCGCGCGCCGAACACGGCCGCGGCGAGCAGCAGGAGCGCACCGATCGCCCAGGGGAGCCATTGCCTTGCGACGCCCTCCGGTTCCCCCGCCGTCGCCGGTGCGGGTGCCGGCTGCGGGGCCGGTTTTGGCTTCGGCGCGGGTGCCGTCTTGGCCACAGCGTCGTCGACCACCGTCGCCGCAGGCGCCGCGGTCTCGGGCTGTGGCTCCGGCTCGGCTTCCGGCTCCGGCGCGGCGACGCGCACGGTGCCGGCGGGCGGCCACGGGTCGCCGCCCTCGACGCGGGGCAGGCCGCGGCGCAGCGGCACCTCGACCGTGTGCGCCGGCTCCGCAACGTCGGCAACGTCGGCAGCTTCTGCGGCGGCAGCGGCGGAAGCAGCGGGCACCGCGACGCGCACTGTCCCGGCGGGCGGCCACGGCTCGCCACCCGGCACGCGGGGCAGGCCGCGGCGCAGCGGCACCTCGGCGGTCTGGGTCGCGTCGGCAGCGGGTGTGACAACGGGCGCAGCGTCCTCGACCGGCGCGCCGGCCACGTCGACGGTGCAGGCGGGCGGCCACGGCTCGCCGCCCGGAACGCGCGGCAGTCCTCGGCGGAGTTCTACCTGCATTACTTACGCGCCTCGATCTCGGAGATGATGTCCGGCACCAGGTCGAACAGGTCGCCGATGATGCCAAAGTCGGCGATGTCGAAGATGGGGGCGTCCTCGTCGGAGTTGATCGCCACGATGGTGTCGGCGGTCTGCATGCCCACGAGGTGCTGCACCGCGCCGGAGATGCCGATGCCGATGTAGAGCTTCGGGCTGACCATCACACCGGTTTGGCCGATCTGCGCCTCGTAGGGCACCTGGCCTTCGTCGACGGCGGAGCGGGTGGCGCCGACGGCGGCGCCCAGCGCGTCGGCAAGTCCGCCGACGAGGTCTTCGAACATGTCCTCGTCGCCCAAGGACATGCCGCCTGCGACGACCTTGTCGGCGGTGAGCAGGTCGGGGCGGTCGGAGGCGCGCTCAACCGGGGTCACCGAGAGCACCTTTGCCTCTCGACGCCCCGTCGGCTCCACCTCCAACTCCCGCACCTCAGGCGCGGCCGCCTCGGCGCGCGTTTCCACTGCACCCTTGCGCAGGGTGATCACCGGCGCGGAGTGCGTCGCCGCGGCGGCAGCGGTGTAGACGCCGCCGAAGTTCTGGTGCTCGGTGACAATGCCCTGGTCGTCGCGGCTCACAGACACCGCGTCGGTGAGCAGCGCCTTGCCAGTGCGTGCCGCGAAGCGGCCGGCGGCCTCGCGCCCGC
This sequence comes from Corynebacterium sp. ACRPZ, assembly GCF_022346205.1. Classification (NCBI taxonomy): domain Bacteria; kingdom Bacillati; phylum Actinomycetota; class Actinomycetes; order Mycobacteriales; family Corynebacteriaceae; genus Corynebacterium; species Corynebacterium sp. ACRPZ. Next base: position 72,056 of record NZ_JAKRMR010000012.1, read on the forward strand.
GCACGGTGTGGGCGAACAGGACGGCGGCTGGGAAGAGGTCGTCGAACGCGGCGGCAGCTGCGTCGATAAGCGGGGCGTCAGACACCAGCACCACGCCGGCGCCGAGCGCACCAAGCTCCTCGGCGCGCGCGCGGTCTGACGCCAGCACCACCGGGGTGCCGAGGGCAGACGCGGCGCCGATGAGCTCGGCCGCACCGGGGCTGACCGCCCCGTCGAAGGAGCGGTCCGGGACAACAAGAATCTGGGTCATGGCTGCTCCTTAAATGAGGTTCTTGGATTCGAGGAAGTCCACCAGGCGGGCCGCGGCGGTGGAGCCCGCGTCGATGATCTCGCCGCGCTCGCGCTCCGGGCGGCGCTCGATGCCCACCATGATGGCGCGTGGGTGGGTGAAGTCCGCCGGGTCCACGCCGAGCTCGGCGAGGGTGACGGTGCGCAGTTCCTTCTTCTTCGCGGCCATCAGCCCCTTGAAGTTGGGGTAGCGCGGGTCCGCGAACTCGTCGGCGACGGACACCACGGCCGGCAGCTGCGCTTCGAGCTGGGCGGTGGCGGCGTCGGAGGCCTGGGTGGCGCGCACGGTCTCGCCCTCGAGCGTGAGCTCGGTGAGGTTGGTCAGCACCGGCCAGTCCAAAAGCTCGGCCATGAAGGGGGCGATCACGCCGGTGCCGCCGTCGGAAGACTCGGCGCCCGCGATGACGAGGTCGTAGCCCTGCTTCTCGACGAGCTTCGCCAACACCTCACCAGTCAACGTCGCATCCGCGCCCGTGAGCGCGTCGTCCGAGACGATGTAGGCCTCGCTCGCGCCCATGGCGATGCCGCGGCGCACCGAGTCGGCGGAGGATTCTGGGCCGACGCTCAAGATCTCAACCTCGACGTTCTCGCCGGCCTCGGCGATGCGCAGCGCGGCCTCGACGGCGCGCTCGCTGACCTCGTCGGCGACGACGTCGCCGGAGCGGTCCGTCAAACCCGTCTCCAGGTTCATTTCGCGGTCACTGTACGTGTCCGGCACTTCTTTCAGCAGCACAGCAATGCGCACGGCCACTCCTTGCTCTTGAGCTCTCTGGGGTTCGCGATCGCTGTGCAGTGTAACGCACGGCTAAAAGTCGAATCCCCCGAAGTCGAAGCCGCCGCCGTCGCCGAACCCGCCGAAGTCCCCGAAGTCGCCGCCGGCATCGCCCATGTCGCCCATGTCTCCCATGTCGCCGGCGCCGTCCATGCCGTCCATGCCGTCGCCGAGCCCGCCGGCCTCAAACGCCTCCGCAGACGCCACGCTGGCCATCCCGGCGAACATGGTGGAGTAGAACATCATGGAGCTTGCGGCCCACACGCCGGTCATCATCGCCGGGCCCCACCACGCGGTGGAGTACCAGCCGGCCGGCACCGGGCGGCCCGCGACGGCGCCGCCGGGGTAGTAGTGCGGCGTCTGCGCGGTGGCGTGCGGCGACGCCATGACCTGCGTGCCGTCCTCCTGCGTGACGGTGCGCTGCTCGGTCACGCGCCCTGCCTGGCGCTGGCCCTCCAGCTCCGGCAGCTGCGGGCCGGCGGGCAGCCCCATGATCTCGCGGGCCGCGTTAACGTAGTGCAGGCCCTCCAGCGCGGACTCGCGCGCGAGCATCGCCTGCTTGACAGAACGCGCCTCGCTCAGCCCGGCGGATGCCGCGTTGAAGCGCTCGGAGGCGTCGGCCATCGCCTGCTGCGAGGCGGTGTCGTTGCCGGAGAGGTTCAGCACCTGCGAGCCCAAACGGTCGGTCCACCGTTTGGCGTCGGCGTATGCGTCGTCGAAAGACAGCTGCTGCTGCCTCGCCACCTGGCGCCGCGACTGTGGCATCTGCCGCTGCCCGCTCATGTTCGGCAACATCACCAACGCGCCGACCATCAAGAAAATGAGCAACAGGGTGAACATGACTCCTCCTAAAATTTCGTTCGTGTTTGGTTCAACGCATACGCCTGCGCTAAAGTTCCGCACAGCGCTGCAGATTTCGGCGCCTGGGAATGTCGTATAGTGGCTAATACCTCAGCCTTCCAAGCTGAAGACGCGGGTTCGATTCCCGTCATTCCCTCCACACATGACACCGGTTCCGGTTGCGGGGCCGGTGTTTTTGTGCCCTCAATGCGGACGGTGATTGAAGCACCGCTACAATGACTGTCCTGAACTACACACGTTCAACGAATGTGGTTCATACCGTGCGGTTTTACCGCAACGGGGCGTGGCGCAGCTTGGTAGCGCACCTGCTTTGGGAGCAGGGGGTCGCAGGTTCAAATCCTGTCGCCCCGACCAAGGCGGGCCCGTGGTTTCGCGGGCCCGCCACATATAAACATCTGACAAACGTTGTTTCGATCTAGTACAGGAGAAATCCGTGAAGACTTCCGTCGACAAGCTCAGCGACACCCGCGTGAAGCTCAACGTCAGCGTGCCGTTCGACGAGCTGGGCAAGGAGATTGACCAGGCCTACAAGGCCATCGCCCAGCAGGTCAACATCCCGGGCTTCCGTCGTGGCAAGGCTCCGCGCCAGCTCATCGACGCTCGCTTCGGCCGCGGCCCGATCCTGGAGCAGGTCGTCAACGACATGCTGCCGACCCGCTACGAGCAGGCCCTGGCGGAAAACGAGATCAACCCGCTCGGCCAGCCGGAGATCGAGATCACCAAGATCGAGGACAACGACGTCGTCGAGTTCACCGCCGAGGTCGACGTGCGCCCGGAGATCGAGGTGCCGGACTTCTCCAAGATCTCCGTGAAGGTTCCGGAGCTCAAGCTTGACGACGAAGCAGTCGACGCCGAGCTGGACACCCTCCGTGAACGCTTTGGTGAGCTCAAGGACACCAAGCGCAAGCTGAAGACCGACGACTACGCCATCATCGACCTCGAGGCCACCGTCGACGGCGAGAAGCTCGACGATGCTTCCGCCGAGGGCCTGACCTACCGCGTCGGCGCCGACGACCTGATGAAGGGCCTGGACACCGCGCTGCGCGGTCTGAAAACCGGCGAGGACGCAGAGTTCGAGTCCGAGATCCAGTACGGCGAGCACAAGGGCGAGAAGGCCACCGTGAAGGTCACCGTCCAGCAGACCAAGGAGCGCAAGCTGCCGGAGCTCGACGACGACTTCGCGCAGATGGCGTCCGAGTTCGACACCGTCGAGGAGCTGCGCAACTCCACCCGCGAGCAGGTTGAGGAGAACGCCAAGGCCAAGCAGGCCGCGGACATCCGCGACGAGGTGCTCAAGGTCGCCCTGGCAGAGTCCACGTTTGCCCTGCCGGAGTCCGTGGTGGACGAGCAGGTGCACAACCAGCTCCACCAGCTGCTGGGCCAGATGGCGCACGACGAGAACGCGTTCGCCCAGCTGCTCGAGGCGCAGGGCACGACCCGCGAGGAGTTTGACAAGCAGTCCCGCGAGCAGGCCGAAGAGTCCGTGCGCACCCAGCTGTTCCTCGACGCTGTGGCAGAGCAGGAGCAGCCGGAGGTCTCCCAGCAGGAGCTGACCGACCACATCCTGTTCACCGCGCAGTCCTACGGCATGGACCCGAACCAGTTTGTGGCCCAGCTGCAGCAGTCCGGCCAGATTGCCAACCTGTTCTCCGACGTGCGCCGCGGCAAGGCTCTGGCCATCGCCATCTCCCGCACCCAGGTCGAGGACGAGGCCGGCAACAAGGTCGACCCGAACGAGTACTTCGGCGAGATCGAGGAGGACGAGGCTGAGGAGTCCGAGGAGAACTAAGCCGTTCTCTTAGCGGCCGGGGCATGGTGTTGCCCCGGCCGCTTTCGCGTTTTCTGGGCTCCTTCGCCAGATTTGTTCACTCCCACGGACCGTGCCGGTGAATGAATTCCGTTTTGGTCGGATGGTTTGTTCACTTTCCCCAGGTGGCATAAATCCCGGAACCCGGTTGATTCACGCCGCAGTGAACAAATCTCCCTGGGGGACCCCGGCCCCGACACTTCGCGGCGGAATCTGTCAGGCGGCCACGATAGCCCCAGGTCGCCGCAAACGCCCGCCGTAATCTGTCAGGAACCGGCCGCCGGCCACCCCAAAACCGGTCCGAACCGGCCCCAAACTTCCGACCCGTACGCCGGTAGCGAACAGGCTCGGAGATACAGGACCTCGCGAGTAGGGTAGTGGCGTTACCGGATGAACTAGCAAAGGAGCGTCTTACATGACTTCCCCGACCCAAGGCATGAACCTGGGAGACTCCGTTTATGAGCGTCTCCTCCGGGAGCGCATTATTTTCCTGGGCCAGCAGGTGGACGACGAGATCGCCAATAAGCTGTGCGCCCAGATTCTGCTGCTGTCGGCGGAGGATCCGACGCGCGATATCAACCTCTACATCAACTCGCCGGGCGGTTCTGTCACCGCTGGTATGGCGATTTACGACACGATGAAGTACTCCCCGTGCGACATCGCCACCTACGGTATGGGCCTGGCGGCGTCGATGGGCCAGTTCCTGCTCTCGGGCGGCACGAAGGGCAAGCGTTACGCCCTGCCGCACGCGCGCATTATGATGCACCAGCCGTCCGCAGGCGTCGGCGGCACGGCAGCCGACATCGCTATTCAGGCGGAGCAGTTCGCGGAGACGAAGCGCGAGATGGCGCAGCTCATCGCGGAGCACACGGGCCAGACATTCGAGCAGATCACGAAGGATTCGGACCGTGATCGCTGGTTCAACGCTATGCAGGCGAAGGAGTACGGCATCGTGGACCACGTCATTGAGAATGCGGCCCAGGCTGGCGAGCACTCCATCGGCGAGAACTAAGGCACACGAGGAATTAAGGAGATACCCACTATGACTTTCCAGATGCCCAACTCCCGCTACGTGCTGCCGCAGTTCCTGGAGGAAACGAGCTTCGGCACGAAGCAGATCGACCCGTACGGCAAGCTCTTCGAAGAGCGCATCGTCTTCCTGGGTACCCAGGTGGACGACACGTCGGCGAACGACATCATGGCGCAGCTTCTGGTGCTGGAGTCCCAGGACCCGGACCGCGACATCACCATGTACATCAACTCCCCGGGCGGCTCGTTTACCGCGCTGATGGCTATCTACGACACGATGCAGTACGTCCGCCCGGATGTGCAGACTGTCTGCCTGGGCCAGGCTGCGTCGGCAGCCGCGGTGATCCTCGCCGCTGGTGCGCCGGGCAAGCGCGCCGCGCTGCCGAACTCGCGCGTGCTGATTCACCAGCCGGCGACCCAGGGCACCCAGGGCCAGGTGTCCGACCTGGAGATTCAGGCAGCGGAGATCGAGCGTATGCGCCGCCTCATGGAGGACACGCTCGCGCACCACACTGGCCGCACGTCGGAGCAGGTCCGCATTGATACGGACCGCGACAAGATCCTCACCGCCTCTGAGGCCGTGGAGTACGGGATCATCGACCAGGTCTTTGATTACCGCAAGCTCAACGGCTAAGTGCACAGAGAAAACGCGCCCGGTTCACTTCCGGGCGCGTTTTGCTTTGCGACGACCTCCGGTTACTCCGCTTCCTCCCCGGATGCCGGGTCGCAGAATGCCACGGCGTTGCGGATGGCCTCCGGCGCAGTTTCGAAGTCTTCGCGCGCCCAGCAGATGCCGCCATCGTCGGTGGTGACGGGGTCGACGGAGACCCAGCCCTGGCCCTTGGCGGCCCAGTAGTAGTCCTGGCCGTCGGAGGTGACGGTGCGGGCCCATTCGCGGTCGCAGAAGGTGCTGTACTCCTGGTTGCCGGACGCCGCACCCTGGGTGGGCCAGGCGCAGGTGGCGCCGGGGCGGTCGTCGACGATGGTTTCGCGCACCGGCTCCGGCTCACGCGCCGCGTTGTTGGAGTCGTTGGAGCTGCGCGACTCCGAGCGCTTGGAGCTGGACTTCGTTGAGGTGCGCGTGGACGACTTGGTCGACGAAGACGAGCTCGACGAGGACTTCTTCGCCGTGGTGGACGTGGAGGTGGTGGTTTCCTCATCCTCGTCGTCCTCGGTGGGCGTCGGCGTCGGGGTGGCGGTGGTGCTGGTCTGCGGGAAGTCCAGCGTGGGCTCCGCCAGGGGCTCTGCGTCCGCGCCGGAGTCCGAGCAACCGGTCAGCAGCGACGCGACGAGGGCGGCTGCGGCGAAGGCAGAAAGTGTGCGGCTGCGATTCACGGATCGGTTCCTTTCAGGGTGCTCAGCGTTGGGGCACCGGTGGGCACGATTGTTTAACGTGTACAGGCTAGCGGATTAGCTTCCAAGGAACCGCGTCAGTGCGGTGTTGAATTCTTCCGGGTTCTCTATGGCCACTTGGTGGGCGGCCGGGTCCACCACCACGGATTGGGACGGGCCGGCCACGCCGTCGGCGATCTCGGCCAGCTTCTCGGGCGGGCAGGTTGGGTCGGACGCACCCGCGATGGTGAGCACCGGACAGGTGATCTTCCCCAGCTCGCCGGCGAAATCCCAGGTGGCGAGCGCGGTTCCGTTGTGGGCGTAGCCCTCGTCGTCGACGGAGTCGATCATGTCGGCCACGCGCCGCACCGCATCCGGGTGCTCCGCGCGGAAGGATTCTGTGAACCAGTTGCCCATCAGGGTGGAGGTCAGGCCGGAGGTGCCGTCGTGAAGCGCAGTGCTGATCTTTTGCTCCCAAGCTTGCTTGCCGCCGAGGTAGGTGGCGGTGGCGGCGAAGACGGCCTTGTCCACGCGGCCGCTGTTTGCGGCGAGCCACTGCGCGATCGCGCCGCCGAGGGAGACGCCGACGACGCTGAAGCGCTCCACGCCGAGCTCGTCGAGTGCGGCGAGGACGTCGCGGCCGAGCGTGCCCACCTCCGTCGGGCGCTCCGACGGAACCCCGGAGCCGCCGTGGCCGCGGTGGTCGACGGTGATCACGCGGTAGCCGGAAAGCGCCGGGATCACCTCGGACCACGCCTCGGAGGTGGTGGCGATGGAGCTGAGCAGCACCACCGCTTCGCCGTCGGGGGTGCCAAATTCCTGCGTGTGAAGAAGCGTCATGAGCCCATTTTCACACGCGCGCACCGGTTGTGTCGGCGCGGCGGGTACGGTTTGACGCAACGATTACACTCGGTGGGGATTGACCGAAGACGGGAGTAGATAGGCGCATATGGCAACTACGCACGACAGCGCGAACCTGCTCAAGTGCTCTTTTTGCGGGAAGAGCCAGCAGCAGGTGCGCAAGCTCATCGCCGGCGGCGGCGTCTACATCTGCGACGAGTGCATCGAGCTGTGCAACGAGATCATCGAGGAAGAGCTCGCCGGCGCGCAGAAAACCCAGGACGCGGACGACCCGGACCGCCTGCCGCGCCCGAGCGAGATCACGGCGTTTTTGGACGAGTACGTCATCGGCCAGGACACCGCGAAGCGCACGCTCGCCGTGGCGGTGTACAACCACTACAAGCGCATCAAGGCGGAAAACTCCAACGTGTCCAGCCGCAAGCGCGACGAGGACGTGGAGATTGCCAAGTCCAACATCCTCCTGCTCGGCCCCACCGGCTCCGGCAAGACCTACCTGGCGCAGACGCTGGCGCGCATGCTGAACGTGCCGTTCGCCATCGCGGACGCCACCAGCCTCACCGAGGCCGGCTACGTGGGCGAGGACGTGGAGAACATCCTGCTGAAGCTGCTTCAGGCGGCGGATTTCGACGTCAACCGCGCGCAGCAGGGCATCATCTACGTCGATGAGGTGGACAAGATTTCGCGCAAGTCCGAGAACCCGTCGATCACCCGCGACGTCTCCGGCGAGGGCGTGCAGCAGGCCCTGTTGAAGATCTTGGAGGGCACCACCGCGTCGGTGCCGCCGCAGGGCGGGCGCAAGCACCCGAACCAGGAGTTCATCCAGGTGGACACCACGAACATCCTGTTCATCGTCGCCGGTGCGTTCGCCGGGCTGGACAAGGTGGTCGCGGAGCGCGTGGGCAAGAAGGGCATCGGCTTCGGCGCGGAGATCGACTCGAAGGAGCAGCGAGACGAGGCGGACCTGCTCGCCCAGGTGCAGCCGGGCGACCTGGTCAAGTTCGGCCTGATCCCGGAGTTCATCGGCCGTCTGCCCATCCTCGCGCACGTGAACGACCTGGACCGCGATTCGATGAAGCGGGTGCTTACGGAGCCGAAGAACTCGCTGGTCAAGCAATACAAGCGACTGTTCGCCATGGACGGCGCGGAGCTGACTGTCACGGACGGGGCGCTCGGCGTGATCGCCGATAAGGCGGCGGAGCGCAAGACCGGCGCCCGCGGCCTGCGCGCGATCATGGAGGAGCTGCTCGTGCCCATCATGTACGAGCTGCCGGACCGCGAGAACGTCGCCGAGGTCGTCGTCGACGAGGCCGTGGCGCTCGGCACGGAGGAGCCGAAGTACATCGAGGCCGAAGAAAAGCAGTCTGCTTAACGACGGGCCGTTAGACGATCCAGCCTTCGTCGCCGTAGATATCGAATAGCTCGTCCGGCTCCGCGTCCTCGGCGGGTGCCGGGGCGGCCTCCAGGTAGGACTCGTAGCCGGAGTACGAGATGTTGGAGGTCAAAAACGCAAGCACGGCGTCGATGACCATGCGGCGCATGCCGTCGACGTTGCGGCGGCTTTCCGCGTCCACGCCGAAGACGTGCTTGGCGGTGGCGGCGTTGCCGACGCGGTAGAAGCACAGCGAAGAAATCAGGGCGAGCAGGTCAACTGCGGTGATGCCGGGGCGGAAGGCGCCGGCGTCCTGGCCGGCGAGGAGGAGCCGTTCGGCGTGCAGGCTCACCTCGCGCACGCCGGCGAGCATTGACGCGTCCTCCGCCTTAACTTCTGGGTCCAGGTTTTCGCGCAGCACCAGGCGCACGGCATCGGGGTTGTGCAAAAACGCGTGGTAGAGCGCGTCGACGAAGCGGCGCATGCCTTCCACCGGCACGGCGTGCGAGCGGTTGAGGATGTTCTCCGGCGGCGCCAGCTGCTCGAGCGCGAGGCGCAGCGCCGCGGTGTAGAGGCCGCGCTTGTCGCCGAAGTGGTAGTGGATCATGCGTTTGGTCATGCCGGTTTTCTTGGCCAGCGTTTCCACCTTCACGCCGGAGTATCCTTTGCGGGCGAATGCCCCCAGCGCTGCGCGGACCACCGCGTCGGGGGAGGGCGCGCCGGAAGTTGCGTCGTCGACAACGTCGGTCACGTCCGTCCCCTTTCTGCTCGAAATACCCCTCAATCGTGCACTAGATGTCCGCTCTCGGACGTATAGCGCTGAAATTCTGCCCCGGCTGGGGGTAGGTTACTGTGAGGCAACACACAAACGTTTCGATCGAAGGAGTAAGACACATGACAAAGATCGTGGTCACGGGCGCTGCGGGAAACATCGCCTACTCCCTGTTGTGGCGCATCGCCGCCGGCGACGTGTTCGGCGACGAGCCGGTGGACCTGACCCTGCTGGAGATCCCGGACGCCGTGCGCGCCGCCGAGGGCACGGCGATGGAGCTCGCCGATTCTGCGCTGCCGCTGGTCAACTCCATTGAGGTTACCGACGACGCGACGAAGGCTTTCGACGGCGCCGAGGCCGCGTTTTTGGTGGGCGCGAAGCCGCGCGGCAAGGGCGAGTCGCGGGCGGACATGCTCGCCGCCAACGGGAAGATCTTCATCGGCCAGGGCAAGGCCATCAACAACGGTGCGGCGGACAACGTCCGCGTGCTGGTGGTGGGCAACCCGGCCAACACCAACGCCTACATCGCCTCCAAGGCAGCGCCCGACGTGCCCAAAGACCGCTTCAACGCGTTGATGCGCCTGGACCACAACCGGGCGCAGTCGATGTTGGCGGACCGGCTGTCCGTGCCGTCGAGAAGCATTGAGCGCCTCGTGGTGTGGGGCAACCACTCCGACACCCAGTTCCCGGACATCACCTACGCCACGGCGGACGGTAAGCCGGTGGAGGTGGACCACGAGTGGTACACCGGCGAGTTCATCCCGCGCGTGGCCAAGCGCGGCGCCGAGATCATCGACGTGCGCGGCAAGTCCTCGGCCGCCTCCGCGGCGTCGGCGTCCGTGGACCACATGCGCGATTGGGTGCAGGGCACCGGGGAGCGGTGGGCGACGGTCGCGTTGCCGTCGACAGGCGAGTACGGCGTGGACGAGGGCCTCATGTTCGGTTTCCCGGCCACCAGCGACGGCGCCTGGCATGTGGTCGAGGGGCTTTCGCTTAACGACGACCAAAGGGCCCGCCTCGACAGCAACATCGCCGCCCTGCGCACAGAAGCTGCCATCGCCGACAAGCTGTTCTAGCGCGCTGGTTAAGATAGGGCGCGTGACTGAGACGAACGATCTGAACCGCGCGAACCAACTGCCCAAGTCGTGGGAACCCAGCGCCCACGAACGCGACCTGTACGAAGGTTGGGTAGACGCCGGTTACTTCACGGCGGACCCGGCCTCGGACAAGCCCGCGTACTCGATCGTGCTGCCGCCGCCGAACGTGACCGGCCAGCTGCACATGGGCCACGCCCTCGACCACACGCTGATGGACTCCCTGGTGCGCCGCAAGCGCATGCAGGGCTACGAGGTGCTGTGGCTGCCGGGCATGGACCACGCCGGCATCGCCACCCAAACCAAGGTGGAAGCCAAGCTCAAGGCGGAGGAAGGCAAGGACCGCTACGACTACGGGCGCGAGGAGTTCATCGAGCGCGTGTGGGAGTGGAAGGAGCAGTACGGCGGCACGATCACCACGCAGATGCGCGCCATCGGCGACTCGGTGGACTGGTCGCGGGAGCGCTTCACGCTTGACGACGGCCTGTCGCGCGCCGTGCAAACCATCTTCAAGCAGCTCTACGATCGCGGCCTGGTCTACCGCGACTACCGCCTGGTCAACTGGTCGCCGGTGCTGGAAACCGCCGTCTCCGACATCGAGGTGGTGTACAAGGACGTCGAGGGCGAGTTCGTCTCCATCCGCTACGGCTCGCTCAGCGACGACGAGCCGCACCTGGTCGTGGCCACCACCCGTGTGGAGACAATGCTTGGCGACGTCGCGATCGCCGTCCACCCCGACGACGAGCGCTACGCCGACCTGATCGGCCAGGTCTTCCCGCACCCGCTGCGCGAGGACCTGCAAATTGAGGTCATCGCGGACGACTACGTGGACATGGATCTGGGCACCGGTGCGGTGAAGATCACCCCGGCGCACGACCCGAACGACTACGAGATGGGCCTGCGCCACAACCTGGACATGCCGATCATCATGGACGAGAAGGGCCGCATCGCCGATACCGGCACCCGCTTCGACGGCATGACGCGCGAAGACGCCCGCGTGGCCGTGCGCGAGGCGCTGGCGGAGCAGGGCCGCATTGTCAAGGAAGTGCGCCCGTACGTGCACTCCGTGGGCCACTCGGAGCGCTCCGGCGAGCCGATTGAGCCGCGGTTGTCCCTGCAGTGGTTTGTCAAGGTCGACGAGTTGGCGAAGATGTCCGGCGACGCGGTGCGCGAAGGCGACACCAAGATCCACCCGGAATCCATGGAGAAGCGCTACTTCGACTGGGTGGACAACATGCACGACTGGACGATCTCGCGCCAGCTGTGGTGGGGCCACCGCATCCCGATCTGGTACGGCCCGGAGGACGAAAATGGCAACCGCGACGTCGTCTGCGTCGGCCCAGACGAGGAGCCGCCGGCAGGCTACGAGCAGGACCCGGACGTGCTGGACACCTGGTTCTCGTCCGCCCTGTGGCCGTTTTCCACCATGGGCTGGCCGGAGAAGACCCCGGAGCTGGAGAAGTTCTTCCCCACCACGGTGCTGGTCACCGCGTACGACATCCTGTTCTTCTGGGTGGCGCGCATGATGATGTTCGGCACCTTCGCTGGCCAGGAAACCCCGGAGATCCTGGGCGAGGGCGCTGAGGGCCGCCCGCAGATCCCGTTCGAGCACCTCTACCTGCACGGCCTGGTACGCGACGAAAAGGGCCGCAAGATGTCCAAGTCCCTGGGCAACGGCATCGACCCGATGGACTGGGTCGAGCAGTACGGCGCGGACGCGCTGCGCTTCGCCCTGGCCCGCGGCGCGAACCCGGGCGTGGATCTGCCGATCGGCGACGACCACGCCACCGCCGCCCGCAACTTCGCCACCAAGCTGTTCAACGCCACCAAGTTCGCGCTGATGAACGGCGCGCACGTCGGCGAACTGCCGGCCCGCGAGGCACTCACGGACGCGGACCGCTGGATCCTGGACCGCGCCGAGGAAGTGCGCGCCAAGGTGGACGCCTACCTGGACGACTACCAGTTTGCTAAGGCCAACGAGCTGCTCTACCACTTCGCGTGGGACGAGCTGTGCGACTGGTACCTGGAGATCGCCAAAACCCAGATCCCACGGGACGGCGAGAGCGCACAGGGGGAAACCACCAAGGTCGTGCTCGGCCGCGTCCTCGATGTCGTGCTGCGCCTGCTGCACCCGACCATGCCGTTTGTCACCGAGGTGCTGTGGAAGGCGCTCACCGGCGAGGAAACCGTCACCATCGCGCCGTGGCCGACCGCGGACGACACCAACGGCGGCGCCGAGACCGACACGAAGGCCCGCACCCGCGTGGAGGACGCGATCAAGCTCATCACCGAGCTGCGCCGCTTCCGCTCCGACCAGGGCGTCAAGCCCTCGCAGAAGGTGCCGGCGCGCGTGGACTTCGCGTCCGCGGACCTGGCGGAGCTCGAAGACGTGGTCCGCCAGATTGCCAGGGTGGAGGAGCCGGGGGAGGACTTTAGCGCGTCGGCAAGCATTGAAATGCGCCTGAGCCAAGCCAACCTCGACGTCGCGTTGGACACCTCCGGCACCGTGGACGTCGCCGCGGAGCGCAAGCGCCTCGAAAAGGAGCTCGCCGCGGCGCAGAAGGAGCTGGACACCACCGGCGGCAAGCTCGCCAACGAGCAGTTCCTGGCCAACGCGCCGGAGCCCGTGGTGGAAAAGATCAAGGTGCGCCAGCAGGTCGCGCAGGAAGAGTTCGAGCGCGTCACCGCACGCCTGGAACAGCTGCCGGAGGCCTAAGTGGCAGACAACGATTTCGAGCTGCCCGAACTTCCGGAGCAGTACGACATCCAGCAGACCGACACTGGCCTGACGCTCAACCTCGGCGCGCCGGGGGAGGGGCGCGAGGACGACGCGCTCGCCCCGCGCGGCGTGAGCGAGGAAGACTTAGTCGCGCTCGCGCAGGTGGAAGCGGAGCTCGCCGCCCGCTGGCCGGAGACGGACATCGACCCGTCGCTGGAGCGCATCGAGCTGCTCATGGACTTTCTCGGCGAGCCGCAGAAGTCCTTCAAGGTCATCCACGTCGCCGGCACCAACGGCAAAACCTCCACGGTGCGGATGGTGGAGTCGCTGCTGCGCTCGTTTGGCAACCGCGTGGGCCGCACGACCAGCCCGCACCTGCAGTCCGTCACCGAGCGCATCGGCATCGACGGCGAGCCGATCCACCCGGCGGATTTCGTGCGCATCTACCGCGAGATCGAGCCGTACATCCAGATGGTGGACGAGCGCACCGGTGTGCCCATGAGCTACTTCGAGGTCATGGTGGGCCTCGCGTTCGCCGCGTTTGCGGATGCGCCTGTCGACGTCGCCGTGGTCGAAGTCGGCATGGGCGGCACCTGGGACGCCACCAACGTCGTCGACGCGGACGTGGACGTGATCATGCCCGTCGGCCTGGACCACACCGCCTACCTGGGCGACACGATCGGGGAGATCGCCGGCGAGAAGGCCGGGATTATCCGCAGCGCGGATGCCGTGGCCGTGATCGGCCAGCAGGACCCGGACGCGATGCGCGTGATCCTGGAGCGCACCGTGGAAATCGGCGCGCCGGTGGCCCGCTTCGGCCAGGAGTTCGGCGTGGCCGCCTCCGAGGTGGCCGTGGGCGGGCAGACGCTCACGCTGAAGGGCCTGTCCGGCGAGTACCCGGAGGTGTTCCTCCCGCTGTCCGGCCCGCACCAGGCCCACAACGCTTCGGTGGCGCTGGCGGCGGTGGAGGCGTTCCTCGGCGCGTCGTCGGAACGCACGCTCGACGCGGACACCGTGCGCGAGGGCTTCGCCGCCACCACCTCGCCGGGCCGGCTGGAGCGCGTGCGCGCCACCCCGACCACCTTCATCGACGCCACCCACAACCCGCACGGCGCCCAGGCGCTCGCGGCGGCGCTGGAGCGCGACTTCGACTTCACGCGCCTGATCGGCGTGCTGGGCATCTTGGGCGACAAGGACGCCCGGGGCATCATGGAGGCGCTCGAGCCCGTGCTCACCGAGGTCGTGATCACGCAGAACAGCTCCCCGCGCGCCACGGACGCCTACGAACTGGCCGAAACCGCCCGCGAGGTTTTCGGCGACGAGCGCGTGCACGTCGAGGAGCACCTGCCGTCCGCCTACGAGCTCGCCGTGGAGCTGGCCGAAGAAGCGCTCGCTGAGGTGGGCGTGCAGTCCGGCTCCGGCGTGATTATCACCGGCTCGGTGGTCACCGCCGGCGAGGCCCGCGCCATGTTTGGAAAGGACCCGCAATGACACCCAAAAAGCAGCAGATGGGCCCGCTCGGCCCCGGCAAGGCGCCCGTCAAGGACCCGATGTCGGGGCTGACCGGCGTGCTCGCCGGCACGCTGATCATGGAGGCCATCACGGTCCTGCTCATCCTCACCGTCATCCTGAAAGTCGACGGCGGCGAGCACTGGACCACCTTCAACTGGGTCTACGTCACCGTCATCGGACTGGCGCATGTGGTGATGGCGTTCTTCCAGAAGAAGCCGGCCGCGCTGTGGATCGACCTGGCGCTGCAGATCCCGCTGATCTTCGGCTTCTTCATCCACTGGTCCGTTACGGCCGTGGGCATCATCTTCGGCATCGTCTGGTACTTCGTCATCCGCATGCGCTCCGAGATTGTCCAGCGCATGCGCGGCGGCTACCTCACCACCCAGCACTTGGGCACTTAAAGGTCCTTGCGCAAAATTTTGCCGGCGGCGTTGCGGGGGATCGCCTCCACGAACGCCACGGCGCGCACCTTTTTGTAGGCGGTCACGCGCGCCGCAACCCACTCCATCAATTGCGCCTCATCTAAAAGCCCTTGCTTTACGACGAAAGCCTTCGGCACGCCGCCGCGCTCGTCCACAGCCACATCATCGATCTGCGGGTGCGTGAGCATGAGCGCCTCGAGTTCGGCCGGGGCGATCTGGAACCCGTGGTACTTGAACACGTCCTTGGCGCGGTCCACGACCGTGACGGTGGCGTCCGGGTTCACGCGCGCGATGTCGCCGGTGCGCAGCCAGCCGTCCACGATGGCATTGCGGGTGGCCTCCGGGTTGTACAGGTAGCCGCGCATGACCTGCGGGCCGCGGACCTGCAGCTCGCCGTCGCGGCCGTCGGGAAGCTCCGCGCCGGTGTCTATATCCACCACCCGGAATTCGGTGTTGGGGATGGCGAACCCGATGGTGCCCGGGTTGGACTTGCCGGCGATGCCGACGTGCGTCACCGGCGAGGATTCGGTTGTGCCGTAGCCCTGCAGCATGGCAATACCCAGGCGCTCCTCCACGCGCCGCGCCAGCGTCTCGTCCAAGGGTGCGGCGCCGCAAACCATGTGGGCGCAGACGGCGAAATCGGCCGGGTCGACGGCAGGCGAGTTCGCCAGCGCCAGCGCGATCGGCGGGGCGATGAAGCTCAGCTCGATGGCGTGCCCGCGGTGGGCGCGGACGAACTCGGCGAGGTCGAAGCGCGCGGCGGTGAACACGTGCCGGCCCGCGGCCAGCGACGACAGCAGCAGCGTGTTCAGCCCGTAGATGTGGGAAAACGGCAGCGGCGCGGCCACGCGGGTGCCCTCGCCGATGCCGCTGGCGGCCAGCGCCGCGTTGAACTGCACCGCGTTGGCGGTAATCGAGCGATGCGTCAGCTCCACGCCCTTGGGCAGGCCGGTGGTGCCGGAGGAAAACGGGATGGCGGCCACCGAGTCCGGGTCCGCCGGCGCGAAGTCGTCGGCGGGGCCGGGGGCGAGATCGTCCGGCTCGACACGGTGGGTGACGCCGGCGAGGGCAGACAACCGGGACGCCTCGACGTCGATAAGCGAATGCCCGACAAGGCACGCCGCCGCACCCGTGCGGGAGACGGCGAGCAGTGCGACGGCGAAGTCGATCGAGTTGGGCAGGCGCAGCTCAACGACGCTGCCCGGCCCCACGCCGCGGCGACGCAGGCGGGTGGCGGCGGCGTCCGCGAGTGCGCCCAGCTCGTCGTAGGTGACGGTGCGGCCGGTGTCGTACTCCGTGACGGCGGGCAGGCCGCTGCGCGGGACCAGGCGATCGAGCGAAACATCAGGCAGCGCGACATCCGGCAGGGGAGAGCTGTGCACCATGGGCATCAAGGCTACGGTATGGCCCATGCGCATCGTGAGTTTCGCCCTGGCCGCCGTGTTCTCCATCGTCGCGGTGGTGGCCGTCTACACCACCCTGCCCGGGTGGGTGGGCACCGCGGCGATCATCGCCGCCGGGCTGTTTTTGGTGCTCGGGTTTTACGAGCAATACACGCGCCGCGAGGAGATTGCGCCCGAGCTTGACGACGAGCAGCGCGCCACCGTCAACCGCATGAAGGCGGAGGGCAACTTCCAGCTGGCGGTGCAGCAGGTGCAGCTGTGGTTCCGCAACACCACGCCGGAAGACGCAGCGCGCATCGTGCGCGAGGCGTAAACACGACTTTGGGGTAAGATTTTGGGCTATGACTGAACGCACTCTGATCCTGATCAAGCCCGACGGTGTTGCAAACGGCCACGTCGGCGACATCATTGCCCGCATCGAGCGCAAGGGCCTGAAGCTCGTGGAGCTGGACCTGCGCACCGCAGACCGCGAGACCGCCGAGAAGCACTACGCCGAGCACAAGGACAAGCCGTTCTTCGGCGAGCTGGTGGACTTCATCACCTCCGCTCCGCTGGTCGCCGGCATCGTCGAGGGCGAGCGCGCCATCGAGGCGTGGCGCCAGCTGGCCGGCGGCACCGACCCGGTTGCCAAGGCCACCCCGGGCACCATCCGCGGCGACTTCGCGCTGTCCGTGGCGGAGAACGTCGTCCACGGTTCCGACTCGCCGGAGTCCGCCGAGCGCGAGATCGGCATTTGGTTCCCGAACCTCTAAGTGCACGTAGCCAACACCGCAGCCACCCGGCTGCGGTGTTTTTCACGCCTTGGGCGGGGGGAATTAGAATCACGCGGGATCAGTTGTTGTATAAATAGAGTCGCATGTAATCCGCATAGTGAGAAAGGGAGATGGTGGTGGCATCTCGCAGCGAACAGGCACGAGCGGTGGAGAAGCGCTCTGCGATCCTGGATGCGGCGATCGGTCTGCTGCTTTCGGAGGGACTCAAAGGGGTGACGCACCGCCAGGTCGCTGCGGCGGCGTCGGTGCCGGTGGGATCCATCGGCTACTACTACTCCACGCGTGACAAACTTGTGGCTACCTGCTTCGAACGGCTGGAGCAGGGCCGGCGTGACGCGTTCGAACGCGCAACCGCCGCGGGTGAGGCGTTGACAGACCCGGTGAACCTGGCGGAGGCGGCCGTCGCGGTGGTGACGTGCGGCCAGCCGGAGCGGGCGCGCGCCGTGATCTCCGCGTTTGTGGAGGCGCAGCGCGAAACCGGCGAGGTCGGCGACTTTGTCGGCCGCACCCTCAGCGAACTGAAGGAGCTCATCTCCCAGCTGCTGCAGCGCGCCGGCGTGGATTTCAACGCCGCGCGGGTGCTGCAGATCGTGGTGGGCACCGCGCTGACTGAATCCCACGAGAACGCCCCCGTGGCCGCGGTGGCCGACCTTCTGCGACTGGCCGAGAAGTAAACACTGCCCCGCTGTGCCACAATGGGGAGCGCAAGCGTCGCCACGCGACGCTAGGAAACTTTCACATGTACCGCACCGTGGGGTTCGCCGCGCGGCCGCTTCGGCACCGTTTTGCCAGCGCCCGGCACACCCCGGCGGGTTGCGGCTGAGCAAAATTGGAGAGT
Source organism: Corynebacterium sp. ACRPZ (assembly GCF_022346205.1). Classification (NCBI taxonomy): domain Bacteria; kingdom Bacillati; phylum Actinomycetota; class Actinomycetes; order Mycobacteriales; family Corynebacteriaceae; genus Corynebacterium; species Corynebacterium sp. ACRPZ. Next base: position 89,908 of record NZ_JAKRMR010000012.1, read on the forward strand.
GACGCACATTGGCTGGTCACAAGAATATTTATGCCGAATTCGACCGCTCCCAGCTCGCGGAGAAAACCCGCGTGTTCACCCTGGCCAAGGCCCTCGGCGTGCCGTCGAAAGAGCTCGTGGTGGCGCTGTCGGAGCTCGGGGTGGTCAAGGTCGCGCAATCCACGCTGACGCGCGCTGAGAGCGAGCAGCTTCTCGACGCGCTCGCCGACGCCGCCGCCTCAGACACCACCGGCGACGAGACCGCCGACGACGCCGCTGACGAGAAGATCCGCCAGCGCGTGCGCAAGGACGTGGAAAACGAGATCCACCAGATCGAGGAAAAAGTCGAGGCGGACCTGCGCGAGGGCCCGCTGACCGACGTCGAGCCGGAGATCACCCCCGTGCCGGAGGAGACCACCAACCGCGCGCCCGTCTTCAAGGCCCCGGAGCGCAAGCGCCGCCGCGCCACCCGCCAGGCTGCCCCGAGCGAGGAGAAGGAGCCCAAGCCTGACGACGAGGCTTCGCCGGAGGACGTCGATACGCAAGAGCCCGAAGTCATCGAAGAGCCGAAGGCGATCAAAGGCTCCTCGCGCCTGGAGGCGCAGCGCCGCCGCCGCACCGAGAAGCGCGAAGAGCAGCGCAAACGCTCCCGCATTGTCAGCCAGGCCGAGTTTTTGGCGCGCCGCGAGTCCGTGGAGCGCCACATGGTGGTGCGCGAGCGCGACCGCCACGACGGCCACGGCAAGATCACCCAGGTCGGCGTGCTCGAAGACGGGCTGCTGGTGGAGCACTTCGTCACCGCCGAAAGCCAGTCCTCCATGATCGGCAACATCTACCTCGGCCGCGTGCAGAACGTGCTGTCCAGCATGGAGGCCGCGTTCATCGACATCGGGCAGGGCCGCAACGGCGTGCTCTACGCCTCCGAGGTGGACTGGAAAGCCGCCGGGCTGGGCGGGCGTTCGCGCCGCATCGAGCAGGCGCTGAAATCCGGCGACCAGGTGCTGGTGCAGGTGACCAAGGACCCAGTCGGCCACAAGGGCGCGCGCCTGACCACCCAGATCTCGCTGGCCGGCCGCTACCTGGTGTACGTGCCGGGCGGCCGCAGCGCGGGCATCTCCCGCAAACTGCCGGCGCCGGAGCGCAAGCGCCTGAAGGAGATCCTGAACAACGTCGTGCCCGGCAAGGGCGGGGCGATCATCCGCACTGCAGCCGAGAACGTGCCGGAAGAGGCCATCGCGGCTGACGTGAATCGCCTGCACAACCAGTGGACCGCCATCCAGAACCAGGCGGAAAAGGAGAAAAGCTCCAAGGGCGCGAAGCCGGTCACCCTCTACGAGGAGCCGAACATCCTGGTCAAGGTCGTGCGCGACCTGTTCAACGAGGACTTTACGTCGCTCATCGTCGACGGGCGCAAGCCGTGGAACACCGTCCACGCCTACGTGCAGTCCGTCGCCCCGGACCTGCTGGACCGCCTGGAGAAGTTCGACCGCTCGAAGCACGACGGCAAGGACGCCTTCGAGGTCCACCGCATCGACGAGCAGCTGCAGAAGGCGCTGTCGCGCACCGTGTGGCTGCCGTCCGGCGGCACCCTGGTTATCGACCGCACCGAAGCCATGACCGTCATCGACGTCAACACCGGCAAATTCACCGGCTCCGGCGGCTCGCTGGAGGAGACGGTCACCTCCAACAACCTGGAGGCCGCCGAGGAGATCGTGCGCCAGATCCGCCTGCGCGACATCGGCGGCATGATCATCATCGACTTCATCGACATGATCCTGCCCGAAAACCAGGAGCTCGTGCTGCGCCGCCTGAACGAGGCGCTCGGCCGCGACCGCACCCGCCACCAGGTCTCCGAGGTCACCTCCCTGGGCCTGGTGCAGATGACACGCAAGCGCCTGGGCAACGGCCTGCTGGAGACCTTCTCCACCGAGTGCGAGTGCTGCGGCGGCCGCGGCATCATCGTCTCCGACGACCCCGTCGAGCACGACCCCTACTCCGAGCGCGGGCGCGAAGAACGCTCCAAGCGCCGTTCGCGTGACGACGAGCACCGCTCCTCCCGCGGCCGCAACAAGCCCGCCGAGGCGGAGCACGACACTGAGCACGACACCGGACGCGACTCGGGCCGCGACGAGCAGCCGTCGCGCGGTTCGCGCCGCTCCAAGCGCAAGCACCTCAACGAAGACGAGATGGACAACCTGCTCAACTCGATCTTCAGCGACGACAGCGACTCCGCTGACGCTGCGGATTCCGACACCGACGACGACAGCTCCGAGCCGCGCCGCCGTTCCTCGCGCCGCCGCGGCCGCCGCGGAGGCAACCGTGGGCGCGGCCCACAGACGGACCGGACGGACCAGACGGACGCGCAGGAGCAGCGCGACGAGCGCCCGGCGGACACGCAGGACACCCCGCAGCAGAGCTTCGAGGAGGCGGTGGACGAGTTCGACAACTCGCCGCGCCGCAAGCGCCGCACCCGCGGCAACTCCCGTTCGGATCACCGCCCGCGCCGCGAGGACTACCCGGACGCCGCCGAGGAGACCACCGCAGCAGCAGCCGACTCGGATGCCAAGAAGGTTGAGCCGGCAGAAAAGGAGAAGCCGGCGGCGGGCCGCCGGGGCCGCCGCCGCGCCGTGCGCAAGTCCAACGCCACGTCCGCCGCAGCCGCCAACGCCCGCGCGGCCGAGAAGGAAAGGCCGAAGAAGGAAGAGGGGCAGGCGGAGCGCCGTCGAGAAGCAAAGGCTTCCCCGCGGCGCGGACGCAGGCGCGCCACACGCCGCAGCAGCTAACGCGGTTTGGTAAAGCGCAAGGTGCCGGTGTAGTCTTGCCGAGTCGCTGTTTCGGGGCGTGCCGCCTCGTTGCCTACGCATGCGGGCACGGCAGGCTCACCATCGGCCCCGAAACGCTCAAACTGTTCCATTTCCGCCTCCGAGCATGCAGGGGGCGGGCGAGTAGAGATAAGGGGTAACCCTCTATGTACGCGATCGTCAAGACCGGCGGCAAGCAGTACAAGGTTGCCGAGGGCGACCTCGTCAAGGTCGAGAAGCTTGAGGGTGAAGCAGGCGACAAGGTCGAACTCACCCCGATCCTTCTCGTAGATGGCGCAGACGTCACCTCCGGCGCAGACGCACTGTCCAAGGTCAACGTGACCGCAGAGATCGTCGAGCACGGCAAGGGCAAGAAGGTCGACATTCTGAAGTACAAGAACAAGACCGGCTACAAGGTCCGCCAGGGCCACCGCCAGCAGCAGACCACCGTCAAGATCACCGGCATCAAGTAAACACATAGGAGAATTTGAACAATGGCACACAAGAAGGGTGCATCCAGCTCCTCGAACGGTCGTGACTCTGAGTCCAAGCGCCTCGGTGTGAAGCGCTTCGGTGGCCAGCAGGTCAAGGCCGGCGAGATCCTCGTCCGTCAGCGCGGCACCAAGTTCCACCCGGGCGACAACGTCGGCCGCGGCGGCGACGACACGCTGTTCGCACTGACCGCAGGCTCCGTCCAGTTCGGCATCAAGCGTAAGCGCCGCATCGTCAACATCGTCCCGGCCGACGGCCAGGGCGTCGCTTCCGAGGTCCTCGAGCAGGCCGAGGCAGCAGGCGTTGTCGACGAAGGCACCGCCGAAGAGGCAACCGCCACCGCGTAACCGCGAAGCGTAGGCGCCGCCGGTCCATTCGGGCCGACGGCGCTTTTTGCATATCATCGTCCGTGTCCTAAAGAAAGGCGGGAAAACCCACCATGGCCCAATTCGTTGATCGCGCAACCCTGCACCTGCAAGCAGGCGACGGCGGCCACGGCTGCGCGTCCGTCCACCGCGAGAAGTTCAAACCGCTCGGCGGACCGGACGGCGGCAACGGCGGGCACGGCGGCGACATCGTGCTTGAGGTGTCCACCCAGGTCCACACCCTGCTGGACTTCCAGTACCGCCCGCACATCAAGTCGCAGCGCGGCGCGAACGGCGCCGGCGACTGGCGCAACGGCGCCCGCGGCGAGGACCTTGTGCTGGAGGTGCCGGTGGGCACGGTGGTGCGCAGCGAGGACGGCGAGGTGCTCGCGGATCTCACCGTCCCGGGCACCCGCTTCATCGCGGCCGAGGGCGGCTTCGGCGGCCTGGGCAACGCCGCCTTGGCGACGGCGAAGCGCAAAGCCCCCGGTTTCGCGCTGAAAGGCGAGCCGGGGGAGGCGCACGACCTGATCCTGGAGCTGAAGTCGATGGCGGATGTGGGCCTGGTCGGGTTCCCGTCGGCAGGCAAGTCGTCCCTCATTTCCGTGGTTTCTGCCGCGAAGCCGAAGATCGCGGACTACCCGTTCACCACGCTTGCGCCGAACCTGGGCGTGGTCAACGTCGGCCACGACACGTTCACCATCGCGGATGTGCCTGGCCTGATCCCGGGCGCGAGCGAAGGCAAGGGCCTCGGCCTGGATTTCCTGCGCCACATTGAGCGCACCGCGGTGCTCGCGCACATCGTTGATGTGGCGACGATGGAGCCGGGCCGCGACCCGATCTCCGACATCGAGGCCCTCGAGCATGAGCTGGACACCTACGCCGACGCCCTGGACATGGACTCCGGCCTTGGCGACCTGCGCGAGCGTCCCCGTCTGGTGGTGCTGAACAAGATGGACATCCCGGAGGCGAAGGAGCTCGCTGAGTTCCTGCGCGCGGACATCGAGGAGAAGTTCGGCTGGCCGGTGTACATGATCTCCACCGCCACCCGCGAAGGCCTGGACGAGCTGAAGTGGGCGCTGTGGGACATCGTCAAACGCACTCGCAAGCAGCGGCGCACGATGCCTATCGACGAGCCACAGGTCATCCGCCCCAAACTCATCGGCCGCCGCCACGACGATGGGGGCGTGGAGGTCGTGCGCGACCCCATGTACCCGGAAGGGTGGCTGGTCACCGGCGAGAAGGTGGAGCGTTGGGTGCGCCAGACGGACTTCGAAAACGACGAGGCCGTCGGCTACCTGTCGGACCGCCTGAACAAGGCAGGCGTGGAAGACATGCTTCGCAAGGCCGGCGCCCACGAGGGCGACACGGTGACCATCGGCGAGATCTCGTTCGACTGGGAACCGTCCATCGGCGGCGACCCGACGCTTGCCGGCCGCGGCCAGGACGCGCGCCTGGGCGGCACGGACCGCACCTCCGCGGCGGAGCGCAAGCGTGCGTCCCAGGCCCGCCGCGGGCTTATCGACGAGTACGACTACGGCACCGGCGAAGAAGCCGACCGCGAGCGCTGGCAGGGCTAGGGCCGCGGGTTAGCCACAGGCGTAGACTTTCCGCGTATGACAACGCTTCGCCAAACGATCGCCTCCGCCCGCCGCATTGTGGTCAAGCTAGGCACGAGTTCCCTGGTCAATGCCGCAGGCGAGCTGGATCCGGCGAAGATCGACCGCATCGTGGACGCTATTGAACACCGCATCGTGCGCGGTTCCGAAGTGGTCGTGGTTTCCTCGGGCGCCATCGCGGCGGGCATGGGGCCGCTGGGGCTGAAGGCACGCCCGCGCGATCTGGCCACCAAGCAGGCGGCCGCGTCGGTGGGGCAGATCCACCTCGCGCAGGTGTGGGGTGCCTCGTTTGCGCGCTACGGCCGCACGATCGGCCAGGTGCTGCTCACACAAAGCGACGCCGGGTCCCGCGAGCGCGCCCGCAACGCGCAGCGCACCATCGACCGGCTGCGGCAGATGGGGGCGGTGCCGATTGTCAACGAGAACGACACGGTGGCCACCTCCGAGATGCGCTTCGGCGACAACGACCGCCTCTCCGCCATCGTGGCCACCCTCGTGTCCGCGGACGCGCTGGTGCTGCTGTCGGACGTGGACGGCCTCTACGACAAGAACCCCGCCGATCCAGGGGCGAAGCTTCTCGACGAAGTCCGCTCCGGCAACGACCTCACCGACGTCGAAGCCGGCGACGGGGGCGTCTTCGGCACCGGCGGCATGGCGGCGAAGGTCTCGGCCGCGCGCCTGGCCACCCGCGGCGGCGTGCCGGTGCTGCTCACCGCCACGGAGAAGATCGAGGACGCGCTCGAAAACGCGCAGGTGGGCACCGTGTTCCACACTCGTCCGGAGAGCAAACTCAACGCCTGGAAGTTTTGGGCCCTCTACGCAGCGGACGCTGAGGGCGTGCTGCGCTTGGACAAGGGCGCCGTCGAGGCCGTGACCCGCGGCGGCACGAGCCTGCTCGCAGTGGGGATTACCGGGATCCAAGGCGAGTTCCATGCAGGCGACATTGTGGAGATCCTTGGGCCGGACTCCGAAGCTATTGGTCGCGGGGAAGTGGCGTACGACGCCGCGGAGCTTGCCACGATGTGCGGCCGCCACTCCGACGAGCTGCCCGAACACCAACGCCGCCCAGTCGTCCACGCCGACTACCTGAGCAACTACGCCTCCAGGTTGTAGGGGGTAGCCGTAAGTGAAGTTTCAGTGCACCTGGAGGGTGTGTTCAAGGGCGTCGATGAGTGTTCGCTTCTCATTCGGGCTTTGACCATTGAGGTAGTACTGCCAGTTTTGGGCAGGGTCCAGCGCATCGAGGAGTAGTGCGAGTTGCGCTCCTGTTTCGTATGGCATCCGGCCGGCGAGAAAGCCTTCGTCGAGCTGCCCTGACTGGTAGAACGGCACTATTTCTGAAAACGGCGCGTGTGCGGTGTTGTCGAAGTACATAGGTCCGAAGTCGTATCCGACGGCTTCGGAAGGAGGGAAACGCCAAGCTCAAACGATGTAAATCTTCCGAGTTGACGCGTCCCTCACTAGGCTAGGGGCACCCTTTGTCCTTGTAGGCATATAGCGGGGAGCGTACGTGCGCATAAGTTGACTCACGCCTACACAGCTTTGCTCTCGCTGTATGGCAACTTCGCTTTGACGCCTTCGACTACTTGCCTTTATGTTTGGCCTTCTTTTTAGCGGCACGGATCTGAAATTTCCGTTGCGCTTTCTCGCGCCGAGCGATCCGAGAAGCTTTCTTTTTGTTTGCGTTAGCTAATTCAAAATTTAATTTTGTTGCTTCTTGGGCTTTCGAGGACACCCCTGAGGTCTTGCGTTGCTCTTTATTTGACGGGCGTTTCTTTTCGGTACCGGTAGGGCGGTATCGGGTACCGGGGTGTTGGTGGTTGCCGGTACCCGTTTTTTACCCCCGGTTACGGCTTCTGGGGTTGACGCAGCCGTTTGGGTATGGCAGGGCCCATCCTTTCTTGTTTGATGTCGTCGCGGGTTCGCATGTCTTCTCCCGTCAGGGTGAGTTTCGAGCCGTGGTTGGCAAGACGGGACATCACCGCGTCCGCCAGTGCTGCCTCTGAGAACACGTCGTACCAGTAATCGGGTTCGTGCTGGCTGGCGATCACGGTAGAGGCATGCTCACGCCCGACGAGCAGGTTGAACACTTGGTTCAACGCGTGCGCTGAGACATCGGTGGCGAGGAAGTCATCGATGACGACAAGTGCCGGGGCCTGCAAGTCGGCGAGGAGTTGTTTGCGGGCCTGGGGATGCTCAGCCGCAGCGTCGAAATCGTTGGCCAGGTCGTTAAGCCGGAAGTAGCGGGTGGTGAGTTTTTTGCGGCACGCCGCGACGGCCAGGGCTTGAGCGAGGAAGCTTTTACCGGTGCCGGTAGCTCCCACGATGATGAGGTCTTTGCCGTAGTCGACCCATTCACAGGTGGCGAGCCGGTCGATGCGGTCTTGGGTTACACCGCGGCCAGGATAGGCATCGAAGCGCTCGAGTGCGGCGGTTGAGCCAAGGAGTTTCGCTTCACGCAACCTTGTCTGGATGACCTTGTTGTCGCGGGCGGTGAGTTGAGCTTCGAGGGCTTCTTTGATCTTGTCTTCGAAGGAGTCGTTATCGCGCGAGGGGTCGTTGACGATCTCTTGGATCGTCGCGGCGAACACGCGCATCCCGCGCAGCGAGCCGAGCTTGTCGAAATCTTCATCGGTTAACGCCATGATGCTTCTACGCCTCCTCACCGAATTCAAGCTCACTGAACTCGAACGCTGCTTTGCCCCGTACATGCGACACCTGCGCAGCTGGGGCGCGACGCGCCACCGGCCTAGTTGACGCAGCAGATGATGTTGGTGATTGCGCACCACCTGTGGCAGTGGCGGTGCGAGTTTCGAGGTCTTTGATGGTGTCGTGGACTTTGCGCACCGACGGCACCATGCGGGAATCGAGGACGTCTTGGCAGGCTTGTTCAAGCAAGCTGCGGGAGTACTTCTTCGACAGGCCCAACACGCCAAGGGCGCTATTGTAGGCTTGGGCTTCAACTTGGCGGGCGTGAAACATCTGGCGGATGAGTTCGTAGGTTGCGGCCCCAATACTTTGAGCCCATGACTCAATCCGGCCCGAGGGTGTCAGGAAGTTTGTGTGTGAGGCTCTGATTGAGAGGGAGTTTCACCGATAATGACTACGGTGTCACCGAAGAAAAACCATGACCCGGCGAGGGTCAACGAGATCAGCGAGAAGCT